>JABDNS010000028.1 GCA_013043705.1 Pseudomonadales bacterium
CGTTCATGTAGCGAATTTCAGGGCTGTCTGGTGAGGGCTTGTAATACGGTACGCGCTCCAGCTCTTCGTCGTTTAGAGGAACCGCAAAGCGATCGCGAAATTGCTTCAGGCTTTCCTTGTCGAGTTTTTTTAGCGAATGCGTTTCGTTGTGTGCCTCACCGGCCTCGCCTGTACCATAGCCTTTCACCGTGCCCGCCAAAATGACCGTTGGCTGGCCCCGGTGTGATGAGGCGGAAGCATAGGCCGCGTAAACCTTGGCCGGATCGTGCCCGCCACGGTTCAGGTTCATAATCTCATCGTCGCTAAGGTCTTTAACCAGTTCTAGCAACTCGGGGTACTTGCCAAAGAAGTGTTCGCGCGTGTAAGCACCACCGTTGTGCTTGTAATTTTGCAGCTCGCCATCACATACTTCATCCATGCGCTGTTGCAACAAGCCGGTTTCATCGCGGTCGAGTAGCGGGTCCCATAGCCCGCCCCACAGCACTTTCAGCACGTTCCAGCCCGCGCCTCGAAAGACGCCTTCCAGCTCCTGCACGATTTTACCGTTACCACGCACCGGCCCGTCGAGGCGCTGCAAATTGCAGTTGATAACAAAAATAAGGTTATCGAGTTTCTCGCGACCGGCCATTGCAATCGAACCGAGTGACTCGGGCTCGTCACATTCGCCGTCACCCATAAAGCACCACACTTTGCGATCGTCGCGCGGTGCCAATTCGCGTTTGTCCAGGTACTTCATGATATGTGCCTGGTAGATGGCCTGGATCGGGCCAAGCCCCATAGACACGGTAGGAAACTGCCAGTAGTCAGGCATTAACCAGGGATGTGGATAGGAGGAAAGCCCGTTGCCGTCGACCTCGCGGCGGAAACTGTCGAGCTGCTCCTCACTCAAGCGCCCCTCCAGAAATGAGCGCGCATAGATACCCGGCGAAATATGGCCCTGGTAGTAAACCAGGTCGCCTTCGCCCTCTTCGTTGCTGCCACGGAAAAAATGGTTGTAGCCCACGTCATACAGCGTGGCCGCAGATGAGAAACTGGAGATATGTCCACCCAGGCCTTCGTCGTTGTCGTTGGCACGCATCACCATCGCCAGCGCGTTCCAGCGCGTTAACGAGCGGATGCGGCGCTCCATAAACATGTCGCCGGGCAACGGCTTTTCATTTTCAGGTGATATCGTATTGCGGTAGGGCGTGGTGATTGCGGGTGGCAGCTGCACGCGCTTGTCCATGGCTCGCTCGGCCAGCCGCGTGAGCAGGTAGGCCGCCCTGCCCCTGCCGCCGTGGTCGATAACTGCATCGAGCGACTCCAGCCACTCCTGCGTTTCCAAACCGTCACTATCCTTATCTTGCATGCAAAATAACCTTTTACTGGTGGGGACATGGCGCCAAATTGCCTGGCGCACGTTGCGCCCTATAAAGCGGATACGTGCAGAGTGTAGTGCAGGCGCTAGCAACGCCCAAACTTGATTAAGACGAACGCTTTAAATTTTGGGATAGCCCGATCGCAGCGCAGGCCGGGCGTGTATTTGCTATTCAATATGTGCGTTTTGTAGGCAGCTGTAAGCAGCCGATCGGCAAGCGTTGTGCGAAGCGGTGAATACGGCTATTGGATGGAATGTAGCTGTAAAGCACGCCGCTGTTGGCTATTAAGCAGTTTCCGGGCGAATACTTGCCAATCATCAAAGCTCATTGCCTGCATGGCGGTAGCCAACGCGCTGCGATACTCAAAATCCTGGTTTAGCATTAACGCGCGCCAAAGGCGGGCGCTGCGACGGTGCAGGTTCGGGTCATCCTCGCGCAGGCGTGCAACCAGCGCATTGCGATGGTGTTCAAACACCGCAGCATCGACACCGTCTGCTAAAAAACTCGCCAGGTAGGCTTCGACCGCTGCGTTAAGTGCCAGCGCCGTATGCCGGGGTGATTGCAAAACAACATTGATACCGGGCCAATCGAAGACAGCCATGTAGCCTGTGTTGACGATGTAGCCGAGCTGTTGCCGGGTGCGCAACTGCGCGAATAAGCGCGGCTCCAGAATGGCCGCAGTCAGCATACTGCCGGCAACCGACTCGATACGATTATCAGGCGCCTGGAAATAGGCTAGCAGGGCGTGATCGGGATGTGCAATAGCAAGCGATTCCACACGGGTTCCAGCAGGTAAGTGCGTTACTGTCGGCGGGCTAATTTGATCGCGACTGCACTGGCAGCGAGGCAGTGCATCCAGCGAAGTTTTTATTTGCGTTTGTAATTCTGTATTGATATTGCCATGCGCGATAATCAATTGATAACTGCCGGGCCAGAACTCCCGGTTAAACTGCGCCAGGTCATCGTAGCGCACAGTGCGCAATGCTTGAATAAGCGCCGGGCGATCCGACTGCTGCGGGTACAATATCGATGACACTACCTGGCCCAAGCGCTGGTACGGAAGGGCCTGCATATCGCGGGCCCAACCCCGCTCCAACTCAGCCACCAATTCGCCGAAACGCTGCTCATCAACGCTAACATTGGTTAGTGTACTGATTACCTCGTCTACCAGTGCCGGTAATGCATCGTTGTAGCCACCAAACTTTAGCGTGAAGCCGCGCAGCGTAGGATAAAAAGACGCACTCATGCCGGCCAGGTAGGCAGGATAGATTGATTGCTGCAGCTGTTCGCCCAGCGCTAACGCGTACAAATGCGCCAGCACCCGATGCCGGGGTCGCCCGCTTATCGCTTTCGATAAAAACGCGATACTGATATCCGCTCTTGGCACCTCAAACTCATCGTCCACCATGTACCAGGCTTCGAAACCCGGCACCTGCTGCTGGCGCAGCGGCACTTTACTGCCAGGCGTTGGGGAGTCATACAAAGCAAAACTTTGCGGAATAAAACGATTTGCTGCGGGCATTTCGACAGCAGCAATACCCGCAGGTATGGCGCCTTGCCGCGCCAACTGCCATTGCGCCTGCCAGCCGGCAGGCGCAGCGCCAAAGCGGTAATTGCTGTTGTACCATTGGCTGCGACGATCCGGAGAAAACGCGCTTGGCAATTCGTTGCTGGCCAGCACCAGCAACATGTTCTGCGGCACCATGCGCTGTAGCAACTTTTGTATTAACGGTGCGTCGAAATGCGCTGTGCGGTAATCGCCGTAAATGACGTCCCGCGGCTCGTAGTAGTGCAAATTGGCGCTGGCTGCACTGGCACTTGAAAGCGATGACGGCGCTGTGTAGTAGCGAAAATGCAACTCGGAGAGTTGGCGCTGCTCATCGAAACGCGCCAGGGCTTTTTCCGGCGCTTGTTCGAGCTCCTGGCTGAGTTTTTCTACCGTATGAAATAGCGCAGCAACAATTTTATCGATCGACTGCAAACCCTTGTCGCCCAGTGATATTTTAATTTGGTAGAGTGAGCCGCCGGTAAAATTAAGGCTGGTACCGACACTCAAGCTCTCGATGAGCCCGGCGCCCTTCAATGCCGCATGTAAACTACCCGGCCCTTCATGACCGAGTACATTGCCGATGTAGTGCAGCGCCTTGCTATCGCTGTGCTCGCGCAAGTCGGGCATCTCAAAAGATATTTGCAATTCCCGAAGCGGCTTTTTGGTTTGTACCGCCAACAGCCCGGCTGCAGCAGTAGACTGCCCTTGCAATACTTGTTCTTGTGGCACCTGCTCTTGCAACACTTGTTCTTGCAAAAGAGGAACTTGTATTGCTTGAAACACGGTGTTTTTGCTGGGCACCTTTTTAAAACGCGGCACTGCCATGGCTTGCAGTTCGTCGAGCGATTGCGGCCCAACAATGGCCAGGCTCATGCGCTCCGAACCGTACCATTGCCGGTGAAAATCCAACAATTGATTGCGGATACCTGGCTTGTCCAGCGTTTGTAAATTACCACCGCTGAGCTTGGATAGCGGATGCGCGGGGTTGAACACTTCGCGCATGGCGTCGAGCATGCGCCGCGCCTCGTCGTCAATTCTTGCCCTGTACTCTGCTTCAACGGCCTTTAGCTCTCGCTGCACATAATCCTGGTTAAACAGCGGCGCCACAAAAAAATCAACGAATCGATCCAGCGCCGGATCCAGGAATTCCTGCCCAATCGAAAAGAAGTAGTTTGTGTGCTCGAAGCTGGTATAGGCGTTGTGCGAACCGCCGTGCTGGCTTACAAAATGGCTCCAGCCATCGGGCTCGGGGTAGCCACGCGTTCCCAGGAACAGCATGTGTTCAAGAAAATGCGAGAGCCCGGCAAAATTTTCGGGATCCTGGCGATAGCCAACATGCACATCGAGTGAGGCCGCGGCACGCTGCGCATCCGGGTCGCTAATCAACAATAGCTTGAGCTTGTTCGGCAGTTCGATATAGCGAAATTCGCGGCTATCGTTGGGGCTCTTGACGACGACCGCGTCGCCATTGCCAGGCGAGTAAAGCGTGCAAGCAGCAACAAGCAGGCATAGTAGTGCTATGCCGGAACGCATAAACAATGCTCGCGCTTGCATTAAGTTGCGCTGAATTCTGACTGCAAGGTAGGCCAGGCGGTTAGCACCGCGTTGATGAGGGTAGCTAGCGGAATAGCAAAAAACACACCCCAGAGGCCCCAGATACCGCCAAAGAACATGATTGCCAGCAATATTGCCACCGGGTGCAGGTTCACCGCTTCAGAGAATAACCAGGGCACCAGCACGTTGCCGTCCAGCAGCTGCACAACCAGGTAGGCAATAAATAACTTTACGAATTCGGGCCCTAGCCCCCATTGCAGATAGCCAACCATCAATACCGGAATAGTTACCAGGAAAGCGCCAACGTAGGGCACGATTACCGATAAGCCCACACTAATGGCGAGTAGCGCCGCGTAACGCAGATCGAAAAACATGAATACGATATAAGTAATCGCGCCCACGATAAACATTTCTATAAATTTGCCGCGAACATAGTTAGCCATCTGGCCATTCATATCATTCCAGACCTGCTTCAATAATGGTCGCTGCTGAGGCAGCAGCCCGCCAAACCAACCAAGAATTTTGTCCTTGTCTTTGAGAAAAAAGAATACTAGCACCGGCACCAAGATCAGGTAGACCAGAAAACTAAGCAAGTTCGGAATTTTAGATTGTGAAAAGGTAACCACCCATTGGCCGAAATCGGCAATTTGTGCGTTCATCGCTGCAGACCACTCTGCAACTTGCTCTTCGGACAGCGCAGCCGGATATCGCTCGGGCAATTCGTTGAGTCGCTCCTGTAAAAGTACAATTAACTTAGGCAGCTCGTTGATAAAATTATCCAGCTGTCCAAGCACCAGCGTGGATAAAACACTAACCGATGCAAACTCCAGCACCAGCAAAAAAATAAACGATACGACCACGGCAAAAAAGTGCGGAACCTTATAGCGCATTAAATAATTAACCATGCCCTGGCAGAGAAACGCCAGTACTAGCGCCGCAATCACCGGCGTTAGAATTTCGCCGAAAAACAATATTAAACCGACGCCAGTGCAGAGAATAAGCAGCAGCAGCATCGCTTCTTCATCGTGAAAGCGCTGCTCGTACCACTTTCTAAATACGTTCGCCATGCGATATTCCAATTCTGCCGGGGTGCGACTGCCCCGCCCTGCGAGCTAAAAAACTGCAACGGAACCGGAGCACCGGTATATGATCAAAGAAAGCTGCTACGGGCTTTGCCAGCATAACTGGTAAAACGCCGTCGCCCTGCCGACATCAAGCCAGCCGCAGTATATATAATGCCGCTAATGCTGACAGCTGGGCCGAGCTATGAACAGTAAAAACTGCTGGATTTGCCATTGAACAGTACGAACATCAGCCATGCCGCTGTTTAAATTAAAGCAGGCTTACCGCATCTTGCGCGCTACGCTGTGTGCAAGCCTGCTGTTGGTCACATCATTGCGCGGCGCCTACGCCGAACTGTCGTTGCCCGCGCTCGGCGAGGGTGGCGGCGGCGTATTTTCACCCGCAGAGGAACATACGCTGGGGCAAGCCTGGCTGCGGTCGCTTCGCAGCAGCGTAATGCTGTTTGAAGATCCGCTCACATACGAATACCTGGAGAACCTGCTCTACGAGCTGGCCAGCCATAGTGCGCTGGAAAAACGCAATATTGACCTTGTTGTAATCGACAACCCAAGCCTGAACGCTTTTGCCGTGCCGGGCGGCGTGGTAGGCATCCATACCGGCTTGCTGGATCACGCCCGATCTTCAGCCCAGCTCGCCTCGGTTTTAAGCCATGAGCTGGCTCACCTCTCGCAGCGACACTTCGCACGCGGCGTGGAAGCCGCGCGTCGCGCCAACTTTGCGTCGATTGCCGGGATGCTCGCTGGCATCGTGCTGGCCGCAAGCGGCAGTGGCGACGCGGCAACCGCGGCCATTGCTACCAGCCAGGCAGCCGCGCTCGACTCCCAGCTGCGCTATAGCAGGCTGCATGAGCGGGAGGCAGACCGCATCGGCATGCAAACCATGGTAGCGGCCGGCTTTCCTGCCTCTGGCGCTGCAGAGATGTTCCAGCAAATGCAGGCTGCGGCCAGGCTTTATGGAGAAGGTATTCCGGAATTTTTGCGCACGCACCCGGTAACCCAGGCCAGAATCGCCGATGCGGAGAACCGGGCACGCGGCCAGGCCGGCGCGCCCAAAGAACAGGATCTCGATTATCTTTTAGTGCGCGCTCGTGTGGCAGTTTTACAAGCGGAAAAGTTGAACGACTTGATTAAACACTATAGGCACGAGCTGCAGCGCAACCGGGAAAAAATAAAAGATGCTGCCGAACCCGAAATTGAGCTACTGCAGCAAGCAGATACCGCCCGCTATGCATTGGCGTTGGCATTGAATCGCAGCGGGCAGTGGCGCGAGGCAAGAAAAACACTGCAACCGCTTTTGCAAGACATTCCAGGCCGGATTGCCTACACCTTGCTGGATATAGAAATCGACCAAAGTGCGGGCCAACAGCAGCAGGCTGCGCAGCGGCTACGTGACCTGTATGCCATTACGCCGAACAACTACGCAATAAGCATTATGCTGGCGAAAATGCTGATGCAAAATGAAGCGTATACGGCTGCGCAATCGGTTCTGCAGTCGCTGGCCGAAGCGCGCCCTAAACAACCGGATGTGTGGTATTTGCTTGCGGAAGTGCAGGGACTGGCCGGCGATATACTACAGCTGCATTTTTCTCGCGCCGAATTTTTTATTCTGCTAGGCAACCTTACGCAAGCGCAAACCCAGCTCGGATATGCACTGCGCATTGCTGGCAATGACGTACAAGTGGCCGCAAAAATCAAGCAACGCCTACGCGAAATCCAACAAATCAGGCGCGACACCGAACGCCTGTAAAGCGCGCTTGCTAATCGCCGGTTACCGATTTGAAGGCCAGCATCCGGCGCAGTGGTTTTAACGCGCGCTCAGCCAATTCTGCATCAACATGCACTTCGTTACTGCCACTGGCCAATGACTCTGCCAGATTATCCAGCGCGTTCATTGCCATCCACGGGCAGTTCGCACAGCTTCTGCAGGTTGCACCAGCACCGCCGGTGGGTGCAATCAGAATCTCCTTGTCGGGAACCATCTGGCAAAGCTTATAAAAAATACCCTGGTCGGTTGCAACGATAAAGCGCTCGTTTGGCAGGGTCTGCGCGGCGCTAATAATTTGTGTGGTGGAACCAACGCAATCGGCTAACGCCAGTACCGCCGCAGGCGATTCCGGATGAGCCAGCACCGCCGCATCGGGATACAGGGCTTTTAATTCGCGGATGCCTTTGGCTTTGAATTCATCGTGAACGATACAGGCACCGTCCCAAAGCAACATGTCTGCGCCGGTTTTAGTCTGGATATAACTGCCCAGGTGCTTGTCGGGCGCCCACAGAACCTTCTTGCCCTGCGCATCCAGGTGATCAACCACGTCGAGCGCAATACTCGACGTTACCACCCAATCTGCGCGCGCTTTTACCGCCGCCGAGGTATTTGCATAAACTACTACTTCGCGATCGGGGTGCGCATCGCAAAAAGCGCTGAACTCCTCAATAGGACAACCTAAATCCAACGAACAAGTTGCCTCCAGCGTAGGCATTAGCACGCGTTTTTCCGGGCTAAGAATTTTAGCCGTCTCACCCATAAATTTTACGCCGGCCACTACCAGCGTCTGTGCATCGTGCTGCGCACCGTAGCGCGCCATTTCCAGAGAATCGGAAACAATACCGCCGGTATCCTCGGCGAGATACTGTACCGCAGGGTCGGTGTAGTAGTGCGCAACGACGATTGCATTCTGCTCTTCGAGCAGGGGCCCAATCGTTTTTAGCGCCTGTTCATACTCATCCCGGTCGAAAGCAGTGGTGGGCGGTTGGTACAGATGACGCTTTACAATGTCGTCGGGTGAGCCGGTGTAGCCATCGGGCAAATGGGCTGCAGACTGCACATCATCAAAATTACACACCGGTGCAGGCACATTGCCTTGCTCACCCTGACCCTGCTTGCTGTTATCAGTCATGAAGTAACTCGAAGTCATTGAGCGGCGCATTTGGCGCCGCAAAGGAACAATTTTACCATAGGCGAGCAGCGCCACTCACACGGGTGATTGGCGCCACTGCGGTGAACCAGGAAAATAAATGTTAGCGCGGGGCCTGCGCCAGCAGGCCGGAAAAGTACTGCGGCACAATATTGGTTGCCGCGCCGTAGGCGCTTTCGTCAAACAGGGCGGCGGTATGCCCGGGTTCCAGGTTGAGCTCTACCGTTCGGGCACCCACTGAGCGGGCAATTTGTGTAAACCCTGCGGCGGGGTAGACAGCGGCCGAGGTTCCAATCGACACGAACAGGTCGCAAGCGGCAAGCGCCTGCTCGATCTCATCCATATACAGTGGCATTTCGCCAAACCAGACCACGTGCGGGCGCAGGGTGCCGATACTATTGCAGGATTCGCAGCGGCTATGCTGGTCGAGATCAATGGTACAAGTGGCAAGCGCAGCGCATGCGCTGCAACGCGAGCGCAACAACTCACCATGCATAGGCAATACCCTGCGAGAACCCGCGCGCTGGTGCAAATCGTCTACGTTTTGGGTAACCAGGCAAAATTCGCCGGGCCATCGCCGCTCGAAATCTGCCAACGCAGAATGCGCGGCATTGCACTGCACTTCGGGCGATTGCAATTGCCTGCGGCGCAGGTTGTAGAAATACTGGACTTTGCCAGGGTTGTTTGCGAATGCCTCGGGGGTCGCGACATCTTCTACGCGATGCCCCTCCCACAAGCCACCGCTATCGCGAAATGTTTGCAGGCCCGACTCCGCCGAAATACCCGCACCGCTTAGCACCACTATATTGCTTGGCATTATTACTTGGCGCCGAAGAATTGAAAATATTATGAAAAGAAATTTATATAAGTACCGCTGCCCACTTCAACAGCAAGCCTGCCATCACCCCCGCCACTACATCGTCAATCATAATGCCGAAGCCGCCGCCCACCTTGCTGTCCAGCACTTTTATTGGCCAGGGTTTCACGATATCGAAAAACCGGAAAAACAAAAAGCCAAGCACTATCCATAGCCAGCCGTCCGGCACCAGGTACAAGGTAATCCAAAGCCCGACAAATTCATCCCAGACAATTGAACCATGGTCATGCACACCCAGCGCGCGCGCGGCGCTTTCGCACAATAAAATACCTATCGCAAAACCCAGCACAATAAAACCTAACTGGTAGATAGCGGGCATGCTTGCAATGATTAACCAAAATGGTAACGCCGCAGCCGTGCCAAAGGTTCCGGGCGCCTTCGGCGCAAGGCCGGAACCAAAACCAAGGGCAAGCAAGTGCGCGGGGTTATCGAACAGAAACTTTATATCCGGCTGCTTGGCCATGCTTCGTTGTCCTGCATGTAATGGATCAAAAATTTTGGTGCAACTTATATAAGCAATCAAAAATGCCGATAGCCGGTGCGCTCCGGCCAGTGCCAACCGTCGCCGCGAAGCTCAACCCGATTGGCGCTGCTATCAGCTACGACACACCCAATACGACTCACCGGCACTTGAGCTTGATGCGCTACCTGCTGCACGCGCTCGCGCGCTTCTGCCGGCGCGGTAAACAGCAACTCATAGTCATCACCACCCGCAAGCATCCAGGCTCGCACTGCGTTACTACTAGCATATTCGGTTAATACGGCATGGCATGGCAAGCTGTCGCCATTAATTTGCAAACTCACGCAACTGGATTTTGCCAAATGGCTCGCATCGGCAAGCAAGCCGTCGGAAATGTCGATAGCGCTGCTGGCGGTACCGAGCAAGCCCTGGCCAAGGGCCAGTCTCGGCGTTGGCGAATAGAAATGCTGCCGAAGCTCGCTTAATGCCGCGCTATCGATGCTTAAGTTTGTGCCGGCAGGCAGCTGGCCACTGTGCAGTGCAAGCCAGGCTGCTGCTGCACCGAGTGAGCCGCTAAGCCATAAGTCTTCTCCGGCCGACGCGCCGGACCTGGCCAAGTAACCCGTAACACCAGCAAACGCAGGTAATGCACCCAGCACCGTAAAAGTTACCGCGAGCGGGCCCCGCGTTGTATCGCCACCGATCAAACGCAAATCGAAATCAGCGCATAGCGCACTTAAACAGGCAGAAAATTGCTGCAGCCATTGCTGGTTGTTGTCGGGCAGGCAAAGCGACAATAACAACCATTGTGGTTGGGCACCCATCGCCGCAAAATCGCTAAGGTTAACTGCCAGCGAGCGATGGGCAACATCGCCACCACTGGCATCGGCTGGAAAATGCACACCCGACAAAAGCGTGTCGCAGGCGGCGACAATGCGCGGTGCGTGAAGAGCAGGCGCCTGCTCATTGCTGGTGCCGGGAATGGCTTCAAAAATGGCAGCGTCATCACCCACGCCGAGGCCATTTTCACCAACGGTAGAAAACGTAAAGTACTGGCTGATGATATCGAATTCAGAAGACAAGGGTAAAAGGTGCCGTTGCAGACTGCGCTTTTGGCCGCATCACGAAATAGCCGAAAGTTTTAACGCTGGTGATCGGCAATTTCGGATTGCCGCAGTTGTAGTGCCGCGCGATCGAGCACTGCATTAACAAATTTATGCGCATCCTGGGGGCCAAATTTTTTTGCAAGATTGACCGATTCGTTGATAGCCACTTTGTAGGGCACATCGATGCGATGCTTTAATTCATAGGTTCCCAAACGCAGCAGTGCAAGTGTCACCGGGTCACACTCTTCGAGCTTGCGCTCAGTGGCTAGCGGCAGTAGTTCGGCATCCAGCTGGTCTTTTTCACGCTGCACCCCCGCCAGCAACTCTCGAAAATACTCCAGGTCGGTGCCCTGCATATCAAAATCAACGCGAAACTGCGCTTCGATATCGCTGGCAGAACTTGCGTTGAGATGATTTTGGTAAAGCCCCTGCATCGCAAAGTGCCTGGCTTTGTGCCGGGTGCTGGCTAGTTTCCTGGCCGCCTGTCGGCGCTCAAAGTCTTTTTTATTTGCCACGCAAAACCTCTATCGCCGCTAGCGGGCGAACTGCTCGATCAATCCAGCCACTTCCAGTGCAGCCAGCATAGCCTCGCGCCCCTTGTTGGATTCGCCGGCCTGCGCCCTGGCCAGCGCCTGGTCGACGTTATTCACCGTGAGCACACCAAAGCCGACTGGCACGCCAGTAGCTAGCGCTACGTCGGCGAGCCCACGCGCGCACTCCCCCGCAACGTAGTCAAAGTGCGGCGTTTCTCCGCGGATGACTACACCGAGCGTAACCACCGCAACATAGCCACCACTGGCAATGAGTTGCTGCGCGATCAACGGCATCTCGTAGGCGCCAGGCGCCTGTACGACGTCGATATCAGTATCGCTAAAACCGTGCTCTGCAGCGGTAGCAAGCGCGCCCTGCATCAGGCTATCGACAATATAGTTATGCCAGCGACCGGCAATGACTGCAATGCGACCGTCATTGCTGCGCCTGAAATTGCCGGCATCGAACACGCGCATTTTATCGAGGCGCTGCTGTAGCGCGTCCGGGCGCTGGTAATTCGCAAAACGCGGATCGACTGATTCAGTACTCATAGAGTGCTTCTCTTCATACAACTATACAACTAAACAACCTTTATGCAGCTACAAAGCAATGCAGGCAATGCGTGCCTCAGTTACAACTTACGTATTCGGTTACTTCCAAATCAAAACCGGATATGGCGTTGTAGTGCTTTTCAGGCCCCATCAAGCGCATTTTGGATACGCCCAGCTGGCGAAGAATCTGTGAACCTACGCCAATGTTAAGCGAGTCGGTTCCTTTGCTAACCGGGCTGTTGGGTTTGGACTTTTTGCCCAGCGCTATTTGCGCATCCTGCAACCAGCCCTCGGACAATTGAAAGCCCGCCAACAGCACCAACACGCCGCGGCCCTCCTGCGCAATTCTTGCCAGGCAGCGCTGCATGTTCCAATCCGGCGTGTCGTCGAGTTGCGCACAAAATAAATCGCGCACTGCAGAGCCCGTGTGCACGCGCACCAGTGTAGGTTCACCGCTGGCCACATCGCCGCGCACCAGCGCAAGATGCGTATCGCCGGTGATCATATCGCTGAAGGCGACCATTTCGAATGGCCCATGATCGGTATCGATCATGCCTCGCTCTGCAACCTCAATGGTTTTATCGTGCAGCAGCCGGTAATGAATTAGCTCGGCAATGGTGCCAATCTTCAGTTTATGTTTGGCGGCAAATTTATCCAGGTCATCGCGCCTGGCCATATTGCCGTCGTCGTTAATAATCTCGACGATAACCGCCGATGCATCGAAGCCGGCGAGCCTGGCCAAATCCACGCTCGCTTCGGTGTGACCCGCGCGCACCAGCACACCACCGGGTTGGGCCATTAACGGAAAAATATGCCCGGGCTGCACGATATCGGAAGGCTCGGCATTTTTGGCCGCCGCAACCTGCACCGTCCTGGCCCGGTCACCAGCCGATATACCCGTAGACACACCGGTGGCAGCTTCAATCGACAGGGTAAAATTGGTGCCGTGCGACGCGCGGTTGTTGTCGACCATCAACGGCAAGTCGAGTTGGCTGCAACGCGCACGACTCATCGGCATGCAGATTAAGCCACGCCCTTCGCGCGCCATGAAATTAATTGCCTCGGGCGTCACGCACTCCGCGGCAATCACCAGGTCGCCTTCGTTCTCGCGATCTTCATCATCCATCAGGATAACCATGCGGCCCTGGCGAATTTCGTCGATCAGCTCTTTAGTACTATTCAGATTGCCCATGCAACTCCCGGGATTGATCCAGGGCCCATTAGCCCTGCAGGTATTCTACCGCGGCGCGGTGTAGGTCGATATTCGCTCGACATAACGCGCAATAATGTCAACCTCAATGTTAACCGCCGAGCCCACGCTGTAGGAATTGAACAAAGTATTCTCGAACGTATGCGGAATAATGTTAATGCCAAAAATATCGCCGTCTACCGTGTTTACGGTAAGGCTGGTACCGTCGATACAGACCGAGCCTTTCGCAGCAATATACCGACCTAATTCGCCAGGCACTTGTATGTCAACGCGCACCGACCTCGCGTCTTGCTCTATGGCAACCACCTTCGCCACGCCGTCGACATGGCCGCTAACCAGGTGCCCGCCCAGCGCCGTGCTGGGCGTTAATGATTTTTCAAGATTAATCGCGCTGCCTTTTGCTAACGCACCGAGCGTTGTGCAATCCAGTGTTTCGCGCGAAACATCCGCAGCGAAGCGCGGCGCGTCCAGTTCGGTTGCGGTAAGGCAAACACCATTCACCGCAATGCTATCGCCGATTTTAAGATCGGCGAAATCCATGCCTGGCGCGCTAAAAATAAAGCGCTTGTCGCCCGCTATCGTTTCTACAGTTTCAACTTCGCCCAGCGCAAGCACGATACCTGTAAACATTGGTGAACATTCTCCGGGTCTGTAGCGCCGCTAACAGGCAGCACAAAAAGCCGTTTTTTAATGTGGAACCAACGGGCGTATTACAAAAGCATCCGCTCAGGCTGTTGCCGGCGCCGGGACCAACTTAAGCAGGAAGTCTGCGCCCACCGGCCTGGCTTCAACGATCGACATGCCACGCGCATCACGTATTTCAGCAATATCCAGCGCCGCCAACGGCCTGGCGGTTTGGCCAAACAGCACTGGCGCCATAAACAGCGCCAGCTCGTCTACCAGCCCTGCGTTCATAAACGCGCCAAACAGTGTAGCGCCCGATTCCAGCATAAGTTCGTTGTATTCACACTGGCCCAAAAATGCAAGCAGCGCGCTTAGATCCACGCGGTTCCTGTCGGTATTTCCAGCGCTTGCCTCAAATACTTTTACTTCCGCGCCCTGCTGCTCCAGTGCGGCTACCATTTTTGGATCGACAGCCGATGCGCAAGCAATAATCACGCGCCTGCCAGTTTCGCGCGCATCGGCCAGCACACGTGCATCGAGTGGCGTGCGCAGCTTCGAATCGACGATAACCAGCGCGGGCTGGCGCACGATGCCTGCAGGCGCCACGTGTTCAAGTTCTACCTCTTCACCCAGCTCGCTAGCACGAACCGTTAGCTTCGGGTCGTCGATAATAATGGTATCCACACCCGTAACCAGCACACAGCTTTGCGCGCGCATTTTTTGCACCTCGGCACGCGCCGCTGCGCCGGTTATCCACTGGCTTTCGCCCGAAGACATTGCAGTGCGCCCATCAATGCTGGATGCCATCTTGGCTTGTACGAACGGCATGCCGGTTCGCATGCGCTTGAAAAAACCGCGATTCAATGCCTCTGCCACGTCGGCACAGACACCCCGGTCAATCTGGATGCCGTTTGCCAATAACTCGGCAATGCCACCGCCGCGAACCGCGGGGTTGGGGTCTTCCACGGCGACCACGACACGGGCTATACCCGCCTTGATTAATTGTTCCGTGCAGGGCCCGGTGCGGCCGTGCACATTGCAGGGTTCAAGCGTGATGTACGCCGTTGCACCTGCGGCGCTACTGCCAGCCGCCTCAAGCGCCAGCACCTCGGCATGCGCTTCACCGGCGCGGCGATGCCAGCCGCTGCCAACCACTGCGCCGTTCTTTTCTATGATGCAGCCCACCCTTGGATTGGGTGTGCTGGTATACACGCCGTGACCTGCCAGCCGCAAGGCCTCGGTCATGACCGCGACATCATGCGCATGTTGCTGCTCAGTCGACATCGACACCCGATGCCGTCGCGGTAGCTGCCTCGGCGGAGAGCTTATCGATCTCTTTGCGAAACTCGTCGAGATCCTGGAAGCTGCGGTATACCGATGCGAAGCGCACATAGGCTACGTGGTCGAGTGCGCGCAATTGCTCCATAACGGCCTCGCCCACCACCAGTGAACTTACTTCGCGCTCGCCGGTCGCCATCAGGCTGTGCTTGATATGGTTAATCGCGGCCTCAACGAGCTCGACGCCTACGGGTCTTCGCTCGAGCGCGCGCTGCATTCCGGAGCGCATTTTGTTTTCGTCGAATGGCTCCCTTACGCCGTCTTGCTTGACTACCCTTGGCAGCAATAACTCCGCAGTTTCATAAGTGGTGAAGCGCTCCGAACAAGCCTGGCACTCCCTGCGCCTGCGCACCTGGTCACCTTCGGCAACCAGACGGGAATCGACAACCTTGGTGTCTTCGATACTACAAAAGGGGCAACGCATTTAACACCATGCTTATTTAGTTTTGCAGTTAAGCAAAAACAGGCTCAAAAAAGGCTATCGATAGACCGGAAACCGACTGCACAGCTCGGTTACCTGTCCACGCACCCTGGCTATGCAATCTTCATTGTTTACATCTTCGAGTATGTCGCACATCCAGTGCGTTAGCTCGATGGTTTCTTTCTCTTTAAAACCGCGCGTGGTTATGGCCGGCGTGCCAACCCGCAGCCCGCTGGTTATAAACGGCGATCGAGGGTCATTAGGCACGGCATTTTTATTCACCGTGATGTGTGCTGCACCCAGCGCTGCGTCGGCGTCTTTACCGGTGTACTCGCGGCCGATAAGGTCTACCAGCATCAGGTGATTTTCGGTGCCGCCAGAAACAATTTTTACGCCCCGCTCAATAAACGTGGCGGCCATCGCTTTTGCATTTGCAACAACCTGTTTTTGGTAGTCTACGAAATCCTGGCTGGCCGCCTCCTTGAAGCTAACCGCTTTGGCAGCGATCACATGCATAAGCGGGCCGCCCTGCCCGCCAGGGAAAACCGCCGAGTTAAATTTTTTCTCAAGCTCGGGGTTGGCGCGCGCCAAAATGATACCGCCGCGCGGGCCACGCAGGGTTTTGTGCGTTGTAGAGGTAACCACGTCGGCGATTGGCACAGGGTTCGGATAAACGCCAGCGGCAACCAGGCCGGCAACGTGAGCCATATCAACCATCAGGTAGGCGCCAACGCTATCGGCAATATCGCGAAAGCGCTGCCAATCGACAATGCCAGAATACGCAGAAAAACCCGCAATGATCATTTTTGGTTTGTGCTGCGCAGCCAATGCCGCAACCTGCGCGTAATCGATTTCACCTGTTTCAGCGTTAAGGCCATACTGCACAGCGTTGTAGGTTTTGCCCGAAAAGTTGGGCTTGGCGCCATGCGTCAGGTGGCCGCCGGCATCAAGGCTCATGCCCAGCACCGTATCGCCCGCGTCCAACAGCGCCATGTAAACCGCAGCGTTGGCTTGCGAACCCGAATGAGGCTGCACATTGGCGTAGTCTGCACCGAACAATTTTTTCGCGCGCTCGCATGCGAGGTCTTCAGCAACATCGACATACTCGCAGCCGCCGTAGTAGCGCTTACCCGAATAGCCCTCTGCGTACTTGTTGGTAAGCACGGTACCTTGCGCCTCCATTACCCTGGGGCTGCAATAATTTTCGGAAGCAATCAATTCAATATGCTCCTCCTGGCGACGCTCTTCAGCGGCAATTGCGCTGGCAAGTTCTGCGTCGAAATCGGCAACGGTCATGCTTTTGTCAAACATTCATTTACTCCGCTGGTAGCGTTTTGGAAAATACAGACAGGCCGGGCAAACTGCATGGCCGCGCCCGGAAAAGATCGCGCATTTTACCCAAAGGCTGGCTCGAAAACTACGCGCAGGCGGTCTAGGCTGCGGCCAACGGGGCATTAAAAATGGCCGAATAGTTACGGAAAAAGGTGTAAAAACGCCCCCTCAGCCGGGAATTATTGAGCAGCCAGGCGGATCAAAGCTTTGCGCCAACCTGGCGGCCACCCCATTAAGGAGATTACTTTGAAACCTTATCGAGTTACCTGTTCGGCCACCCGCCCAGCCCCCGGTGGCATATCCCGGGCCCTGCTTCCACTGGCCGTGGCGCTAGCGCTTTGCACACGAGCTCTGGCGCACGAGCGCGACTGGCATCAAGATCGAACGTATCCGCCAGCCCATAGCGGCGTCGATCACGCGCACGACAGGCACCACCAACCGCATGACCGGGAGCCCTACCACGCAAGCGATGCCCACCGCGCTGGCTACTGGCAGGGCGTGGTTAACGCGGCGCTCACTTTTGGCGGGGAGCGGCTGGCAACGGTTGAGGTCGATACGCGCTTCAGCGGCGTTGAAAGTGAAGACATCCGCGCAGGCGAATTAATGATGTTCGGCGGCGGGCTGTTGTACACCGAGGGAAATTTCCAGCTGCAAGGTACGATGAATTACCATGTCGATGGCATTTTTGGCGATAACGGCGACGCCAGCTTTACCCGCTGGCCACTGGAATTAATGGCCTTCACCACTACGCCAAGATGGCGAGTGGGCGGCGGCATTAGCTACCACATCGACCCGGAACTGGAAATCGATATCGACTTCCAGCCCAGGCAACGCGTCAATTTCAAAAACGAAACCGGCATCGTATTCCAGGCCGATTACCGGCTCAATGACCAGGTCAGTATTGGGCTTCGACACATGGCTATTGAATACGAAGCTGAAAATGGCAGCGACGCCAAAATCGATGGCGATAATACCGGCGTGATCTTTACCGCAAGCTTTTAGGTAAATTCATCTAGTACGATGTTAGCCTTAGCCGCGCTAGAAACGGAATTCGAGCGCAGCGGCAGCACTGTATTGCATCCACAAGTTTCCTGTAACCTTGGCGACACAACCACCAGCACAAAAAATTTCTGTGCGCGAATCAAGCACGATACCCAGCGCGCGCGTATCCAGGCGCAGCGCCACAGCTTGGCCTAGGTCAAACGATACCCCCGCATTAAAACTGAAAGATACGCGATTCAATGCATCGTAATCCTTGCTTGTAAACCTTGAGCCACCCAGCGCCATGCCAATGAACGGACGGATATTTTTTGCATAGGCAAACTGGTAACTGCCGCCTGCCTGGATATGCAGGCTATCGAGCTCACTGTTGCGCGTTGTTTGCGTCGCGGTGTTTTTTGTCTGGATGTTTGAGCGCTGTGAGGCAATAAATAGCTCTATATTGGTATAGTCTTGCTCAATCTGCTCATAGAACCTGCCAAGCAGCAATTGGTAGCTTTGCCCGGGGTCAAGCTTGAATCCGAATTGCTGCGGCGCAGCACTGCTCAAGCCGGTGTCAGAGAATGTGCCACTTTGCCCCAACGACAACGACCACAGGCGATCGGCGCTGGCCTGGTTTGGCATGGCTGCCATGCACGCGCCAAATAAAAACGCGCTAGCTGGCGCGCGCAAACCAAAACGCAAGCTTGTTAGGGCGTACCGCTTCAACGTATCATTTTCCTTTTCGTCCAGGCTCGCCAGCGCGATGCCAATTTATACAACCACGTTATACAACACACTATGGCTCAATACGTTTACACAATGAACCGCGTGGGCAAGATCGTACCGCCCAAACGCGAAATCCTGAAGGACATTTCACTGTCTTTTTTTCCAGGCGCGAAGATCGGCGTGCTCGGCTTAAACGGCGCAGGAAAATCGAGCCTGTTAAGAATTATGGCTGGCGTCGACACCGATTTCCTGGGCGAGGCAAGGCCGCAACCGGATCTTGCCATCGGCTATTTGCCGCAGGAGCCGGAGCTTGATACAAGCAAGGACGTACGCGGTAATATCGAATCGGGCCTTGGCGAAGTTGCCGAGGCACAACAAAAACTTGAGGCGGTGTACGCCGCCTACGCCGAGCCCGATGCCGATTTTGAAGCGCTGTCAAAAGAACAGCAGCGGCTGGAAAATATTTTGCAGGCCTCGGACGCGCATAACCTGGAGCACAAGCTCGAGGTGGCTGCCGATGCGCTGCGCTTACCCGCCTGGGACGCCGATATAAAGACACTGTCGGGTGGCGAGCGACGGCGCGTCGCACTGTGCCGACTGTTGCTGTCCAACCCCGACATGTTACTGCTGGACGAGCCCACCAACCACCTGGATGCGGAGAGTGTGCACTGGCTGGAACACTTTCTTGAAGACTACCCCGGCACGGTGGTGGCCATTACGCACGATCGCTACTTCCTCGACAATGCCGCAGGCTGGATCCTGGAACTGGATCGTGGCCGCGGCATACCGTACGAGGGCAACTACTCGTCGTGGCTGGAACAGAAAGAGCAGCGACTGGAAATGGAGGCCAAGCAAGAGGCTTCGCGGCAAAAAAGTATTAAGGCTGAACTCGAGTGGGTGCGCGCCAACCCGAAAGGCCGGCATGCAAAAAATAAAGCCCGCCTGCAGCGCTTCGACGAATTGAATTCGCAGGAATTCCAGCGTCGCAGCGAAACCAACGAAATCTATATTCCACCCGGTGATCGGCTCGGTGAAAAAGTTATCGAGCTAGTGGATGTAAGCAAGTCCTATGGTGATAAAAAGCTTATCGACAAGCTGTCGCTGAGCATTCCCAAAGGCGCGATCGTCGGCATCATCGGCGGCAACGGCGCGGGCAAATCCACGCTGTTCAGGCTCATTACAGGTGCGGAACAGCCCGATAGCGGCAGCGTGGATATTGGTGAAACCGTCAAAATCGCGCACGTGGAGCAAATGCGCGATGAACTGCAAGATGACAAGAGCGTTTGGGAAGCTGTGTCGGGTGGCCATGAAAACCTGCAAATAGGCGGCTACGAAGTCTCTTCGCGTGCCTATGTCGGGCGCTTTAACTTTAAGGGCACCGACCAGCAAAAAAGAGTGGGCGATCTATCGGGTGGTGAGCGTGGCCGATTGCAGCTGGCCTGCACGCTCCGGCAAGGTGGTAATGTGCTTTTGCTCGATGAGCCCTCCAACGATCTGGATATCGAGACCTTGCGTGCACTGGAGGAAGCGCTACTCACCTTCCCGGGCAGTGCGCTGGTGATATCCCACGACCGCTGGTTCCTCGACCGGGTTTGCACCCATATCCTGGCCTATGAGGGCGACTCCGAGGTGGTTTTTTTCGAGGGCAATTACAGCGAATACCACACGGATTTTGTCGAGCGCAAAGGCAGTGACGCCCAGCCGCGCAGGATGCGGTATAAAAAGCTGGCCTGATCAAACACTTAAGGCTCAATCGCAAATGTGACGGCGTTCAAAGTTTGGCCTTTCCCACGCCGCCAAGCCCCTCAACGCGCAGCTTTGCAGCGCTTTACCCTCACCTTGGCTCGCCCTGCGCTAGCGGATCACCCTGAAGGGTCTAGTCTTATACAAAGGCGCTGGTCACCCGGCGGGCGCCCGCCATAGGCATTGAAACCCACAACATTTGATGGACTATTAATCTGTATGTCCAAGGGCACAGAACAACAAGCGGCCGCGAAAAAGCAGGCCAGCGATAAAGAGCAGTTTGCCAAGATGATGGGCACCGCAATCGATGCGGTGTTGTTGGTCGATTCAAAATTTAATTTACTGTCGCAGGTAAACATCGACCTGCTGCAGCCCGCCGATCTTGATATCACGCTGGTACCCGACGCCGCATTCCGCGAGTTTTTGCTTAGCCTGGAAGAGGACGGTGAAAAAGAACTGAAGCAACGGGCACGCAAGACCCGGCTGACCGGAGAGCCCGAAAGGCTCAGCGTAACCTGCGAGCAGGGAGAAATCACGCAATGCTTTGAAGTCTTTATCCAGCCACTGGCTGCTGAAGACATGCCCGGCACAGAATGCGTACTGCACATGCGGCGCACAGAAGTAACTGACACACCGGTAAAGCAGCCCGAGCACAAGGGCGAATCGAACGCCGAACTAATGTACGACATGATCAAAATATCCAGTGACGCGATCATTGTTTTCGACGGCAAGCAAAAAATCAAATTGGTAAACCCGGCTTACCAATTGCTGGTATCGAAGAGTCGTGAAGAGTTGCGTAGTGCCAACGACATTCATTTTTTCGACGCAGAAGAACAGAGTATCAACAACCAAATTTGGCAAAGCCTTTTTTACGAAGGCCACTGGAGTGGTGAGGTTTATACCTTAGAAAAGGCTGAGAGCAAACGACCGTTCTGGCTGACGGTTGACTCACTGAATCACGGCGATGACACCGCCACCCATTATCTTTTTTCACTGCGCGACATTTCCGAGTTAAAAGATACCCAAGCGGCGCTAGAACATAATGCCGCACACGACCAGCTTACCGGCCTACCCAATCGCGGCTTCTTCCTTACGCACCTGGAGAAGGCTGCGGAGCGCGCCAAACGCCAGGAAACCGAAGGTGCCCTGCTGTTTATCGACCTGGATAATTTCAAGCTTATCAACGATATCCAGGGTCATATGGTCGGCGACGTGGTGCTACTGATGGTAGCGACGCGCCTGAAGAAAATTTTCCGTAACGGCGAATTAATTTCCCGTATCGGTGGTGACGAATTTACGCTCATTGCCGAAGATGTGCAGAGCCAAAGCAACGCCGCACTTATTGCGCAGAGAATACTGCAGGAACTTTCTGAGCCCTTCCAGATTGAAGGTGCAGAAGTCGAGGTGCAATGCAGTATCGGTATTTGCCTGTTTCCGCACGCTGACGCAACTACCAGCCAGCTTATTAAACAAGCGGATACGGCAATGTATGCCGCCAAGGCAGGAGGCAAAAATAATTTCCAGTTATTCGACTCCGCGCTAACCAAGGAAACTACCCGGCAGTTTGCCATTGAAAAACACCTGCGCAAGGCAATTAAAAACCAAGAGCTATTGCTGAACTACCAGCCACAGTACGATATGAAAACCGGCAACGTGATTGGTGCTGAAGTTCTATTGCGCTGGCACAGCAAGGAGCTTGGCTTCGTTTCTCCGGCGGTGTTTATCCCTATCGCGGAATCAATTGGCTTGATTGACGATTTAGGTTATTGGGTGCTGGATACGGTTTGCAAGCAAATAGCGATATGGCGAAAATTCTCAAGCGCGCCGTGCCTGATGTCGGTGAATGCGTCTCGCCTGCAGCTAGCCAAGCCCGACTTTGTCAAACGCGTTGTCGACTGCCTGGCCAAACACAAAATTTCCGGCGGGCAACTGGAAATTGAAGTTACAGAAAACGCTTTCACCAGCTCCGAAAAGAATATGATCAGAAACCTTGAGGCGCTGCGCAAGCTCGGCTGCAAGATTGCGATCGATGACTTTGGCACCGGTTATTCATCGCTGTCTAACCTGCAAACACTACCGCTGGATCGACTCAAAATTGATCGCTCGTTCGTTGAGAAAATTGAATACGACCAAAACGCTGTAACCATTGCAGCTGCGGTAATCTCACTGGGCAAAAGCCTGGGACTGGAAATTATTGCGGAAGGTGTAGAGACCAAAGAACAGGGCAAACAACTAATGAAAATGGGTTGCCTGCAGGCCCAGGGTTACTATTATGGCAAGCCGATCGAAGCTTCCGAGTTCAACAGCCAGTACCTGAAAAACAAGCGCTCTATTTTTTAGCGCGCTTGCCCGGCCAAATATTTAAATTAGCTCCAACGCCTCGCGCAACCATTTCACCGCCTCAACCTTGATGCCACTGATTGCCTGCTTGGGTTGGTTGGCAAACGGCACAATGGCGCGGGTAAAACCGTGCTTGGCAGCCTCGGCAATACGCTCCTGACCGCCAGGCACCGGCCGCAGCTCACCGGAAAGACCCACCTCACCAAACACCACCAGGCCCTGCGGTAGACTACTATCGCGAAAACTGGACACTACCGCCAGCAGCAAGGCCAGGTCAACGCCGGTTTCAAGCACTTTCACGCCGCCAACCGCGTTGGCAAATACATCTGCCGCACCTACTGCAACGCCGCCGTGCCTGTGCAACACCGCCAACAACATGGCCAAGCGGTTTTGCTCAAGGCCCACCGCAACGCGGCGCGGGTTGCTGGCCTGCGATTCATCGACCAGGGCTTGTATTTCAACCAGCAAGGCACGCGAGCCCTCCCACAAAACCGCAACGCAGCTGCCGGGTGAGTCTGCCGCTGCTCCGCTGAGAAAGATCGCGGACGGATTTTTGACTTCGCGCATGCCTTGCTCGGTCATGGCGAAAACACCCAGCTCATTGGCAGCGCCAAAACGATTTTTTTGACCGCGCAAAGTCCTGAAGCGATTGTCGGCCGCCCCCTCAAGTAGCAAGGAGCAATCGATCATATGCTCGAGCACCTTGGGGCCCGCCAGCGAGCCGTCCTTGGTTACATGCCCCACCAGCAACACGACAGTTTCTGTCTGCTTGGCGAAGCGGGTTATTGCGGCGGCGCACTCTCGTACCTGCGACACGCTGCCAGCGGCAGCCTGCAGCGTATCGGTATGCATAACCTGGATGGAATCGATTACGATAATGCGGGGATTGTGGGTAGCCGCAGCCTTCAGAACCGACTCCACACTGGTCTCGGCCATTAGCTGCAGCGAATCCGGCGACAAACCCAGCCGGCGCGCACGCAGTGCAACCTGCTGCAAGGATTCCTCGCCGGTTACATACAGGGTATTGTGCTGCGCGGCCACCTTGCTGGTAACCTGCAACAACAAAGTACTTTTGCCCGCGCCGGGCTGCCCGCCAATGAGTACCGCCGAGCCCGGCACCAGGCCGCCGCCCAGCACCCGGTCGAACTCCGCCAGGCCGGTTTCAATGCGCCGGGTTTCCTCGAGTCCAATGGTCTTTAATGACGCAACCACCGCTTGCGCGCCGGCGTAACCCACATCGCGCGGCTTGCCAGCGCCCACTGCGCCCAAACGCAGCTCGGACAGCGTGTTCCAGGCGCCGCAGTCGGCGCATTGGCCCTGCCACTTGCTGTAGTCAGAGCCACAGTCGCTGCATACGTAGGCGGTTTTTGTTTTCGGCATAGCCTGCTATCCAAAATATTTCGAGCTGCAGGCACGCGCGACTAGTGTCGGGGAGCGCTCTGCCTTAAAATAGACGGCAACGCATATCGAGGTCGCAGTCGTGTCAAATTATATAGTCAATAGAGCCTCATCCTACAGCGGCGCGCACTTTCTCCGCGATAAATCGATATGAATGACTCCGTGCTCCCGGAGCGCAGCATTGCGTTGTCTCCTTCGCTGGCTGCATCGATTGGGCTGGAAGAAGCACTGTTACTGCAGCACTTGCAGCAGTTTGCCCTGTTCAACAGCGCCAACGGCCAAGCCAGCTCCGGTTCCTGCTCATTGCACAGCTTAAGCACGCAATTACCGTTCTGGAATGCTGCAAGCCTGCGCCGCATCCTGCAGTCGCTGGTTGACCTGGGCATGCTAATGCTGGATCAAATGCCCGACAGCGAACAACAGGCCTTTGAGTTTACACTGCAGTGCGAACGCAGCGAACGAAAAATAGCGGCGAGCACCCAGGCCGCACACACACAAGCCACCCCTGCGGCCAGCCTCGGCGGCACGCGAATCCCGCCAAACTGGCAGCCGGGCGCATCGGTTCTAGAACAAATACGCGCACAGGGAATCGATGCCGAATTCGCACTTGCCGAAGTGGCTGAATTTATTTTGTATTGGCAAGAAAGAAATGAAATTTCGCATAGCTGGTCGAGCAAATTCCTGCAGCACGTTACGCGACGATGGCAGCACAAACTGCAAAGCGCAGCCGAACAGGCCGCACGCAAAAACCAGCAAACGGACAATGGCTACAGTGGCATGCAGCGTGGCTGGCAACCCAACCAGGACGCGGTCGATATTTTGCTGCGCATGGGCGTTAACCGCAACTTTATTGACGACGCGATTCCGGAATTCGTTTTGCATTGGCGCGAACGCGGCGTCGAGCAAAAAACCTGGAACTCGAAATTTGTAAACCATATTAAATACCAATGGGCCAAATACACGCACGCAATGGCCAACGAAACCGACCCGGCGCCGATGCAAGAAAACTGGCAGCCACAGCAAAAGGTTTATGATGTATTGGCGCTAGCTAATATCGATGAAAATTTTGCGCGGCAATTGGTGCCCGAATTCGTCATGTACTGGCGCGAAAAGAACGAATTACATCATTCCTGGAACACCAAGTTCCTGCAGTTTGTAAAATACCAGTGGGCGCGCAACTACAGGCTAGAGAATAATGGCGAAAACAAGCACGGCGGCAGAGCTAACGAGCAACGCAAAACAAGAGATCGATCGCTTGTCGAAGATCTCTCCGACCGAAGCTGGGCCGGCTAGGTACGATACTATGGGCGATCAAATACAAACTACCAGCGAAGCCGCGGCTGATAAGGCAGAGAAAGCTGAAAAAATAGACGCCATCAACCAGGTCTTCTCGCTGTTTAGAATCAACTACCACAACCAGTTTTACGCCGCCTACAACGATACCGACACGCTGAACCAGGCGAAAAGGCTGTGGCTGCAGTCACTTGCTACATTCCAGCAACAAACCTTGCTGATGGCAGCGCGCGACATTATTGAACAATCGGAGTACCTGCCCACCCTGCACCGGTTTTTGGCCGCCTGCGACCGCGTTGAATTAAAGTTACCCGCTGCGCGTGAGGCTTATCTGGAAGCCTGCAACGCGAGTACGCCGCTTGCAAACCACGCGTGGAGCCACCCGCTGGTTTACCATGCGGCCAAAGCCACTGGCTGGAATTTTTTACGCAGCGAAACCGAGAAAAAAACGCTACCAGTGTTCAGTGAAAACTTTGCCCGGCTGGCGAAGCAATTGCGAGAGGGTCAACGATTTGAAATGCCTGCGCTAATACAAGATGCGTCGCCGGCAGATGAAGCGCACAAGCCTAAAAAGTTGAGTGCAGAGGAAGGCCACGATAAAGTCAGGCAACTAAAAGCCAGCCTGGCGCTGGAAGAGGCCGAGCCTTAATCAGGGCTGGTAATCGCCACGTGCAAGGTTTTCGAAGCGCGTGTAGTGGCCAATGAAAGCCAATCGAGAAGTTCCGATAGGCCCGTTACGCTGCTTGCCAATAATAATTTCAGCGATACCCTTGTCTTCACTATCCTCGTTGTAAACTTCATCTCGATAGATAAACATAATCAGGTCGGCGTCTTGCTCGATGGCACCCGATTCACGCAAGTCGGACATGACCGGCCGCTTATTGGGCCGCTGCTCCAGCCCGCGATTGAGCTGCGACAATGCTACCATCGGGCAATCGAATTCCTTTGCAATGCTTTTCAGGTTGCGCGAGATCTCACTAATTTCCTGGGTTCTTCCCTCGTTGCTACCCGCCACCTGCATAAGCTGCAGGTAATCAACCATGATCATGCCGAGCGAGCCGTGCTCGCGCGCAACGCGCCTTGCCCTGGAACGCAATTCGGTTGGAGATAGCGCCGGCGTGTCATCAATATAGAGCTGGCGATTTTTCAATTGGTGCATGGCAGAGCTCAACTTGCTCCAGTCGTCGTCTTCGAGCTGGCCGTTGCGCACGCGCGTCTGGTCGATTTTTCCCACCGAGGAGAGCAAGCGCATCATCAATGAGTGCGAGGGCATCTCCATACTGAAAACCAGGATGGGCTGCTCGGTGCTAAGTACCGCGTTCTCAACCAGGTTCATCGCGAACGATGTCTTACCCATCGACGGGCGGCCCGCAACGATAACCAGGTCGGATGCCTGCAAGCCCGAGGTCTTTTCGTCGAGGTCCAAAAACCCGGTGGACAAACCGGTGATAGCGCCTTTCTTATTGAACAGCTCATCAATTTTGTCGAGCGCCGTATTCATTAACTCGTTAACGGCAACCGGCCCGCCTTTTTTTAAATCGCCCTCACCCACCTGCATCATCAGGCGCTCGGCGCCGTCAAGCACCTCGCCGGCCGATCGACCCTCAGGGTTGAAAGCTGCGCTCTGGATTTGCGTTGACGTGGTTATGATGCGCCTGAGCACCGCACGATCGTGAACGATGTCGGCGTAGGAGCGAATATTAGCTGCGCTTGGCGTGCTTTGCACCAAATCGACGAGATACGCTAAACCGCCGGCTGCGTTTAAAAGATCGCGCCTCTCAAGCGCTTCGGAGAGCGTCACCACATCCAGCGGCTCAGCAGCGTCGGCCAGCCGCGCAAGTTCGGCAAAGATATGCGTATGTTTTTGGTAGT
>JABDNS010000036.1 GCA_013043705.1 Pseudomonadales bacterium
GGCAATGCGCCAGGCACAGCCGATTCGGTGGAACCAAGCTGAAATTCCTTTACTGCCGACGTAAAATCATTCCCACTCAATCGTGGCCGGCGGCTTGCTCGATATATCGTAAACCACGCGCGACACATGCGCGATTTCATTTTTTATGCGCCGTGAAATATGCTCTAGCAGTTCTGGCGGCAAATGTGCCCAGCGCGCAGTCATAAAGTCGATAGTCTCAACGGCGCGAAGCGCAATAACCCACTCGTAGCGGCGCGCATCTCCCACCACGCCAACCGATTTGACCGGCAGAAAAACTGCGAAGGCCTGGCTGGTTTTATCGTACCAACCCGAGTCATGCAGTTCTTCTATAAAAATATTATCAGCGCGGCGCAATATATCCGCATAATCCTTTTTAACCTCGCCAAGAATACGCACCCCAAGGCCAGGGCCAGGAAACGGGTGCCGATAAAGCATTTCCCTGGGCAAACCAAGCTCAACCCCCAGCTCCCGTACTTCATCCTTAAACAATTCACGCAGCGGTTCAATAAGCTTCAGGTTCATCTCTTCAGGCAAACCACCAACATTATGATGCGATTTAATAACATGCGCCTTGCCGTGCTTCGATGCAGCCGATTCAATGACATCCGGGTAAATGGTGCCCTGCGCCAGCCAGTTGGCATCGTCGATCTTCGCTGACTCGCGCTCAAAAATATCGATAAACGTGTTGCCAATAATCTTGCGTTTTTTCTCGGGGTCCGCAACGCCCGCCAGACCGCCCAAAAACTCGTCCTCGGCATCAACGCGAATAACCCGCACACCCATGTTCTTTGCGAACATGTCCATCACCTGTTCGCCCTCGTGCAAACGCAGTAGGCCATTGTCGACAAATACGCAGGTAAGCTGATCGCCAATGGCGCGGTGCAACAGTGCCGCGACCACCGATGAATCAACGCCGCCCGATAAGCCGAGGATGACGTGCTCGTCACCCACCATGCGCTGCACATCGTCAATTTCTTTTTCGGCAATATTGGCAATGCTCCACAGGCCGTCGCATTGGCAAATATCGCGAGCGAACCGCGCGAGCAATTCTTTGCCCAATTCGGTGTGCGTAACTTCCGGGTGAAACTGCAGGCCGTAGAATTTTTTGTCAAGATTGGCCATGGCCGCTATCGGCGCGCTTGCAGTGGAAGCAAGCAATGCAAAGCCGGTCGGCAACTGCGTAACCTTGTCGCCATGACTCATCCATACGTTCAAGCGCTGGCCGTTAGCAACTACGCCTTCAGTTAAAGGCGCTGTATTGGCAACTTTTATTTCTGCGTGGCCAAACTCCTGCTTGGCCGAGGGCTCTACTGCGCCGCCCAGCTGGCTGGCCATGGTTTGCATGCCGTAGCAAATGCCCAACACGGGAACGCCAAGTTCAAATATGATTTGCGATGCAAACGGTGCGCTGTCGCCTACTACAGTTTCAGGCCCGCCCGACAAAATGATGCCGCGAATATCGTCTCCGCGGTAAGCAGATTCATCGGCATCCCAAGCAATGATTTCGGAATACACGCCGCACTCGCGAATGCGCCTGGCAATAAGCTGCGTGTATTGCGATCCGAAATCGACAATAAGAATACGCTGCGACTGGATATTAGAGGACATAGATAAAGTGCCCGTGCGGCGCGGGCTCAATAGCCGCGCCGTGCAATAAAATAATGGCTAAAAGACGCAAGCAACGCGCCGGAATGGTTTACTGCACCGGGTAATTTGGTGCTTCCTTGGTAATACTCACATCGTGCACGTGGCTTTCGCTCATGCCCGCGGCAGTAACCCGGACGAATTTGGGCTTGGTTTGCATTTCGGCGATGGTTGCACAACCAGTGTAACCCATGGCCGAGCGCACACCGCCAATCAACTGGCCGATGATCCGTGTCACCGGGCCTTTGTAGGGCACCCGACCTTCTATGCCTTCGGGCACCAGTTTTTCCGTACCGGCGCTGGCGTCCTGGAAGTAACGATCACTCGAGCCCTGCTTTTGCGCCATTGCGCCTAGCGAACCCATACCGCGATAGGATTTGTAGGTTCGCCCCTGGTAAAGTTCAACCTCACCCGGCGCCTCTTCGGTGCCGGCCAGCAAGCTGCCAACCATCACCACATCGGCACCGGCAACAATTGCCTTGGCAATGTCGCCGCTAAAACGAATACCGCCATCGGCAATCACCGGCACCCTGCCATCCAGCGCTTTGGCCACCTGCGCCACTGCGGTGATTTGCGGCACGCCAACGCCCGTGACCACGCGCGTGGTGCAAATTGAACCGGGGCCAATGCCTACCTTTACTGCATCGGCGCCGGCCTCTTCTAACGCCAGCGCAGCTTCTGCAGTCGCGATATTGCCGCCCATAACCTGGGTATCGGGATACTTCTGCTTGATCCAGCGCACGCGGTCGAGCACATTCTTGGAGTGACCATGCGCCGTATCGACGCAAATCAAATCTACACCGGCCGCCACAAGGCTGGCTACACGCTTTTCGGTATCGCCCGCTACACCAACGGCCGCACCTACACGCAGCTGAGCGCGCGCGTCTTTACAGGAATTCGGAAACCGCTGCGCCAACTCCAAATCCTTCACCGTAATCATGCCGCGCAATTCGAAGGCTTCATTAATTACCAATACTTTTTCGATACGATTCTGGTGCAATACATTTTTAACTTCTTCAGGGTCTGTGCCCTCCAGAACCGTGACCAGGCGATCGCGCGGCGTCATTATGTTAACGATCTTCGCGTTCATATTGTTTTCATAACGCACATCGCGGCTGGTTACGATGCCCACCAAAGTGCCGTTCTCCATTACCGGCACGCCAGAAATATTGTGTTGTAATTTAATATCCAATAGCTCGCGAATGGTCGCGTCAGCTTCGATCGTGATCGGGTCACGCACCACGCCGCTTTCAAATTTTTTCACCGCGCGGACTTCACGCGCCTGATCTTCAACGCTCATATTTTTATGGATGATGCCAACGCCGCCGGACTGCGCCAGCGCAATCGCCAGCCTGGATTCGGTTACTGTATCCATGGCCGAAGACAACAGCGGAATATTGACCTGGATCTCGCGGGTCAGACGGCTTTGCAAGCTGGCTGTGGTAGCGAGCATTTCGGAATAGTCGGGCAGCAGCAAGACGTCGTCAAACGTCAGTGCTTCATGGGCGATACGCGGCATAGCGTTGGAACCTGGTCAGGGCCGGTGACGCACATTGCGCCGATGGGCCGGGGAGTGACGCGGGCCGCCGGGGTGAAACTACCGTGCCAAATGCCGCACCCAATAAGGCATCGCTGCGCTTGCGTGGACACTGGCCGTATGGACACGGGCAATTGACCCGGCGCCGTAGCTAGCCGGGCATTATAAGGCCGCCCGGCAACCGGGTAAATGCCGATGCAACCACGCTAGCGCCGGGCCGCCCCGCGGCCTACAATCCGGCAATATCGATCCAGGCACCATCAATCCAGGCGTCATCAATCCGGGCATTAATGGACACACGCATTTACACGGTTGGCGAGCTAAACCGGCTGGCCCGCAATACGCTGGAGAAAAATTTTTCTGGCATCGCGGTGGAAGGCGAGATCAGCGACCTGATCCAGCACCGCTCGGGGCACTGGTACTTCACGTTAAAGGATAAAGACGCGCAATTGCGGGTCGCGATGTTTCGCTCCAGCAACCAGCGGGTCAGGTTCGAGGTGGAAAACGGCCTGCAGGTCCTGCTCAAGGGCCGGGCCAGCATTTACGAGCCACGCGGCAGCTACCAGTTTATTGCCGAGGCCATGTCGCCGGCCGGGCTGGGCAAGCTGCAGCTGGCCTTCGAGCAGCTCAAAGCCAAACTGGGCGAAGCGGGCCTGTTCGATGCCGATCGCAAACAGGCGCTGCCGGCGCTGCCCACCCAGATTGCCGTGATCACCTCCCCGCAGGGCGCGGCTATTCGCGATATCCAGAGCACCTTTGCCAGGCGTATGCCCGGCATTGAGTTGATTGTGCTGCCGGTTGCCGTGCAAGGTGATGGCGCCGCCGATCAAATTGCCGCGGCGATAGCGTTGGCCAACCAGCTGGCGGCTGGGACCAGGAGGCCGCACAATAAGGATGTAAGCATTAAGCCCGACGCTATTATCGTTGCGCGCGGTGGCGGGTCGCTGGAGGACTTATGGAGCTTTAACGAAGAAGTCGTTGCGCGTGCGATAGCGAAGTCCAGGCTGCCTGTAGTCAGCGCGGTGGGCCACGAAACCGATTTTACGATAGCCGACTTTGTGGCGGATGCGCGTGCGGCCACTCCTACTGCAGCGGCGGAATTGCTAAGCCCCGATCGCAGCGAACTAAACCTGCAGCTACACGCGCAAACCAGGCGCCTGCAACGCGCCATGCTGCACGCCTATAGCCGCCAGGTGGCGCGCATCGCCGAGCTCAAAGCCAGGCTGCGGCACCCCGGCGATACGCTGCAGCAACAGAGCCAGCGGCTTGACCACCTGGATACGCGGCTACGCAATGTACAGGCACAGTTGCTGTACGCAGCCAAAGCCCGGCTCGAAACATCGCGAGCCGCACTGGCCCACTACTCACCGGCAAACAAAAGCCGTGACTTGCGCGAAAAACTTGGCGCGCTACAGCGCCGCTTAAACACCGCAATGCACCGCGTGATGGAGCAACGCCAACACCGCGCCGACAAGCTTGCATCCAACCTGCATATTGTGAGTCCGCTAGCCACATTGCAGCGCGGTTACGCGATCGTTTTTGACGAGCAGGGAAAGCTGCTACGCTCTAGCGCAGCCACGCAGGCAGGCGCTAGTATCAAGGCGGGCCTGGCCGATGGCACGCTGCGCTGCACCGTCGATGAGATACTCGAAGAGAAGATAGTTACTGCAGAAGCACCGGGGAAAAATCAAACACGCTAGGGATGCGCGTTACCGGAACTCGCGCTAACAAAAAAGGCCACCTGACGGCAGCCTTTTTTCCAGATCACGCGCTACGCGCAACTATTAGCAATTAGTAGTTGGCAGGCAAGCGACGATGAATAACGATGTGGCGATTTTCAAAACTGATGTAGCCGCCAATAGTTAAGTCTTTCAAAATACGCGCAACCATTTCACGCGAAGCCCCTACCCTGTCGGCAATATCTTGCTGGGTAAGTTTCTCTTCAACATAAAACTCGTCGTTGCGCTCGGTAGCCAAGCTGTTCAACACTTTGGTCACGCGGCCATAGACGTCTTGCAGCGCAAGGCTTTTAACCTTTTCGGTGAGCGCGCGCACGCGGCGGGTAATATTGCGAATCAATGTTTTGGCAATATTGGGGTGGTCGTCAAGCACGCGGTTAAAATCCTGCTTGTAGATAATGCAGAAGTCCGCCTTCTCCATGGTACGCACCGACGCCGAGCGACGATCGTCGTCGAGTAGTGCCAGCTCGCCAAAGTAATCGCCACCGCCAAGCGTATTCATAATGAATTCCTTGCCGTTCTTGTCGCTGCAGTAAACCTTGACCTTGCCAGTCTCGATTACGTACAGCGAATCGGCAACATCATTTTCGTTGATGATGACCGTGTTCTTGGGATAACTCCTGCGAATGCTGGATTCTTCCAGTGCAGCCAATTCTGCATCCGAAAGTCCTGCGAATATTTCTACCGTTTTCAACACGCTCACTCTGCTGGTCTCCACCAATTGCTCTTGGCAACGCTTGCTAAATAGTCCGGATCCCTGCGCCAGCCGATTGCCGGGAGATGCCAGGGCATTCCCGATCCAACTTCGCCACATGCGGCGCGGGTGTGGGGGCGCATTTTCAACGATTTTGCCCTAGCTTCGCAAGGCGGCATCGCAAAAATTGCGGCCAACTACTGCATCTGGTCGCTCGGGACCCCGGACGGGATACGGTTATACTCTGCATTTAGGTCACGCGGCGTCTCGCGAGGCCACCGGACGGGGCTTGGCGCAGGCAAATAGACCCACCGGACAAGATTTTTCGCCCCCGGGGAAGCTGCATGACAGAATCGCTGCCAATGCGCGAGTTGGCCAGATTGCAAAGCTTGCAAATCAAAGTTGGCCAGATGCTGGTCAAAAGCAAGCTCTCGGCGACCCTGCGCGGCGACCTGGAAAAACTTTTCGAAGCGCTTGAGCAGAATGTCAGCAAATACGACGACCTGCATCTGCAAGGTATTACGCTCGACAACGTCGAGGATCCCGCGCTGCGCCACGATCTTCGCAATACCATTGGCATCACCCGCGGCTATGCGGAACTGATTCGAGATACCGCAGAATCTCCTACCGCCTCGCTGTCAAATTTGCTCGACAAGGTCATTCTCTGGTCTAACAAAAGTCTTGCCACACTGGAAAACGCCAAGCGCAAGAACCCAAGTGCCCTCGCAGAATCAGCGGCCGATAGCGATACCAGCAGCCCTAGCTACGAGGGCAAAATCCTGATTCTGGATGACCAGGCTGCGAACCGCGACCTGCTGTCCCGGTATATCGAGCAGCTCGGCCTGGAAGCCTTTGCCTGTGCCTCTGCGGAGCAGGCCTATGCCGTGCTGGAGAAGCAGGATATCGACCTGATCCTGCTCGACCTGGTGATGCCGGAAGTGAGCGGCCAGGAAGTACTGGGCCGCCTAAAAAAATCCAGCGTCTGGCGCGCGATCCCGGTCATCGTTATTTCCGGGCTGGCCGACCAGGAACAGGTTATTCATTGTATTGAAGCCGGCGCCGACGATTACTTGCAAAAGCCGTTTAACCGCGTGCTGCTGCAGGCAAGGCTTGCCGCCGGGCTGAATCGCAAGCGCTGGGTCGATACCGAGCGCCGCCTGACGCGCGAGCTTGAAAAAAGCCAGCGCTTTATCAAAAACACTTTCGGGCGCTATCTCTCCAGCGAAATTGTTAGCAATTTACTCGACAAGCCCGATGGCTTGAACATGGGCGGCGAGTTGCAAACCGTAACCATTTTAATGGCCGACATTCGCGGTTTTACCACCATTAGCGAACAGCTTTCGCCACAAAGCGTCGTAAAACTGCTAAACATTTATTTGGGCTCAATGGCAGAAATTATTATGGCGCACGGTGGCATCGTCGATGAATTTATTGGCGACGCCATCCTGGCACTGTTCGGTGCACCGGTTACCAGCGCCAAAGACCGCGACAACGCGATACGCTGCGCGCTGGCCATGCAGGCCGCGATGCCTGAGGTTAACTCGCAGAATCACGATCAACTTTTGCCCGAAATAGAAATGGGCATTGGCGTAAATACTGGCGAGGTGGTAGCCGGCAACATCGGCTCAACCAAGCGCGCCAAGTATGGCGTAGTTGGGCATGCGGTAAACCTCACGTCGCGCATTGAAGACCAAACCCGGCCAGGCGAAATATTGGTTGCCGAATCTACGTTGGCCGATCTGCAGCTGCCACTGGTATTGGGCAGGAGGCTGGACCTGCAACCCAAGGGTGTTCGCGAAACCGTGCAAGTTTGCCAGGTTATTGCGCTGGCTAACGAAGCGAACACTGAATCAGGCGACGGTGAGCTGCCAAGCGGCGATGCGCTGGACAAGGGAGCCAGCGCATGAGCGTGGTGTTAATTGTTGAAGACAACGAACTCAACCGCGATATGCTCACGCGCCGGCTCGAGCGCAAGGATTTCACCGTATTCAGCGTGGGTGACGGGCAACAGGCGCTGGATTTTATTGCCGACCAGCCACCCGATATCGTATTGCTCGATATGGACCTGCCGGTGCTCGATGGCTGGTCCACTTGTACGGCATTGCGCAATCAACCAGCCACTGCAAATTTGCCGGTAATCGCGCTTACCGCGCACGCGATGAGTGACGACAAACAAAAGGCGCTCGACGCGGGTTGCGACGACTACACCACAAAGCCGATCGACTTTCCGCTGCTACTGGCAAAAATTGAAGCCTTACTGGCGGGCTGTTAATGGCTGAATCCCGCTTCAGGCTGCCGCGCTTTTCGCTACGACTGCGTCTATTCATATCGATTGCCGCAATCGTTGCGCTGTTCACGCTCACCAATATTACCTACCAGATCAGCAGTCAAAACCGCAACCTGCGCCTCGACAACCTGCAAAAAGCGGTGCAGGGGCAACTGGCCTCGGTTACCACGCGCCAGCAGATGCAAGACCAGCAAAAAGAAATCCTGGTGCTGGATGCATTAAAACGCGGTGGCCAGCAAAAGTTGAGTAAAAAGGAAATTAGCGGCGCATTGGCCAGCTTGCAGAACCTTGCAAACCGCGTGCGCAGCCTGGGTGACTACGCCTACCTGGATTCCATAGAAGCCTACAAGCAGCTCTCCACCAGCTACGCCGAGCTGGATATGCTGTGGCGCCAGTTCTACACCGGCTACAACGAGGACCAGACGCCACTGGCAACCAGCCTTGAGCGAAGCTTCGAAAACACCCTCGCCCTGTTAGGCGCGTTCGAAGCGATGGAAGTACAGGCCGCCGAACAACTCACCGCACAATTGCACAAGGTCTCGCGCTTTAACGATCGCGTTACCATGGGCATCTATCTATTTACCATCGCGCTCACGGTGGGCTTGGGCTACCTGCTAATACGCTACACCACACAGTCGCTGACCAACTTGAATGTTGGTACCGTGCGCATCGGCAGGGGCGACCTCGACTACCACATCCCGGTTAGCGGCGACGACGAAATTGGCGACCTGACTATTGCCTTCAACGAGATGGCCGACAAACTGCGCAACGCCATGGCGCAGGTACAACAATCGAAGGAAAAGGCCGACCAGGCCAATCGCGCCAAAACCAATTTCCTGGCCAACATGAGCCACGAGCTGCGCACACCGCTAAATGCCATTATCGGCTACAGCGAAATGATGATCGAGGTGTACAACGAGGAAAACCAGCTCGACGAAAAACAGGCGGTCGAAGACCTGGAGCACATTCTTAGCTCGGGCCGGCACCTACTTCAACTAATTAACGATGTGCTTGATCTTGCCAAAATCGAATCTGGCAACATGACGGTGCTAAACGAAACCTTCGACAGTGTTGCAATTATTCGCGGCCTGGCCACGACCATGCTGCCGCTGGCCAGGAAAAATAATAATCAATTACTGGTCGAAGCCGACGAAAATATACCGCAACTTTACAGCGACGCAGTTAAGTTCAGGCAAATATTTATTAACCTGCTTAGCAATGCCTGCAAATTCACCCGCGATGGAAAAATTACGGTGCAGGCAAGCTACGCCGCCCACAACAAGCAACTGGTTTATCACATCAGCGATACCGGCATTGGTATGTCAAAAACTGCGCTGAAGAATATTTTTGAGGCCTTCGTGCAAGCCGATGCGGAAACCTCGCACAAGTACGGTGGCACCGGGCTTGGCCTTGCAATATGCAAACAGTTTATTGAGCTAATGCACGGCACGCTGGATGTGCGCAGCGCACCTGGCGAAGGCACTACATTCACGGTTGTATTACCCGCCCAGCCAGTGCAGCCAAAAATCGGCGAGCTAATCTCGCAAGACGACCAGCAAGAGTTGAGCTTTGTGCTAACGCCACCAGTTGCCAGCGATGTTGCCAGCACAATCCTGGCCAGCGATACCGAACCTGGTGCACTGGCGCTGGTGGCGCTATTGAAAGACAGCGACAATGATTTCGCCGAATCGCTACAAGATCACTGCCAGACAATGGGCTATTCCCCCAGCGACACCCGTTTGCAAACATTGTGCGAACATCATCGGCCAGACTTCCTTTGTGCATTGCTGGGGGCAGAGAGCAAGGTTTTATTCGCATCGGGCTGGCTCGCCTTATCGCGCTCGCTGCAGGAAGCACGCGCCAGCGAACTACCTGCGCTGCTAGTTTTTGGTGAAAGCGCAAGCTACCCGCAAGCCTGTGAGCTAGCGGCACGCTTTGATTACAGCAATCGCAAGCGGCTGACGATTCCGGTGCGCCAGCATAATCCAGTTGCTCGCCGCGGCAACGCGGTGCTAATTGGCTTTGCCAATGAGGAATTTCACGGCACCGGTGAAGCGCTACGCAATTCACTGGAAAAGGAGGCCTGGCAGTGCGAAGTTACCGACAGCGATGCAGAAGGCGATCTCAGCGCGCATGCGGATCTTGTTTTTTTTGCGTTGCAAGATAACGCCGACCTGCTCTATTGGCACTTGATAGCGCTACGCGAAAAACTCGCACACCCCGATAGCGAAGAGCTGGTCGCGCTGCCCGGTATATTCCTGGTTACCAATCAAAACAGTTCACGCGTGCTGGATAGCGCCGCTATTGAAATTGAGCTAACTCCGCCCGTTTAACCTGCCTACGCTACATGGCCTACGCATCGTCGAGCCAGTTGAAGCACGCTTGATCGATTACTTTATTTTTTTGTGGCCGCGTCAATTGCTTGAACCGGTATTCGGCGCGCTGTGCCTCGGCGCGCGAGCCAATTAGCTGGGTAAATACTACTGCAAACGGCCCCTTGCCGCGCAACGCCTTGGCAGCGCGCTGTCCGCCCGCAGCGTGTTCGCCGAGCCTGCGCTGCGGATCGGTCGATATGCCAGCGTACAGACGACCGTCAGCGCAGTGCAGCACATAAAGATGCCATTCATCGCTCATTGTTTAGCAACAACATTTAACAACAACATTTAACAACGACATTTAACAACACCGCCATTGCCATGGCGCGTCCGCGCTATCGAGCAATCGATCTTCATCGCCGTTTGAATTAATGCGAACAACGCGCTGGTCGCGCTCCAGCTTCAGCAAGTGGGCCAGTAGTGAATAGCGGGCAATGCCGTGCAGCGATACATCGACGTCATCGTAGGCGCGCGGCAACAGGGCATCGGTACTGGCCTCACCCATCGCTTCGCAAACATCAAAAATTTTCTCTTCGCGAGCGTGCCGGTGTTTAATGAGCGCAGCAACTTCCTGCGCAGGCTGAGTCATCATTTGACCATGCGCAGGTGCTATCGAATCGGGCTGATATTCCAGCAGGCGCTGCAACGATAAAATATATTCCGCCATATCACCCTGTGGTGGCGCGATAACAACCGTGGAACCCTGCATCAGGTGATCGCCCGCCATAATGATGCGATGCTCCTCCAGCAAAAAACAAAAGTGGTTGTCGACATGGCCGGGCGTGTGTATGGCGCGCAGCGACATATCGCCTGCTGGCACGCAGCTATCGTGCACCAGTACGTGGTCGGGCGCGAACGTGTGATCCTGAAAGTGTTCGTGGTATGACAGCGCGCCGTACAATGGCGCGCCGGTGCGGTCGGCCAGCGGCTTGGCGGCCGGCGAATGGTCAGGATGCGTATGGGTAACCACAATCGCCGCAAGCCTATCGCCGACCTGTGCCGCCAGTGCATCGATATGAGAATCGATGGCGGGCCCGGGATCAACCACCACCAGCTGCTCGCGGCCGACCACGTAACTGTTGGTTCCCGCAGCGGTCATCGGCCCGGGGTTTGGCGCCGTCATCCTCACCAGGCCTTCTGCAAGCACGACAGGGCTGGAGTCACCGATCATATGGCCACACTCTCACAGCCTGGAATATCCACCACCGTATCGACTTCCTGCTGGTAATCCACACCCTCCACTTCGAAACCGAACAAGTTCAGAAATTCTTTTTGGTAAAGCGCGAAATCGCATAGCTCGCGCAAGTTGTCGTCGCTTACCTTATCCCACAGCGTCGCAATTTCCTGCTGCACTTGCGGTTGCATTTCTTTATGGTCGACCCGCAGCCGGCCCTCGTCGTCCATGCGCGGGTTATCGCCGTACAGCCCATCGGCAAACAGCGCATATATTTGTTCAATACAACCCTCGTATTCGCCGCGCTTGCGGGCAATTTTAAACAGCAGCGACAAATACAGCGGCATAATTGGTATTGCCGAGCTGGCCTGGGTAACAACGCCCTGCAAAACCGATACGCGCGCGTCACCATTGTGTGCTTTGAGTTTTTGGCGAATGTCGATAACACGCTTGTCCAAATCCTGCTTGGCCTGGCCAATCGTGCCATGCCAGTAAATATCCCAAGTAAGCTTTTCACCAAGGTAGGTGTAGGCGGTGGTCTTGGCGCCTTCACTCAACACACCGGCGGCATCCAGCGCATCGATCCACATCTGCCAGTCTTCGCCGCCCATCACGGCTACCGTATTATCGATCTCTTCCTGCGTTGCGGCCTCAAGGCTAACTTCCTGCAACACGCCCTTGTCGGTATTGATACCGCGCTGGGTTATCGACTTGCCGACGGGCTTAAGCGTAGAGTTATGTACCACAGCTGTGTCGGGGTGCACTCGCCTGGGCGAAGCAAGGCTGTAGACCACCAGGTCAACCTGCTCGAGATCCTGTTTGATCAGCTCGATAGTGCGCGCTTTTACTTCGTGCGAAAAGGCATCGCCATTGATGCTTTTTGCATAGTGGCCGGCCTGGCCGGCGAACTCGTGAAAGGCTGCCGAGTTATACCAGCCGGCGGTGCCCGACTTTCTATCGGTACCGGGTTTTTCGAAAAACAGACCAATGGTGCTCGCGCTACCAGCGAAAGTAGCCGTTATCCGTGAGGCCAGCCCGTAGCCGGTAGATGCCCCAATAACCAGCACCCGCTTGGGCATATCAATTGCGCCTTGGGCTTGTACATATTCAACCTGGCGCTGGACATTGGCACGACACCCCGTGGGATGGGTGGTGACACACATAAATCCTCGTACGCGGGGCTTGATAAGCATCGATGATTCCTTTTTTTGGCAAGACGGGCTTGGTTGCACCAGAACGGCCATTATAATGTGTCCTGCCGCTTTCGCAGCCACCCGCAGCTTAGTACATTCGGGCAAGCTTCTCGCTGGTTTGGTTAATTCCTATGACAGATGAACAATTGCTGGCCAAACCCCGCGCTGCAAATACGTCCGCGGCACAGGATTCGCATTATGTGCACACCGCCGACCTGCGTTACCAGACCGGTAGCGCGTGGATAGAGGCGGTGCTCGGCGATTTTAACGGCTTTATGCAAGACCATGCTGCGGCCGAAAAAAAGGCTGCCGGCATGGCGATGTCGATGATTTCACACTACCCGGACAAACCCGAGCTGGTGGAGGCAATGAGTGAATTGGCGGTTGAGGAGATGTCTCATTTTCGCGACGTTGCCAAATGGCTGCATCGCCGCGGAACCACGCTGGCTGCCGATCGCAAGGACCCTTATATATTGCGCGTGCGTGACGTGATTCGCCTGGGTCGGGATGTTTATTTCCTCGATCGACTGCTCACCGCCGGCATCATCGAAGCGCGCGGTGCAGAGCGCTTTGGCCTGGTTGCCGACGCCTTGCCCGCGGGCAGCCTGAAAAACTTTTACCGCGGCATTGCGCGCTCGGAGCAACGCCACCTCGACCTGTTCGAATCACTGGCTCGCCGCTATTTCAGCAATACCCTGGTAAATGCACGCATCGACGAACTGCTCGATATCGAAGCGGGTATCGCCGCCGATATTCCTACGCGCGCGGCGCTGCACTAGCGCAAGTACAAGCACACTCGGCGCACCGTGCATGCAAAATGAAAAAAACATTTCCCTGTATCTTGAACGCTACGCAGAGGTAGAGGCGGCCCAGGTGCTGGCCATTGCCAACACACAGGATCGAGTGATTTTTAACGATGTAACACAGAAAGCCTACCAATTCAGCATCGGCATTCCAGTTTATGATGAAACAGCGCATTTCATCGACGGGCTAGTGTCGATTTGCCACAAGCGCACATTGCTGATCCTGGTCGTCAACCAGCCGCTGGGCAGCGCAACCAACAAACGTAACCGCGCACTGCTGGCTCACCTTGAACAAGACGGCAAACTACTAGGGTCAAATGGCCACATTGCGCTTTACACGCGAAGCCCCCATTGCGACGTAATGCTGGTGGATCGAACTTCACCAAAGCTGCAGCTACCGCCCAAACAGGGGGTTGGACTGGCCCGCAAGATTGCAGCAGATATTGCGCTGGCGCTGTACGCGACAAAACACCTGTACAGCCCCTGGCTTTGTAGTACCGATGCCGATGCGATGTTGCCCGGTTCTTACTTCAGCATTCAAGCCACGCTGCCCGATGCGGCAGCTTGCCTGTTACCCTTTTGCCACCAACGCTTTAACCCAGGCAATCCAACAGCCCGACACCGAGCGGCCGCCAGCAATGCCTACGACGATGCTGCCGGCGTTGAACAAAACGAGCTCGACTACACCCTGCTCTACGAGAAAAAAATTCGCCAATACGTGCAGGGCTTGCAGTTTGCGGGCTCGCCGTACGCCTACCATGCACTAGGCAGCACGCTTTGCATTCACGCATTACATTACGCCGCGGTGCGCGGATTTCCCAAGCGCAACGCTGGCGAAGATTTTTATATTTTGAACAAGCTGCGCAAAACGGGTGACGTGGTCTCGCTTGCAGAACCAACCATTACACTTGAAGCCAGGCGTTCGCAGCGCACGCCGTTTGGCACGGGCCCTGCAGTGGCCAACTTATACGCGGCGGCCGACCCGCATGCAGCTATTTTTTACCACCCCGGGCTGTTTTTGTGCCTGCGCACGCTGCTGCAGTGGCAAGCGGCATTGGCCAATAATCACAGCGCCAGGCTTGCAAACAAAGCTGCCGTTGCGGGCCACCAGCCATGGCAGCCAGCACTATCTCGCTTCGTGCTCGCCACGGCTTCGCCCACTACACAGTCGGTAACAGCATCGCTGGCAAACGCCATGGCAGAGGCACTGTGTTCGCTAGGCTTCGATGCAGCGCTTAGGCATTGTGAGGCACAGGCTAGCTCTGCCCCGCAGTACGCGCGGCATATGCAGAACTGGTTCGATGCCTTTCGCACCTTGCGTTGGCTTCATGAGCTACGCACACGCGAGCAATGGTTGCACAACGTTAGCGAAACGCAGGCAAAAAGACTTTGGGAAATGATGTTGCGCGAAGAATTACAACACTGCGCAGAAGATTGCCAGGCATAACGCAGGCGTCAGGCCCGCTATGCCTGGCAATCGAATCGGAAAACTACTAAGCAGCCGGTATACGTAGATTTTGACCTACGTAGATTTTGTCCGGGTCGGCCAGCATCGGCTGGTTGGCTTCGAAAATTGCCGGATACTTCGACGCATCGCCGTAAAAGTTTTTCGCGATTTTGCCCAAGGTATCACCAGACTTTACGGTATAAAACTGTGCTTCAGCCTCTGGCTTGGTTACTTCCAGTTGGCAATCAACACTGCCAATACCAAATTGGTTGCCGGCTACCAGTGTAAGCTTTTCAGCACAGCCCTGCGTACCAACCCGGCCGCGCAAGGTAGCACGGTCATTCTCTACAATCACATCCAGGTTTTGTACAAGCACACCACTCTCTTCAATGTTTTCTTTAATACTTTTGGCGCGCGCGTTGGCCAGCTCTTGCGGGTCAATTTTTTTGACCTCGGTCATATCAGCATCGTCATTGACGATATCGAAAATTTTCCCACCTAATTTACTACCGGCCTTAGTAACAAAATCAAAAATGCTCATAGCTGACTCCCAATCATTCCAGTTCACTCCAGACTCGCTCTGGATTTTACAAAAATGCTCGCAACGCCACCGACCTGGCTTCTAGCAATACCCGGCCGGAATCATTTACAAGCCACATACCTACACTTACAACCGGCCAGATGGTATCACGCTAGTTGCGCAAATCTTTGCGACATTATGATGAGAATGCCACCAGAATCGCGCCGCTATTGTAAAAGCGCGGGTAAAAGCATGCGTAAAAGACTGCAAAATGCCCGCGCCTACTGGCCAGGCTCACTCTCAGTGCGGTTGCGCCCGGCACGCTTGGCGCGATACATGGCCTGGTCTGCTCGCTCAAATACTGCCTCAACCGTGTCTTCGTTACCAAAGGCTGCCAACCCGAAGCTGCAGGTAATCGGTACCGGTTTTTGCTTGAACTTGAACGGGCTCGCCTCAATCGCCTTGCGCACTTTTTCCACAGCTAGACTGGCTGCTTGTACGCTGGTTTCCGGCAGCAAAAATACGAACTCCTCGCCCCCATAGCGTGCCACAAAATCACTCTCGCGCAGCTGCTGCGCCATGATTTTCGCAACTATTTTTAGCACTTTGTCGCCAGCGGCGTGACCATAGGTATCGTTAACCTGTTTGAATAAATCAATGTCGGCAACCACTAGCGATAGCGGCCGCTGGTAGCGACGCCAGCGCTTGTATTCATCGGCGAGGCGCAGCTCATAGGCCTCGCGGTTGGCAATACCGGTAAGTGAATCGCGCAGCAGTTTGTCGCGCTGGTCGACAATGCGCTTGCGTGCCAGCTCGCTATCGGACTGCAGCGCAGCTACTTCCGACTGTAATTCAGTAAGCCTGGCTTCCAGCGCAGCAACATAGTGCATCTGGCCAGCGCTAAACTCGGTAAGCAGCCCGACTACCGCGTCGAGGTTCGAAAAAACTTGCTGCTGCAACTGCTTTACATCGCCGCTACCCGCCGCACTTGACGCTGCTTTCTGCGTGTCTTCAAAAGCTCTTCGAATCGCTTGCAGCTGCTCGCTTACACCGCCGTCGAGCTGCTCGCTGTCTGCGACCAACTGTCCGAGCTCACGGCTCAGGTCGCGCACAAAGGTGTCGAAAAAAGTTAACTTGCTGTCTAGCGAGTTAAGAAAACTTTCAAATTCGCTCTGGTCTCGCCCCAGCGCAGCAACAACAATTTCAACCGTGCTGTCGAGCACATCTACCAGCGCGTCCAGCTCAAGGCCATTTTGCAGTTCACCGTAAAGCTTTTGCAGCACCGCGCGCTTTTCTGTGGGCACCGCCAACCTTGCAAGCAGCCCCAATAGAATGGCCGCAACTTCATCGCTTAGCGCCAGGTCCGACTCGGGCAAAGATTCAGCTGCTGGCGCGCCTTGCCTGGATGCAGGCGCCCCCGCGAAAGCTGGTTCATTTTCAGTTTGCTTATCTGCAACCGAGTCGAAGCTATCTTTGGCCGCGGTGCCAGCATTTGTTGCAGAACCAATATGAAGAGTCGCGCCTAGATTGCGCGCTGCGCCAACTAGCCGTGACAGTAAACCACCGCTTGCAATTGCACCCTGCTCTATGGAATCGACGAAAGCGGCCTGGCTAGCGCTAAGCCGCTGCACGGCAGCAAGCACTGCATCATCAAACGCAACGCTGCCGATCGCCGGCGGCTTGCGTAGCTTGCGCTGTAACTCTGCTATGTCTTTGCGTGAGGCCTGGTTACCCTGCGCAGATTTTAACAACGCGGCCATATCAGTTAAGACCTGCAGCAACGCAGTGCCACGCTCGATGCGGGCATGCTGCAGCGCATTGAGCTTTTGCTGCACTGCTTCCAGCTGCACCGGCAAACTGGCCGGCGGAGGCAGCTGCTCAAGCATATCGCTGAGCTTGGCGAGGCTGCCCTGCAAATTGCCCACATCATCCTGTACCCAGCTGGCCAACAGCGCTTGCAAATCCCTCGAGTAAACTTGGGTTTTACGATACTGTACTTCGCGTTGCTCTACTTCGACCAGCAGCGCTTGATATTTGGCACGCCAGTTGTCGGCGCCTGCACCAGCAGCCCGGGCGCTACTCATTTTTGTCGCTGCCGATGCGGTGGCGACGCACCAATATGTTTTTCATCGCGCGAGCGCGCCAGGTCAATCTGCCGCTGGCGTTCGGCAAAACGCGCTTTCTGGTCACTGGAGGATTGGTCGTGACAGAGCGGGCAACAGACGCCGCGTTGGTAGTGCGGACTTTGTTTTTGCGCTTCGGTAATCGGCCGCCGGCAACCATGGCACTGATCGAAACTGCCTGGCTGGAGTTGGTGATCAACGGTTACCCTGTTATCGAATACAAAACATTCGCCACGCCACAAGCTATCTTCTTCGGGCACCTGTTCCAGGTATTTCAGGATGCCACCTTTCAGATGGTACACCTCTTCGAAGCCCTGGCGCAGTAAATACGCAGTCGATTTTTCGCAGCGAATACCGCCGGTACAAAACATCGCTACTTTTTTATGCTTGGCCGGATCCATTTCACGTGCAACGTAATCGGGAAACTCCCTGAAGCTTTTGGTATCCGGAATCGTCGCGCCTTCGAAACTACCAATCTCCGTTTCGTAGTCGTTGCGGGTATCAATTATAGTAACATCGGGGTCACTAATCAGCGCGTTCCAGGCTTCGGGCTCAACGTAGTGACCGACACTACGCGCCGGATCGATATCTTCCACACCCATGGTAACGATTTCCTTTTTTAACTTTACCTTCATACGGTAAAAGGGCTCGCCATCATCGATAGATTCTTTAACTTCAAGGTTGGCCAATCGCGGGTCTCGACCCAGCCACGCGAGCACCGCATCAATATCCTGGCGGCTGCCGGCAACCGTGCCGTTAATGCCCTCATGCGCTAGCAGTAACGTGCCCTTGAGGCCCGCGTGCAAACATTGATCGAGCAGCGGCTCGCGCAACTCACGGTAATCGTCGAGCGCAACAAATTTATACAGTGCTGCAACGACCAGCTTCGGCTGTTGCGCTACCTGGGCAGCTGCAGTTTTGGTGTTTTCTGCACTCATGATGCCGCGATTTTTTTTACCAAAGAGAGCATCAAGATTGACGATCTGCGTTGCGCTTTTCATTGGCACTGCCGCCCTTGCAATCGGGTGATTGCGGCACAGCTTGACGGTGCGACCATTCGGTTCCGGTAAAGGTATGCAGCGCCAGCGCGTGCACCGGCCCGGCCAATTCTTCGGTCAGTTCCCGATACACCAGCTGGTGCCTGGCGACCTGCCGCATGCCCTCGAAACGCTCGGCAACCAGCACCACCTTGAAGTGGGTTTCCGAGTTTTCCGGCACCGCGTGCATATGGCTCTCATTCTCAACAACCAGGTGCACCGGCCGGAACGCAGCGGAGAGCTTGGTGAATATCTTTTCTTCGACAGACGTAGTTTGGATAGACATAGCTTCGACAGATGCAGGCGCAAAACGTTGATTGCGTGGCGCGGCTGGTGCCCACAATGTGCGGCCGCGCATATTTCAGACAAGTGATTCTAACGCAAGGTTACGAATTTTCCGCGCTGTGGCTAGTCAAATCGCTATAATTTAACGGTGAATACTGCATTTTCAGCCGGGGCATCAGCCCCTGCCGATACGGGAGCAAGCACGCATGAGCAAGCCACCTACAGAACGGCGCTTCGACATCATGTTCCATGGCGAGCCGCTGAACGGCACCGATGTCAGCGAAGTAAAAGAAAACCTGCGCCAACTATTCAAGCTTGGCGACCCGGATCTGGAACGGATGTTTTCAGGCCAACCCATTTCAATCAAGAAAGATCTCGATCGCAAAACGGCCAATCAATACCAGCAAGCACTGACACGGGCCGGCGCAAAAATACAACTGGTTTTGGCCACCGCCAAAGCAGCGCCCGGCGACGAGCAAACAGCACAGGGTAGCGGCGCGGCGCAGGAAAAAGGCGACGCAGCCGACAGCAAGAATAGTGAATCGACCTCGCAAACTGGCGGTGCGCTGGCAATGCTGCCAGTTGGCAGCCAAATCGGGTCCGAGCAGTCAAGCGAGGCTACCCCTGCCGCAGTAGATGTGTCTCACATTACGCTGGCCGAGAATGAAGCTATTAGCGGCCGCGCCAGTTTCGCCGTGGCTGACCCTTTCGCCAGCGATGCCGCAGAGGGCCCGCGCTACCCGCCTGCCGATCATATAGAAATTGATACCGGGCTGGATCTTGCCGAACTGGGTAACTTGCTGGAGCGTGCCGAGGCGCTGCCGCCGGTTAAGGTCGACATCGACCATCTAAGCATTGCCGAGGCTGGCGCCACGCTTGGAGCTGGCGAGCGTGCCGAAGTAGCGGAGCCACCCATCAGCGCCGACCTTTCGTTGGCCGATGCAGGCGGTGATTTACTCCAGGCACATGAAAAGCGCAGCGTAGATAGCGTGGAAGTGGATACTTCGGCGCTGTCTTTGCACGAAAATTAAATCGTTAGGCGCTTAAGCAATTTACGATTGGCTAGCGCTACTGCGCTTCGAGTACGTAGCCCGAGCCGCGCACTGTACGCAACAGCTGGCGATCAAAACCCTTGTCGATTTTCTGGCGTAAGCGGCTAATGTGCACGTCGATCACGTTAGTTTGCGGGTCGAAATGATAGTCCCAAACATTTTCCAGCAGCATGGTGCGCGTTACCACCTGCCCTTCGTGGCGCATCAGGAATTCCAGCAAGCGAAATTCACGCGGCTGCAACGAAAGCTTTTTGCCGGCACGCGACGCTTCGTGGCTGAGCAAGTCGATTTCCAAATCAGCAACTGCCAGCTTGGTAACCGGCGCATTCATTTGGCCTCGCCGATGCAACGCCTGCACGCGTATGAATAACTCGTCAAAGTCGAAAGGCTTGGTCAGGTAATCATCGGCGCCAACCGCAAGGCCTTCCACCCGTTCATCCACACTGACCAATGCGCTAAGCACAAGTATCGGGGTGACATTGTCCTCGCCACGCAACTGCTCAATAATCGAAATGCCATCGACTTCGGGCAACATCCGATCCACGATCAGTACATCAAATTCTTTTTCGCGCGCCAGCTTCAAGCCTTCGTTGCCATCCGCCGCGCGCAACACGCTGTCATTACGCTTGAGAAATCCATCAGCGATAAAATTCGCTACGCTATTGTCATCCTCTATTAGAAGTACCTGCATTTTCCTAACCTTGCTGAAATTTCCCTCTACCAGCGAGCATGTTTACGCATACCCCGCCAACGACTTTTGGAAGACACTCCCTCGCGCCCAATGCGTATAATAATGCAGAACTTTAATGAATTGCATGGATTGATACAGCATTGCCCACTTTTGCCCCTCTGCACCGCAGGCTGTTTGCGCTAATCTACGACGTAATGCTGCTCGCCGCGGTACTATTCTGCGTTGCAGGTGCCTATTTTACCCTATTGCTGGTAATTCAAGCGGGTGGCGAACAGGCATCTTCTTTGGGCGCGGCGCAAACGGGCGATGTACTCAAGGAATTGGAAGTTATACAGCCTGGCTGGCCGTTTTACCCACTAATGAGCGCCATTTACCTGGGCTTTTTCCTGTATTTCTGGCGCCTTTCTGGCCAGACCCTGGGCATGCGGGCGTGGAAGATACGCTTGCAAGACGAATCCGGCGCCACGCCCGGTTGGTGGCAGCTTGTGCTGCGCTTACCGGCCGCGCTATTGTCTTTGGCCTGCGCAGGGCTGGGCTACTGGGTGCTGCTCTGGCCCGGCGTAAACCACTGCTGGCATGATCGGCTGAGCCGCACGCGCGTGGTAATGGTGAGCTAACAGGGGCTAAGAGCCACGCGACAACATCAGCAAGCCCCCCAAGGCACAAACGCCAATTGGCATCAGCACCGCAAGCAGTGGCGGGAAGCCATAGATCAAGCTGGCGGGCCCCAGCAGGTTTTGCGCGAACTGAAACGCAATACCTACCACAATGCCGGTAAATACCCGAAAGCCCATGGTGGCTGAGCGCAGCGGGCCGAACACAAAAGATAGCGCAATCAGCACCAGGCTAAATACAGCAACCGGTTGTAGCGACTTTTGCCAGAAAGCCAGTCGAAACGGCGCGGCGTCCAGGCCCTGCGCATCTAGATAGCGGCTGTAATCGTCGAGGCTGCGCAGCGCCAATTCATTTGGCTCGTTTACCAGGAAGTTTAGTGAACGCGGTGTCAGCTCACTTTGCCAGGTTCGCGTTGTGGCACTTGCGCTGCTAACACTATTGCCCTCAAAGCGCGTTTCGCGGATATCTTCCAGCAACCAGCTGTCACCGCTATAAGTCGCGCGCTGCGCCCATAGCGCACGGCTTAAGTCATCTCCATTAAATTCAAATAACGTAACCCCGTACAGCACGCCACCAGGCTGCACCACACTGAGATGAAGGAAAGTATCGCCCTCCCTGTGCCAGAGCCCACTGCGCCCGGACACCAGCGAATGCGAAGCACCCCACAGCCGCAGGTCCTTGTGCGTCTTGGCCCACTTATCGGTATAGGGTGAGACGAACTCGCCAATCAGCATTGAGGCGATCACTATCAGGATGACCGGGCGACAACAGTACTCCGCCAGGCGCGCCAGCGATCGCCCGCTAGCGCGCATCACAATGAGTTCGCTATTGCTCGCCAGCATGCCCATGCCAACCAGGCTACCGATCAACGCCGACAGCGGTACGTATTCATAAACGCTACCCGGCACAGTGAGTAACACGTAGTAGATAGCTTGTGCAAACGTGTAGTCTCCGCGCAAGTCGCCCAGCTGGTCGACAATGGCGGCCACAATATCCAAACCGACCACCAGTAACAGCACCAACAAAATGCTACCGCCAACCGTACTCGCAATGTAGGCACCGAGCTTGCTCATGATGGCAGCGCCGTACGTGCCATGCTGCGCGAGCGCAACAGGCGCTGCAGTTCGCGACGATAAACCAGTAGTAGTGCCAGCGAGAAAAACACCAAGTGCATGAGCCACAGTGTAAACACTGGAAATTGCGCGCTTTCAACCATGCTGCGCACGCCGCTTAGGGAAACAATATAAACCAGGTAAATCAGGATCGCCGGCAGCATTTTGGTATAGCGGCCCCGGCGTCGATCGGTGCGACTCAATGGCACCGCCAGAATCGCCACAACAATAACCGTAGCCGGCAGCGAAAAGCGCCAATGCAGCGCGGCGCGATGCGCAAGCTCATCCGAACGCAGTAGCTCCCGCGTGGGCAGGGCATCAATTTTTAATTTGACCTGCTCGGCCTCGCGGCGCAATTCGATGCGCTCTGTATAACTACCAAAACTGGTTAACTGGTAGGCGCGACTGCCGATCAGGCCCTCGTAAAGGCGGCCGTTTTGCAACTCGACAAAGCGCTCATTCGGGTCGTCGGCGGGCAATATTCTGCCGCTATTTGCACGCACCAGCATAATGCCACCATCGGCGCGTTGCTCTACCAGCACCACACCCTCAAAGCGTTCGCGGCTTGGCAGGGACTCCACGTAAACAACGCTGTCACCGGCCCGGTCGGTCTGGAACTTGCCGGCGCGAAACAGCGCCAGGCCGTGCGTATTGCGCGACTCCTCTAGCAGTGCGCCCACGCGCGCCAGGCTGGCGGGGGCAACCCACAACGTTAATGCGGCAACCAACATACTGATCAAGGTGGCGGGTAACATCGTCATGCAAAGGATTTTGCCCTGGCTAACACCGGTTGCCTCTATTACGGTCATCTCACTGTCAACATAAAACCGCCCGTAGGCCAGCAAAATGCCAACGAACAAGCCAAGCGGAATAATCAACGGCAGAAAGTCTGGGATGCGAAACAGGATAATCGAGAAAACCAAATCAGCGGCAAGGTCGCCGCTACTGGCTTGGGTTAGATATTTTGCCAGCCGCCCACTGGTGACGATAAGCAAGAGCACCAGCGTGACCGCCACGGTAGCAAGCATCGAACTGGTGCTGAGATAGCGAAACAACAACATGGCTTTCGATCGTTGGGCCGATTGGACAATTCATCGCGTACAAAAACGCGATGCCAAGTAAAACGCTACGGTACCTCAGTGGCGGCGCGCAGACCATGCAGCCAAAGGGCACCCGTGCGGAATACCGAAAACTCTTGCCGCTTGCCAGGGCAATCAGCGTTTGGCCAAGGACAAAAGCTATTATTACATTAATGTTAGCTTGGCGCCGAATCAGTACAATTAACTTGCGAGGCGGAGCAGCAGTGCTACATTTATCGGGTAGCAGGAGTAGACGTACGATGTTGCTATGCTCCAGGTCTAATTTAGCTCTTTTAAAAGGTGCCCGAGTGGCGCCTTTTTTTTGCCCTCATTTTTGCCCTCATTTTTGCCCTCATTTTTTGCCCGCCATCGGCCAGCGCAACGCAAAGCCAATCCGGTTAACACCCCGCACGTGAACAATCCGCCATTTTTGAAGCGCGCACAGCACGCCGTTCACAATCCCTAGAGCTGTTTGTTTTTTAATCGACCAGAACCCATAGACTGGATAAACCTCCTCGAAAAGGTGGTTTTTTCTAGCCTAACTGGTCGAACCGCATGCTGTATTTTCAAACTGCCCCAACCCGCCCGGCCCAGCCCCACCTGCGGCTGTTTCGCTTTATCTGGACTGCGCTACTTGCCCTGCTTATCGCTGGCTGCGGTGGCCTTGAATCGAGCAACTCGAGTAACAGTTATCCGGTGCAAGGCAACGCAGTTAAAGGGCCACTTGCGCACGCCGGCGTCGCCGCCTACCTGCTCGACCCCTCGCGCGGTAACCTGAAGGGCGAACTGGTTGCGCTGGGTCTAACCGATGCCCAGGCCAATCTGGATTTAACTATTCCCGCCGCTGACGCCAACAGCGGCCCGTTTTTGCTCGAGTTCACCGGCGGTAGTGAACTGGGCGGCAGCACACCGGCAATTAGCGTGCTGCGCACAATATTGAGCAATGCCCAACTCACCAGCCGAACGCCGGTATATGCCACCCCACTAACAACCTTTGTACTGGAGCACAGTAAGCAGATTGCCGATATGACAGGCTCGGTGAGCAATCCGTTGCGCATTGGCTTGCAAGGCAACGACGATGGCGAAGTTAGCATGCAAGAATTTATGCAGGCAATAACCGTGTCCAGCGAATTGGTGAAAGAGAGCCTGGGCTTGGGATTACTGCCTGCGCGCATCGACCTGTTTACCACCTCGCCGCTGCTCGATGGCAGTGCCGCTGCAATGGATACGCTTGCGCTGCGAACCGCGAACGAAGTGCTGGCCGCACTGGTCGTTGAAATGGATGAGGAAATTGCTAGCGCAGCGGGGACCAGTCCTGGTGGCTCCATTATTTTGCGCGCGCTGGCAAGAGACTTCGCCGATGGCATCTTCGACAAAACCAACGATGGCAATGCGCTGCCCGCGTTGTCAAACATTAGCGATCTCGCTGCAACCCTTGCACTCGACCCGGTGCAACTAATTGTACCTGGCACCAGCACGCCGGTTGCCGATATTGCCGGGCTCATCGTGGCAGAAGCGAATGCGATGGCGTTGACGGGTAACGACGAGCCGCTGCTGCCGCAATCACCCGCACCTGTGCAGACATCTATTTTTGGCACCGGCGCCGGCACTAGCGATCCAGATCCCGAGCCAGAGCCAGAGCCGGAGCCTGAGCCTGAGCCTGAGCCGGTAAATACCGCGCCATCGGTATCGATTAGCAACCCGCAGGCCAACGCCACTTTCAATTTTGACCAGGTGCTAAACGCGTCACTGGTGGTAAGCGATGCCGAAAACAATGTAAGTCACTGTGATGTTGCGCTAGATGGCAACTTCGTAGCGCGCCTGCAAGCGGCACCTTACACAGTAAGCCTTGGCGTACCTGGCGAAGGTGCTCACATCCTCACAGCAACCTGTGTGGACAGCGCCGGGCTGGGGGCTAGCGCTCAACAGCAGTTTTCAATGAACCCCGAGCCGGTAGTTGAGCCCGAACCGGAAAACCTGGCGCCGGTGGTAAACATTAGCTCACCGGGCAATAACAGCGCACATGCGTTCGGCGCAAATATCAGCGTGAGCGCCACCGCCAGCGATAGTGACGGTAGCGTAGCATTCTGTGACCTGCTGGTAGACGGCAGCTTCTTCGCCCGCGATAGCGCCGCGCCATTCCTGTTTAGCGGCGCAGGCCTGAATACACTGGCCAGCGGCGCGCACAGCTTAACCGTTGCGTGTAGCGACCAGCTGGGCCTTAGCGCCAACGCTGCAGTGAATATTACTGTCGATGCACCCCCTGAGCCTGAAAATGTTGCACCTGTCGCGAGCTTTGCGTTACCGGCCGTAGCACAGACTTATACTGAGGGCGATCCAATCTACGTGCGTATCGATGCCAGCGACAGCGACGGCAGTGTTGCCCACTGCACACTGTCGGTAAATGGCAATTCCGTTCGACAAGAAAGCTTCGCGCCCTACGAGTGGGGAACGATCAATGATATCGCTGATGCACAACTGATTGACCTGCCAGTGGGTGAGCACCAGCTACTCGGTATATGCGTAGATGACGATAACGAAAGCGTCAGCATTGCACGCAGCTTTACGGTTGTTGAAGCACCGAATGTTGCGCCAACGGTAGCTATGCTTAGTCCCACCCAGGATCAACACTTTAACCAGGGTGATAGCATTAGCGTTGCGCTATCGGCGGCGGATAGTGACGGCAGCGTAGCCAGCTGCGCTCTACAACTTGATGGAGTAGTGTTGGCGAGCGATAGCAGTGCACCCTTCACCTTCGAAGGTGGCGCGTTGGCCAATCTGGCAACGGGTAGCCATACCTTGCAAGCCACCTGCACTGACGATGACGGCATGAGTAGTGCACCGGTACAACGTTCTATCGTTATTGATCCAGTAATTACGGCCACCAGCTCGGTTGCCCTGGACTGGATGATTCCTACCACCAGGGAAGATGGCACAGCGCTGGCTGCAGCTGAAATCGATAGTTATGAAATTTACTACTACATTGGCAGCGCTTCGCAAAACGGTGTTACCGTCAACGTTGCGGCTACCGACCAGAGCGGCACAATGGTGAGCAACTTTGTGATCGACGAACTCGCTGGCGGGAGCTACTTCTTCAGTATCGCTACCATCGATACCAGTGGCAACGTAAGCGCATTTGTAGACCCAGTGGCGCTCAACATACCTTAGCGCTTTAATTTCGACGCAGGCGAAAGTAATTGGGAACAGTGGCATTGGCATTGCCCGCCAGCTCGCGGCGCAGCAAATCGAGCGCGATAGCCGGCACCATCGTCTGGAACATTTTTCGGGAGCTCGCGTAACAAAAGTGCGCGGTGTGTAGATTCGCAGCACGGCCCCAGGCAATCCATACGGTACCTACCGGCTTGTCATCAGTGCCACCGCCGGGCCCGGCAATACCCGTTACCGCAATCGCATAGTCTGCACCGCTGCAAGCCAGCGCGCCGCTGGCCATCGCTATCGCCACCTCCTCGCTGACCGCGCCATGCTGCGCAAGCAAAGTTGCGTCAACGCCAAGCAAGCTCTGTTTGATATGGTTTGCGTAGCTAACAACACCACATTCGAATACCGTTGACGCGCCCGGCACCGATGTCAGCTGCGCGGCTATGCCACCACCGGTACAGGACTCGGCAAGTGTCAATTTTTGTCGCTTGTTGCGAAGTGCCTGCACCACCACTTCGGCCAGGCTGGTGTCATCCTCGCCGATAATGTAGTCACCAAACCATTCGCGTAGCAACGCTTCGGCTTCAGCCCGCGCCTGTAGCTGCGCGCGATCTTGAACCTCCAGCTTTATCTCAAGCAAAGGTGCGCCCGCACGAAAGCCCAGCTCAACCGCGGGCGGCCAAAGCCCACGGTTATCGTTAAAATGTTGCTGCAGTGTTGACTCACCTACCCCAAACAGTTTGAGCCGGCGGATGTAGCGCGCTTCGGCAACAGGAAATTTTTGCTGCAACACCGACGGCACATCGCCAGACAGCATCGCTTCCAGCTCGCTGGGCACGCCCGGTGTGGCCAGCACCAGGCAGCCGCTGTGTTCGACCCAAAACCCGACCGCACTACCCACGGGGTTGGCCAAAACCCCTGCGCCCGCCGGCAGCCACGCCTGCTTGCGATTTGACTCGTTCAGCTCGAAACGCCGGCGTTCACACCATTGCTGCAAATGTGCCAGCGCCTGTTGGTTTTCCACCAACTCAACGCTGCACAGACGCGCCAGTAGTTCGGCGGTTAAATCATCCCCGGTTGGTCCAAGCCCGCCATTAACAATCACTGCAGGATAAGCCGAGGCCAGGCGAGCCAGCTCTTTTTCCAGCAATTCCAGGTCGTCACCCACGGTTACTTTGCAAGCGATATCAAAACCGTAAGCTGCCAGTGCTTGTGCAATCCTGGATGAGTTGGAATCAACAGTGTCGCCACGCATTAATTCATTCCCGGTAAGCAATAGTGCTATGTGCAAAACGACTAACCTCCGCCTAAATAGTTTCCGCGCGTGCGGTACTGCGCAGAATTTTTGCCGAGCTATCCGGCGCTTGCATGCCAGCCACAATGAAATCCACCAGGTTTTCGGTTCGCCACGCCAATGTACGCTCGTCGAGCTCTATGCTTTGTTGTCGCCTCGCCTCATCCCACTCGGCTACAGCATTAATGGTTTGCCTGCCCATAAACTGTAAGCGCAAATGCACCACAGGCTGCGGCAGTGGTGCGAGCTTGCGAATCAGCAGCGCGCTAATACTGTGCAAGGCCCTGGCTCGCTCACGATCGCGCAAGTACAGCTCCCTGCCCCGCTGGTAGGCGTACAGCTGCGCGAGCAGGGAAACATAATAAGTATCGACAATTGGCTTTAAAAGCTCTTCCGCGAAAGGTCGAACAAAGACCTCGACCAGTGCGCGAGTGGATATGGGTTTTTCAATCGCTTGCAACTGCTGCAAACGTTTCAGGCGCTGCTGGTTCACGGGACTGACCCGGTAGTCGAGTATTGCCTCAACCAGGCTATCGCGATTGGCAAAGTGATATTGAAGCGCGGAATTGTTCTTTTGCCCGGCTGCACGGGCGATCATGCGCGTTGATACCGCATCCAGCCCCTGCTCGGCGAACAGCTTTTCCGCAGCCATGAGTATGGGCCGAGCGGCTTCACTGGGTAAATATTTTGACGACAACGTTTGCCCCCTGCCCCGTTACCCTACCACCGTACTACCCGACTACCCGCTTAATTGACTACCTGCCTATTCGACAACCATGGCAAGCAAATACTGAACAAGCTAAGCATCGAACTGTCCAAGCGACACCCGCAATTCTTAAAGAGCCTCGTACAAAGGCAGGCGTGTTCGCTGTGTTGGCTCACAGTATACCGCAGCTGCATGCATACGCCGCCTCGCTTGGCTGCCGCTTTGCTTTCGCGTAGTATTAAATTATTCGCATAGCGCTAGCCGGCCTTGCGCAGGATAATAACTACTTCAATCTGCCACTACGATGGCGTGCGCAATAAAGCGATAATGGCTGCATGTTTTTAATCAAGATCCTACTCATTTTCCTGGCCGTCGCTGCCGCGCTGTACTTCTATTCTGCGCTGCGGGTACGCGAACTGGCCACAGTCGCTGCACGCAAGCGCTGCACGGAGTTAGGCGTGCAGTTTCTCGACCAAAGCGTCAGCGCAAATGGTATTGCGCTGCGCAGCTCGGTGGCAGCATCGACGACAAGCAAACGGACGCTGGAGCGGCGCTATCGCTTCGAATTTACATCAACCGGAGATGAGCGCTACGTCGGTCTTGTTACCATGCTGGGCAACCGGGTAAGCGCCATAGAACTAGAGCCCCATCGTATGCCAGACGACGTTTAAGCCGCCATGCGTGAAACCAATCCCCCGCAGCGGCCGATGCAAGTAAAGTGCACTGCGGCAGCCGAGCAATTGCCGCTTTTCTGCACGCCGGAACAACGCGCAACTGCGGCAGCCGCAGAAACAGCAACAGCGCAGCCAGCCACCGAAAAGGTTTTACCCGGCTACGCGCTAACCCGAAGCCGGCGCAAAACATTGTGTTTGGGTGTGGAAGATGGACAATTAATTGTCCGCGCACCCCATTATGCGTCGATCAATGACATTGAAAGCTTTATTATTGAAAAGCAGCGCTGGGTGACAAAACAGCTCGCGGAGGATACGCGCCGGCAACAAGAGAAAATTCGCTTATTCGATGGCGCCACATTCCAGGCCCTGGGCGCCGAGTTTAGAATAGAAATTAACATCCTCGGCGCCGCGCTACGAAGCCGTATTGATGCCTGCATGGAGCACAAGTTAGTCACCTTGAGCCTTACTGAAACTGGTGCCCAGAGAATCGAAGACAAAGCAGAGAAACTGTTTCGCCGCTGGTTAACGTCGCTTGCAGCACCCTACATGCAGCGCGCAACGCGCCAGCTTGCGGCCGCCACAGCACTCGATCGCACACTAGGGGAAATTGGCTTCCGCTATACGCGCTCAAAGTGGGGCCACTGCACATCGGCAGGCGACATCCAATACAATCCTGCTGTGGTCCTGGCGCCGACGACAGTGGTCGACTACATCGTTGCACATGAAGTGTGCCACCTGCGCCACCGCAACCACTCGCGAGCGTTTTGGCGGCTGGTTGAAAAATGTTGTCCTGAATGGCGCACTGCCGAGCACTGGCTGCGGCATAATGGCCACAGGGCAGAGTTCTTGTTCTGCATCTAGAATAAAGCTGCTGGCGCCGAATCAAGATGCAAATGACGCAAATGCAGCAAAAAGCGATGCGAATGCAGCAGACAAAACAGGAGATCAAGCATTGATGCTAATTATTCCAGACCAGCGCGGCAAATTGTGACCCGTCTGGTTTTATACAATATATGCTATGGCATTGGCACCGTACGCAAACGCGACCTGGCTTTGCATGGTGCGCGCTATGTGATTGGTAACCAGTCCAACCTGCAAGCTGTCGCAGATTACATCGCGGAATTCAAAGCCGATATCGTCGGCCTTGTTGAGGTAGATTGCGGCTCATTGCGCGCGCGTCGTGTCAACCAAGCTGAGGTTATCGCCGAACAGTTGGGCCATTACACAGCCTATAGCTGCAAGTATGGCAAGAACTCGATAAACCAGTACCTGCCTATTCTTAGAAAACAAAGCAACGCGTTTCTTGCCAACGATATTATTCACGGCGAGCGCTTTCACTATTTTGATGAAGGCGTCAAAAAACTCATCATTGAACTGGAAATGGAGCATTACGCGATTTTCCTGGTGCACCTATCATTGCAATTCAAACAGCGCCAGCTGCAGCTAAAACGCCTGTATGACCTGATTAGTGAAACCGATAAACCGGTTATCGTTGCCGGCGACATGAATACCTTTGCAGGCGATAAGGAACTTACCTTATTTAAGCAAGCCGCAGGTATGCGCAGCGCCAACGAAGAACACCTGCCCTCTTTTCCAAGCTGGCGACCAAAGATGGAGCTGGATTTTATTTTGTACCAGGATGGTATAGAAATTGAGAATTTTGAAATTCCGCAAACAACGCTGTCTGATCACCTGCCGCTGGTTTGCGATTTTTCATTGCGCTGAACAACCCGCAACAACAATACAGCTGTAGCCGTTACTAGTTGTTGCCAGCAACAGCCACCTTCACTTTAAGCGGCTGGCCCGGCCTCAGGTATTCTTTTGGCGCAAGATCATTCCAGTCTAGTAATTCAGAAACACTCACATTGTAATGCGAGGCAATGCGCGACAGGCTGTCACCCTGACGCACACGGTAGGTGAAGCTGCGTGATACCGTTGCGCGACCTGAATTCTTCGAAGCCGCTTTGCGCCAAACCACAAGGCGCTTGCCGGGCAACAGCGTATCGCCTGCAGCCTTACCATTCCAGCGCGCCAGCGTTGCTGACGAAACATTGTAGCGCTTGCCAATCTTCCACCAACTATCACCCGGCTTAACCGTGTACCAGGATTTTTCGCGACCGCGATAGCGCGAACCCAGTGCCAATTGTCGCTGGTCTTCGCTCAGCACATAATGTGCGCTTGACTCGCTGGCAACCGGGACTAGCAAAGCCTGGCCCGCGCGTATCCGATGCGCTTGAATATTGTTCGCCCTGGCAATCAGCTGGTGCCTTGAGGAGAACTTTTTCGCAATACCCGACAGCGTATCTCCGGTCTTTACCACGTAGCGATGCCACTTCAGTCGGTCTGCACTATTGGTTTTTTCCAGCTCACTTGCAAAACGACCCGCGTTTTCCACCGGCAGCAACAATTGATGCGGACCTTCGGGCGGTGTTGCCCAACGACTAAAACCCGGATTCAATTTATACAATGCACGCATTTCAATGCCGGCCATCTTGGCCGCTTGTGCGAGGTCAATTTGGGAGTCGAGCTCTACAATCTCAAAGTGAGGTGCATTGGCAACCGGCCAGATAGCCTTGCCGTAGTGTTGAGGGTCGCTCAGTACTGCGCGCAACGCCAACAAACGCGGCACATAGCGGGAAGTTTCTGTGGGTAGACGCAAAGACCAGTAATCGGTTTGCAGGCCGGCTTTACGATTTTTGCGGATGGCGCGACTAACCCTGGCCGGGCCACCATTGTAGGCCGCCAACGCCAATAACCAGTCGTCAAAGCGATTGTGTAGATAGCTTAGGTAATCGAGCGCGGCCTCGGTAGAGGCGAGTACATCGCGCCTGCCGTCATACCACCAGTTTTGCTCGAGCTTGTAGTGCCGGCCAGTGGCTGGAATAAACTGCCATAGGCCGGTAGCGCGACCGGGCGAATACGCGAAAGCGTCGTAAGCACTTTCGATCATCGGCACCAATGCCAACTCCAATGGCAAACCGCGCTCCTTGCAGCGCTGCACAATGTGATAAGCATAGGGCTCGGAACGACGCGTTACTCGCTCAAGGTAACTGCGGTTGCGCTTTAGCCAATTGATCTCTTCTACAATGGCCTTGCTGCCGATTGGTGCCAGGAAGTCTGCAGTTTCACCAAAGCGCTGTGCTGTGCTCTCCCACAAGCTTGTATAGCTTTGCACAACCGTGTTCGACTCTGCGGCAGCCAAATCCAGGCAAAGCACCCAAGCGAATATCAGTGTGAGTACAGGCCGGCAAAATCCATTTTCAGGCTTTGCCGAACACGCACTGTTGCGAGCGCAACCGATTGCGCCGTTATATGCCTGATAGAAAAACACGAATTATTGTCCGTTATCCGAAGACTCACATGGGGCGCCAATTACTTGATAATAAAACTGTCACCCTGAAGATTAAGTATATTGGATTCACGCAAGGCTGCCGAGCAATGTGAAGGCGCTTATTGACGGCAATGGCAAGATAAACCGCAAATTGATTATTGGGTGAGCAAAAAACCGCAGCCTCTCGACTTTAACGCTAATCGTACTTGAGCTTGTATTTATCGTATTTGGCCATAATTTCTTCCAGCTGCGTCTTGATATTACCGGAGGGCTGTACGAGGTCTTCAAAGCGAATAAGCTTGTTCTGGTAATCCAGCACCAACAACGAAATAGGCACATCAGCTTCGTGTGCAATTCTGAGAAAACCTGACTTCCAGCGTTTTACCCGCTTCCTGGTTCCCTCTGGCGTCATAACCAACCAGCAGCTTTCGCTCTCATGCATAATCCGGATAGCTTCACCGACCGCCCCCTGTGGTGCTTTTCTGTCGATGGGAACAAAACCCAGCCGCCTGAAAAAATTCGCCAGCGGCCAAAAGAACGCCTCCTGCTTCATCATTATGGTTACGTCGATACGGTAATAGATAATCAGTGCCGCCGCGAAGACGAAGTCCCAGTTGCTGCAATGCGGCGCCGCGCAAACAACAACCTTGCGCTCATTCGGTAACTCACCATAAAACTTCCAGTTCGATACTCGCAAAATTAACGCCGCAAGCCACCGTAATGGCAGGTCATCGCGAGTGGGCATTTTCTCTGAGAGTTTAAACATATATAGCGAATATTAACTTAAGAATGCTTAAAAAAGTCGCTCTTTGCATACAGGTCAGAGCAGTGAATCCCGCTGCTGGAGCAGATATTCTCGCAAAGACACAAGTAGTGCGCTAGCGCCAGCTTCGGTGTTTTTGGCAATTACCTGCTCTACTTTCTCTATTTCAGCTAACAGGGGTGCCTCGGTGCCGAGCAATTTGTCGCGACAATACTCAAGCCACTCCTGCCGCTCGCTTTCGCTAAGCGAAGCGGGAAAATTTCTAGCGCGATAGCGAAATAACAACTCAGGCAGGCGCTTGTCTTCGAAAACAAAAGTACGCTGGGCCAGCGCATCACCATTAAGAGACATGATTTCCTGCAGGGTTTGCCGATCACGATCGCCAATAAAACCACTATAAAGCATTGCTTCAGCATCCTGCCCGCTGTCGTCGAATCGATTCTGCCTGGCCATTGCCTGCAGCTTCGCTTGCAAGCCCTCAGCACCGAGCAACTGCTGGCGATGCTGCTCTGCAAGTGCAACATCAATGTTACTACGTTGCAGTAGCTCATCATTTAACAAGCCTGTACTGAGCACTATCGGGCTTTTGTTGATGTGCACCGACTTGAGCGGGATTCGCTGCACCCCCGCGGGTAATTGGTCAGCGCGCGTGTACAAATATTTCGCCAGCTGTTCAGCACTGTAATCCAGGAGTGGCGTCGGCGAATATCGCAAATCGGCACAAAGCACCTCGTTTTTATTAACCGGGTGTCTGCAAAGCGGTAGAATCAACGACGCGCAAGCTTCACTAGCGGGGAACCGTGCACTTATGTGCAAGCGTGGCTGGCCACTGCCTAACTTGAGTGCCCGCTCGGCAACGCGTTTATCGCGGAGTCCGTAAAGGTGTTGGTAGAGCCCGGGTTCTCGCTCGCGAACCAGCATAGCCAGTGCCAGCGTAGCCCTTACATCGCTAAGCGCATCGTGCGCGTCTTCGTGGCTCAACCCGTTTTCCGGCGCCAGTCGATCCAACCGAAAACTGGCCATGCCATCTTCTCGCAGCGGCCAACTTAGCGCCGCTGGCTTTAACGCATAGCAACTACGCACAACATCAATTAAATCCCAGCGCGAGTTGCCCTGTTTGTACTCGCGTGCATACGGATCATAAAAATTCCGGTAAAGCCCGAATCGGGTGAACTCATCGTCAAAACGAATGCTGTTGTAGCCTAACGAGCAAGTTCCCGGCTTGCTTAACTCGGCGTGAATAACTGCAAAAAACTCGCGCTCGGAAACGCCCTCGCGCTCGGCACGCTGCGGCGTGATACCGGTAACCAAACACGCCTCCATATGTGGCAGCGTATCCAGCGCCGGTTTGCAAAAAATGTTCACAGGCTTGCCAACTACCGAGCCGTCGGCGGAGGTCCTGATTCCGGCAAACTGCGACGGCCTGTCGTGCGCCGGGCGAATGCCCCAGGTTTCGTAGTCGTGCCAAAAAAATGTTTCCATAACGTACTGTTCATTCCGCTTCGTGGTTAGGCGCTTGCAAAGGCGTATCCCTGAACTGCAGGCTCGCCAGCCGGGCGTAAAGTGGCGATTTTTGCAGCAACTGCTGGTGCGTTCCTACCGCCGCAATTTTGCCTGACTCCATCACATATATTCTATCCGCATGCAAAATCGTGGATAGACGATGCGCGATAATCAGCGTGGTGCGGTCTTTTACTAGCTCATCAAGTGCTTGCTGCACCAGGTGTTCACTCTGCGAATCCAGCGCGCTGGTGGCTTCATCAAGTAACAGTAAACGTGGATTTTTTAGTATCGCCCTGGCGATCGCAATTCGCTGGCGCTGCCCGCCCGACAGGCGCACGCCCTGCTCACCCAGATAGCTGGCATAAGCTTCGGGCAGCTGCGCAATAAACTCGTGTGCATTGGCCGCGCGCGCGGCGGCAATAACTTCCTGCTCTGTCGCGCCGGGCCTGCCGTAGCGAATATTGCTGGCCACGTCGCCGGTAAACAACGCTGGCTGTTGCGCCACAACCGCGATCTGGCTCCGCAATTCCGCCGGATCCATCTGGCGAATATCACAGCCGTGAAAAAAAATCGCGCCTCGCTGCGGGTCGTAAAAGCGCTGCAAAAGCTCAAACAGCGTCGACTTGCCTGCCCCCGAGGGGCCTACCAGCGCTATACACTCGCCCTCTTCAACTTGTAAATCAACGCCGCAAAGCGCCGGCGTTTCGGGCCTACTGGGATAGGCAAACTGCACTCCGTCAAAATCCAGCATATGTCGATCGCCGTCCATCCGGGCGCCGGCATTGCTTCGCGGCCTGTCACCAAACCCGGACACCTGGCCGCTTGGCGCTGTTATCTCACGCTCAACATCCAGCAGCTCCACAAGCCGCTCGGTAGCGCCCGCTGCGCGCAGGAGTTCGGTCCAGACCTCAGAAATAGTCGCCGCACCCATGGCAACCAGCATGGCGTAAAAAACAAACGCCGCCAGGTCACCGGGGGTCATTTCTCCTGCAATTACGTCGTGCCCACCCACCCACAGCATCGCCGACAAAACGGCAAACACCATCAACATAACGATCGACAGCATAAACGCGCGCACGCGAATGCGCACTCGAGCGACATCGAAAGCGCGCTCTACCTGCTCAGCAAAGGCGCGTTGCTCTTCAGGTTCACGAGTAAAACTTTGCACCGTTTTTATATGCTGGATTATTTCGCCGGCGTAACTACCAACGTCAGCCACCGTGTCCTGGCTGGCACGCGAAAGTTTTTTTACTCGCCGCCCAAGTATTGCCAGCGGCAATAAAACCAGCGGCACTGCGCCAACAACGAGCAGCATCAGTTTGGCATTAGTGATAAACAACATCACCAAACCACCGAAAGAGGTCAGTGCGCTACGCAGCGCCATTGAAATGGAACTACCAATAATCGTTTGTAACAAGGTTGTATCGGTTGTGATTCTTGATGCAATTTCACCGCTGCGGTTTGTTTCGTAAAACCCGGGGTGAAGGTAGACGATATGATTGAACACGTCGCGCCGGATATCGGCCGAGACTCGCTCGCCAAGCCATGACACCAGGTAAAAACGAACAAAAGTACCGAGCGCAAATAGCACCGTTAGCAGCAGCAACAGCGCTACCGCTCGATCCAGCAGCGCACCGGAGTTTTCCCCGAAACCGGAGTCTATAAGCAGCTTCAGGCCTTGCCCCAGCGATAGCGACAGCACCGAAGTAAACACCAGCGCAAACATCGCGGCGCTCCAGCGCCACTTGTAGCGCAGCAAATAGCCAAGCAAATGTCGCAGCGGGGTCAAGCGTGCAGGCAGTGGTGAGAACGAGTTCACGTTAGTAATGCGCCCTGGTTACAAAGCCCGGATTAGCTTGCGGACCGTTTGAATTTTGATCATCTTACAACAGCGGAGCTGAACTACACTGTTTAAATAGCGGGAATATCAGACGCAGCAGAAGAAAAGCCCAAATCATGGCCAAACATTTATCAGTATCGGAATTTATGTCGCGCAACGTCACTTATGTGAATTGCAACGAAAAACTCCTGCCTATAGCGAAAACCATGCGCACAGAAAATATCTCCTGCGTAATGGTTATGGATAGCGAAGAAGATACCCCCGAAGAAAAACTGGCAGAGCGCTTTCCGGTCGGCATTATCACCGAGCGCAACATCGTCCACTTCCTTGCCAACCACGCCGGCCAGGGGCTTGACCACGTGACCGCACGCGCCGTGGCGCCACCAACACTCGTGTCGGTGCACGAGGGTGATTCACTGTTTGAGGCAATGGTGCTGTGTCGCAGCCAGCGCGTCAAACACCTTGCCGTACTCGACAAAGAGGAGCATTTGGTTGGTGTTATCACCTACTCCGACTTGGTAGATGCAAACTACAACCAGATCGAACTGCAGGCCGCCCTGCTTGGCGGTGAAGCTAATGAAGGTGACCTGAATGCGCAACTCATGGAGCTCAGCCTTACTGACCCCATGCTGCACATTGGCAATCGCCGCTCAATGGAGATTGACCTCAAGCAAACTCACGAACTTTCGATACGCTATAACCGCCCTTACAGCATTGCTTTGCTGGATATAGATTTTTTCAAACCCTACAACGACAATTACGGGCACCAGGCAGGCGACGAAGCGCTAATCGCCGTAACCAGTACGCTAAACAATACAGTGCGCGGTAGTGACCGGCTTTATCGCTACGGCGGTGAGGAATTCCTGCTACTCATGCCCGAAACTAACCTGGAAGCCGCGCGCAATGCCGCACAGCGTTTGCTAACACGCGTAGCTAACGCCAACATCAAACATGAGCACTCGCCATTCGGACATATAACCGTAAGCATCGGCACCCATTCATTCGACCCTGAAATGGAGCTCAATGCGATTAACCAGCGCGAGCTTTACATCAAGGAAGCGAAAAAGTTTTGCGAACAAGGTATCGCCGCTGCCGATAAAGCGCTATACGCAGCCAAAAATGACGGCAGGAACCGTGCCGTAGCGGCTGTAGATCTATAGCCGCCAAGCTGTAACAGCTAATACCTGAAAAACGCCTACCTCATCTTTGCCAAAAACGCTTCACACTACCCTGTGTAGCGCACAGATTTTATTTCCTGAGGGATCTCGCAAATAAGCCAGGTACATCTTACCTAGCCCGCCTTCCCTGATGCCCGGGGGCTCCTCACAGCTAGCACCCCCGTTGGCCACGCCCGCCGCATGGAATGCTTCGGCAGCTTCAGAACTTTTTGCAGCAAATCCGATGGTGCTGCCATTACCATGCGAAGCCGGCTCGCCATTGATTGGCGGCGTAATTGCAAATACACCGCTGGCAGTGAACCAGAAACAGCGACCCTTATCGTCAAGCGTGCCTGGCTCATAGCCCAGCGCACCCAAAATGGCATCGTAAAATTTCTTCGACGCCTGCATATCGTCGGCGCCGAGCATAATATGGCTAAACATGTTGTATCCTCATATCAGCTGCTGATTTTTTACCAGCAGGTAGCGTATTAAAACTTTCCTATCGAACATTTTATCACAGCGCGGTGTATTCAACGTTGTGCAATCAATGTTATAGAATAATAATTATTAAGCAATCCAGGGCATGGCCTTTAAACTAAGCCCGCTTTGCCAACCAGCGATCCAACTGGTTCGCAAAGGCCTGCTTGTCGTTTGCGCCCATGGCAGGCGGCCCGCCAGTTTGCACGCCACTGGCACGCATCGTTTCCATAAAATCGCGAATATTCAAACGCGACTTGATATTTTCAGCGGTAAATAATTCACCGCGCGGGCTTAGCGCCACCGCGCCTTTGCTTAGCACTTCATCGGCCAGTGGTATATCACTGGTAATCACCAGGTCACCTTCTGCCGAGCGTTTGACAATCTCGTTGTCGGCCACATCAAAGCCAGCCCCCACCTGCACACTACTAATAAAACGCGAGCGCGGCGTTTGCATAAACTGGTTGGCCACCAGCGTAAGCTGTGTGCCTGTGCGCTCGGCGGCGCGAAACAAAATATCCTTAATAACAACCGGACAGGCGTCTGCATCGACCCAGATTTTCATAATCGCGGCGCTCTTTTCATGGCCCAGAGTGTTGGGCCACCATCAGGCACGCGAATTGCTGATTGCACCTCAAACCCATGGCGTTCATACAATGGATTATTTTTTTCGTTACTGGATTCCAGGTAAGCTGGCATATGCTGCGCATCGCAGTCGAGCAACCCTTGCTTGAGTAATGCGGACCCAATGCCGCTGCCTTGATAATCTAATTTAACCCCAATGGCATGCAGGTAATAATGTGGCTCGCGCATATGATGTTCTGCGCATAAACGATCGATCAACAAACCGCGTCGGCAGCCTTGAATTACGGCGTTGTAAAAAATTTTCCAAAAAACCAGCAACGATCGCCAATGCAGCGGCACCTTTGAAGAAACACCAGGCGGTAGCCACATCGCCGCAGCACTATGCTCGCCACTAATATATATTTCTCCATAATCCTTATAGAGCGCCTCTGCTTCGGCGCGAAAGAACGCGGCATAAATATCCGGGTTCCCGGCGAACCACGCGAATACTGGGTCATGCGTGAATGCATCGCCCAGGATATCGCTAACCACCGAAAGCTGTGAGTCATTTGCCAGCTCAATGCTATGCCCGGTATTAGCTTGCACATAGACATCGCTCATGGCGCCTCCACTACATTTAATGGGGCCATAGTGTGCGCTGCGAAAGGAAATATCACAGCTTGTTTAGCCATGGCTGCAGTAACCGATGCACATTCACATGGGCTTCCAGGCGACTGGCCAATAAATACATGCCGCCTACCTTGCGATGCAAGTACAGTGCATCGGCGGGTGGCGCCTGCCAGAAATCCGTGTGAGCACGCGCACGCTCCCCCAGCGCACCCAGGCTCTCCATCATGCCTGCCAGCGGAAATTCAAGCGCCTCATCATTGCGAAAAGGCGCCAGCACGGTATTAAATAACTCGAGCAGTAAGCTGCGATAGGCAGAGCCTGGCTCACCCACGGAGTAACCCACTTGTCCGGCGGCTATACAAAGCGCATCGTCATCTGAATGCATTGCGGCGCGAAAAAGCTGCATATAATTTTTCGCAAAAGCATTATTAAAGCGCCGCGTTGCGCCAAAATCCAACAAAATAATTTTTTTGTGCCTGGCATCATACAAATAATTGGCGAAGTTCGGATCCGTTTGCATGTAGTGTAGCTCGAACAACTCTCTAAGTAACAGCTCAAACATGGCAGTGGCAACTTCATTGCGCCGGGCCTGCGACATACCGGCAACGTTCTCGATAGGAATGCCGTTCACATAATCCATGGCCAAAATGGAATGGCCACTGAACGCCTGCTCAACCTTCGGCACCAAAAAGCGCGGGTCATTTTTAAGCATATTGGCAAAGCGCTGCTGATGTTTCGCCTCTCGCGCATAGTCCGCTTCGGCGCGCAGCTGCGCCTTGGCATCGTCCAGCAATGGCTGGATATCAATTGCCTTGGGAATCAAACCAGCTACTCGCAGCAAGGTCGCTACGTTGTCGATGTCGCTATCGATACTTTTTGCAACGCCAGGGTATTGTATTTTCAATACGATATTGGCGCCATCAAGTGTCTTGGCGCGGTGCACCTGGCCGATTGATGCTGCGGCTATGGGTGTCTCGTTGAAATGGGCAAACAAACTTCGCCAGTCCTTGCCAAAAGTACGTGACAGGCGTTTATGCAATTGATCGGTGGGCATTGCATACGCCGACGAGCGCAAGCGCGAAAGAATTTCGGCGAGTTCCGGCGGCAATAGATCGCCGCCATCCATCGACAACATCTGGCCGAGCTTCATGGCGGCGCCACGCATTTCGGCAAGCTGCGCTGTAACGCGCTTCGCATTGCCTGGCGTGAGCAGTAAATCTTTTGCGCTAGGCAACTTGCCACTTGCCAGGCGCCGGCCACCCTCTGCCAGCATTCCACCAGCAACACCACCCGCCAACTTCGCCACCTGGCCGAAACGGCCAAAGCGACTGGCAGGCAGCCGCTTCTCGCCTGCCCGGCCCGGTTTATCAGTGTCAGGTTTATCTGGGCTGGGCACTACAGTAATGATGTTCTGGATCGTTTGCAGGCAGCACCGTATTTGGTATGGATTTAGCACCAGCGTAAAAAACAATAATTTCTACAGGGCCTCCGAGTGCGGTGGCTCGATGTAGCGTACGCATAACCTCAACCGCAGATTCTCCTTTATTCAAAATAACGTGCTTGCCACTTGGCGTCTCGACTTTAACTTTGCCCGTTAATATATAGCCCAGCGTTGGCACCGGGTGGCAGTGAAAAGCGGTGGTTTGCCCTTGTGCAATACTAAGCTTCACCGAAGTAACCTCCGGCTCTCCGCTCGGGTAGACAATTTCTCCGCCTTCCCAGGTTTTGCTTGTGCGCAGCAGTTCATTCGGTACTGCACTGGCACAACCAAGCACGAGCAAAACAACAATCCCAAAACGCATGTGTTTAAGTTGATTGCTCATGAGTCCTTTACCGTATCGCTTACATCAATAAGCAAATGTTTTGACAAGTCACCCATTAGCTCGAGTATGATCTGGCGGCTTCTGAAACGCCAATGGCCATCGACGCGCTCGAAACTATCGCTGTAGCGACCTGCGGTTATTGGCTGCATGGGCAGCTCGCCGGTGGCCTGGAAAATTGTAAAGTACGAGCGCGATGTGGCGGTATCACCCGCCTCATTCATGTTAATAATTACGTTTGTCGTAACATGCTTGGTTTTGGGCGTACCGGTGTCCGGGTATATTCTTAGGTAACTACATTGCAATGTATAAACGTCTTTTGCGCCATGTGCCAACACGGTGCCATCTTGCCCGCAGTAATCGGCGTGCTCGAACAGTGCAGCCCATCCCTTAAGCTCGCCCTGGTCGATAAGTTCGGCGTATCGGTAAATAAGGTTTTCTATTTCTCTAGCACTGCCTGCACTATTTTCATTATTCATAATAAATCAAAGCCTCAAACTGCACTTCTCCAGTGCATCGATGATTTCATTTCTTAAAAATTGCGGCGCGATAACCTTGTCGAATGCCATGGCATCGGCTGGCACCCAAGCGCCCGATTGCACCTCTTCAATCTGTGCCGTAGTCTGCTTGCTAGCACCCGCCGCACTGCTACCAGAGATCGCCGGCATGCCGCCCAGGCTCACCGATGGAAACGCCATGCTAATAGTTTGCCCATCCCATGGGTTCATGCCCATTACCGAACTGCCAAAGCCGAATGCCTTGCGCAGGGTCACAACAATTTTTTGCCCGCTGTAACGGCGCTGAGCCATGAACATCTGCGCGGCCGCGCGTAGTACACCACTTTTCTCAGCGGTGGGCCCTGGCATCACACCAGGATTATCAATTAAAAATAATAACGGCAACTTGCGCTGGTTCGCCACGCCAATAAAATGTGCCGCCTTATTTGCCGCATCACTATTAATGGTGCCGGCTTGCACCGCCGGCTGGTTGGCAACGATCATACAGCTGTGGCCGCCAACGCGCGCCATCGCGGTAATGATGTTACTGCCATAGTCCGGTTGCAGTTCTAGCAGCGTATCGCGATCGACCAATTCGGCAAGCACTTTGTGCATGTCGTAGCCCAGATTTCCCTGCGGTGGAATGATATCCAGCAGCGCGCCGGTTTCGCGACGCACGCCTAAACTAGATGCCGTATCGAGTGGCCCGCTAACCAACGCAAGATAATGACGCGTCATATCGAACGCCTGTTGCTCACTGCGCGCCAGGTTGTGCGCAACGCCACTTTCACTTGTGTGCATTTTTGCACCGCCCAACTGCTCCGGTGTTGCCTCTATACCCAGCGCCCCCTTCACCAGTGGTGGTCCTGCGGTGAACATTGCCGCTCCATCTAGCATGATAATGAGATCTGCAAATACGCCGGTGAGTGCTCCATGCCCAGCGGAAGTACCTAGCACCAGCGTTATCACTGGCACGATGCCTTGCAAATCGGCAACTAACTGCAGGTCATTCGGAATATTCGGATAGCGCTCGGTCTGGTTTTCAGCGCGCTCGCCCGCGCCATCGAGCATAAGAATAAGCGGCAGGCGCTGCTCGCTGGCCAAGCGAACCATCCTTGCCCGCTTGGCTGCGTTAGGATGGCCGATTGACCCGCCCTTCACGGTAAAATCTTCAGCGATTACGACAACTGCGCAACCGTCAATCCGCGCTGTGCCTCCCACCACACCATCGGCAGCAAGCGGCGCCGAGCCGTCGGGGTGGTTGCCTCCTGCAAGGGAACCGTACTCACAGAAACTGTTGCTATCGCACAGCTTTGCGATTCTTTCGCGCGCGGTGAGGCGCCCCCTGGCATGCTGGCGAGCAACTCGCTCCTCACCGCCCATCGCCAGTGCAGTTTTTTCGCGCGCTGTAAGTTGTTGGTTAAGCTGCTGCCAGCCGTCTCGATTTTTAACCATAAAGAATTATACGCCGAACAAAAAAAGGGGACAGCTACCAATTCGTGTTGAAATGGTAGTTGTCCCCGTATGGAGAATAAAAGGCGCGGTACTATCTTTTTGGGCCGCCCATGGTTCCAGGCCAACGCGAGCCGGAAATCACATCCGAATAAGGAAGAAACTCGGCTGGGTCGAGCTTGCCGGCGAGTTTAATTTCCCGGTTTTTAAATATCGGCCACCACAGCTGCGCAGAAAGTTGCTCGCGCATTGGCAGTTGGCTTGCAAACGGATCCCAGGGACTGTCGCGCAGTACCAGTTTGCCTTCTACATTTTCGCAATGCGCGGTGCCATAGTCGCTACGCACATGCACTACGTGCGGCGGGAAATCATAGTTTTCATCCGGTGCAGCGCCAACTGCTTTCGAATACTTGACCCACCATTCGTTCTGCGAGAAATCTTCAGGGTGCTCAGCCGGGCCGGTTGACGCACCTTCAAACTCCATAAACGTATAGCCCTGGTGGATGCAGCGCGCGACCACGTTCTTGCCTACGCGATGATATTGAACTTCGCAGGGATATTTGGGCTGGCCATTCTGGTGCTGGCTAATAAAGATCGCCGACTCCTGGTCGATACCATAACCAATGGTGTACTCACCTTCTATGCCCTCGTAATCGGCGTTTACCGTGGTCAGCACGCCGTGCTCGGGTACGTCCGGAACCGGGAAATTATAAATCGTGACATTAACAATGGGCTCGGCTCCCGGGCTAATGCCAGGCGGAAGCAACTCTGCAATGCAGCCAGGGTCGGTGCGATAGCTGACCTTTAACATCGGCCAGTGAAATATATCACCACCTGTTAAATTGAATTCTGGGTAGTCCATAGTGTTCCTCGCTGTTAGTTAGATTTTTGTTGATTGATTGACGGCTTGCAGCTACCGATTATTTACAACACGGAGCTGCCTGCCTATACAATATTGTTTAGCTGCCCAGCTGTTCGGGCACAGGGGTTATGCGATTTAAAACATTGTCTGCCCGGCGCTTGATCGCAGCTTCCGATTCGGGCGTGGTTTTTAAAAGCCAGAACTGGTCTTTTTCTATACCCTCAACGGCCATCTCTGCCACTTCATCCGGGTGCGTGCTTTTTAAGTCAATCCCATACTCTGCACACATCGCTCGCAAGTCATCTACCGAGGTAATGCCTGTTGAATTCACATTGCCGTCGCCTTTCTGGAATTCTTCCGGGCGTACGCGGCCCGAATTAAACAGCCCTGTTTCCACCACGTGTGGGCCTGGAAATAATGCGCTTACCGTTACGTTGGTTTCTCCGGCCAGCATCTGGTTGTGCAAGTTTTCCGTTACCGCCTGCACCGCTGCCTTGCTTGCGGTGTATATAGGCTGGTCGGGCAGCACAATTAGCCCGCCGTTGCCCGAACCGGTAACAATAAAATGCGTTTGCCCATCGCGCGCCAATAAGTGCGGCACCAAAACGGAAATGGTATTCACAACGCCCCAGAGGTTTACGTTGAAACACCACTGCCAATCTTTTTCTGAGTAATCCCACATGGCGCCCGACTCGCCCGAGCTAATGCCCGCATTGGCAAAGGCAAGATCAATGCCGCCAAATTTGTCGATAGCCTTTTTGGCAAGCTCACCCAAGCTGTCGCGACTGGTAACGTCACAAAAGCCCACCACCGATTCAATATCTGCCTCGGCGAGGTCTGCTTCAATTTTTTGCATGGCATCCTTGTCAACATCGCCAACAACTATTTTGGCACCACGTTTACCAAGACTAAACGCAAGCGATCGGCCAACACCGCTGGCACCGCCGGTGATTACAGCTACTTTGTTTTTAAAATCCTGCATCGTGTCCTCGCTTAGGCGGTGGAAGTTTCGGGGTATTGTTCAATATAAAACTGGCGAACCCATTTACGGTAGGTCATTAGCGTTTCATCGCCGGAGCAAAATACGGGTTTACGCCTGTGCACTTTATTGGCCCAAATTGGCGCATCGTCACTAAGGCCAGCAATAATGCCCTCCATTGCTTTGTCGCCGGCCACATCCTCAATCGGCTTGGTGACCGCCAACGTCCAGCGCATGCGCGTCATGTTTTTGGACACAGGCTGAGCCGTATTCAACAGCATTAGCTCGGCGCCCGGACCGAAATTCTGGTGCACGGTAGCCAGCCCTGGCTGGTGAATTTCAGAGTGCAGGTGATGTTTAATACCCAAGCCCTGCGTACCTTCCATCTCGGCGTTCAAATGCATTGTCCGCCCGTCCTCATCGATGCTGATCTCAGAGACAGGCGTTTCATTCTGGCTGTGCACATACTGGAAATGCACCGGATCGCAGCTATTCTCCGCGATATCCTGCACGTGCGCGGGTATTTCAAACTCAACGCGGCGCGGTGTCGTCCAATCAGCATCCGTAAACTGTGTCACCACCGGCACTTGCCATTGCGGATCAGCGCCCTCCTCGTGATACCACATGTAAACTTCGCCATTCGCTTCGCAAGCCGGCCACGATTGCAACGCCGCGCTGCGTGGCACCTTATCGCAGTACGGAATACTGTCGCAGCTGCCGTCGGTATTAAACTGCCAGCCGTGAAAGGGGCACTGAATGGTTTCTCCCAGCACGTGGCCATTTACGCCAAGATGCGCGCCAAGGTGTGGGCAATAAGCATCGGCTACTGCAACTTTGCCACTGCGGGTGCGATACAAAACCAGCTCGCGGCCCATGGCGTGCACTGATTTAACGTCACCAATTTGCAGCTCGCTACTCAGGGCGAGGCTGTACCAACCCATAGGGAAGTTGGGCAGCACATTGGTTGTAGATTCGCATGCGATAAGGCTCATGGATTGGTTCCTTGCTAATTGCTAATTAAAAATTGATGTTTGCGGGCCAATGTCGTCGGCGACACCGCGCAAGTAGGTGTTATCCAAGCCATAAAATTCCACTGCATTGCCGCCAAGAATTTTGCGCCCTGCGTCTTCGGAAAAACCGCTGAAAGTTTCTTTGTAGTAAGTGGCTGTATTCGGCCAAGTGCCTTCCGGGTGCGGGAAATCGCTACCCCACATAACTGTTCTTGTGCCCAGATGCTCGTGTAAATCCAAATCCCGGCGCGGCACGCATGAAGCGCCAATGCCGCAGTTACGTGCAAAATATTTGCTGGGCGCCATGGACAAATGCGATCGAAAATCGCCAAGCTTGGCCGAGAATTGCACATCAGTGTAATTATGATCTAGCAAGCGCAACCACGGTGGCAGCATAAACAAAGTGCCGCCCTCTACTATCATGCACTTTAGTTTAGGGAAACGTTCGAACACGCCGCCCCAAATCATGTACGTTAAAGGCCTGTACAACCACCACATAACTTCGGATACATAAATTCCCATACCGCCCGGATAAGTTGCCGACTCATCTTTGGCCGGAAAAGATTTGCCAAACATTTCATGCATTGGCGCCGGGCCGGAGTGAAAATGAATAATCACGCCCAGTTCTTCGCAAACTTGCCAGAACGGATCGTACTTAACATGATGGTAAGCGTCATACTCTCCCCATAGCGTAGGCAACATCACCGCACGCAAACCATTGTCAACACACCAACGCACTGCCTCGATAGCCTGTTCTACATCGAACAGTAACGGAATGGAGGCTACGCCGATGTGTCGCTTGGGATCATTGGCGCACAACTCCGCCAACCAACGGTTGTGTGCCATCGCGCCGGCCCACTGCAATTCGGGAACCGCGTCTTTCGGGCTCAAACCCAATCCCGCACCGAAGGGCGGCGTATTTTGTTCGGTAATACCATCGGGAAAAATAATTTCAGCAGCGATGCCATCTTCCGCCAGCATGTTCAGGCGTTGCTTGTAATCCCAGGCGCCAGCCAAACGATCTTTTATCGGCTCACGCCAGGCATCATTAATTTCTTTTATCAGGAACTGCTGCTCGGCCTTGTCCATCATCTCCACTTGAATCGGCACCGCCATATCGAGCATTTCGTGGTACTTACTATCCACGTATGGTTTGTAATCGCCAATTGGCAAGCCACCGTGACAATCGGTGGAAACTACGAGTAAACGATCGGACATAGAAAACCACCCGGGCTCGGTGTAGGAGTTGGTAAATTAGAAGTATGTTGACTTGCTATTTATATACAGATGTGCAATTTTGCGCAAGTGTATATATATTCCGGCGCACAAGCAAGCCCCGTAAAGCCCAGAGACGCTATGGAAAACCTTGAAAAATCAACGACTAATGGCGCCGAGGCCGAGCCTGGCCGGCGCGAGCGGCGTAAACTGGAAACCCGTGCGCGTATCGAAGAGGCGGCCTACCAGCTGTTCCATGACCAGGGCGTAGACGCTACGTCCATCGAGCAGGTCTGCAATGCGGCCGATGTAGCGAGGCGTACTTTCTACAGCTACTACAGTAACAAGCAAGAACTGCTGGCGCAGATGGGCATCAAGCGGATCTACGACCAAACCGAGCCGATGATGGCCGCGCTAATAACGCAACACCGGACAACCGCCGAGCGAATTAGCGGCATGATCGACTACGTTGAACAAAGTTTTACACAATTCGACGATGTTGACCGGCAAATCATTTTAATGGCGCCCACTATGCTTGCCCCAGGCACGGATATGCATGAAGAGATCGGACGAAGCGCGATGGGGAGTTTTATTCACTTGCTGGAGGCCGGACGCGCGAATGGTGAAGTCAATACGCCGGTTTCATCAGAAATTATCGCGACCATGATTGTGGGGACGCTTAACCTGTTAACCACGCAATGGGCCACCGACCCGAATTTCCCGGTAATAGCGCGCCTGGAAGAAGCGCGGTCGGTGTTTAATAGATTACTTACAGAAAACAACGCCTAGTATTTTGCGTTCAGGTTTTTTACCAGTCGAGAAATAAGTTTGCGTTCAGCCTTGCTAGCAGTCAGGTCGGTGTTGATTACAACAATCGATACATAGCCGCCCTCGAAAGCAGCGGTATCTGCATTCTTGCGTTCCTCTACGCCATCAAGCACTTTTGGCTCAAGCACGCCTGCGGGAATGGATTCGTTAACTGCTGCGCCAGCACAATCACCATAACAGCCCAGCGGTAAACCCAGCGCCCGACCCGCCATCGATGGCAACCGGCCTTGCACATTCGATTGTACGCCCAGTATTTCATCGCTAACCGGGTAATTGATATTTAGCGCTATACCGTCGGGCAACAATCGCTTGGATTTCTTTAGTTTGCCAGGCTGCTTTTCCAGCGCCGCGATAAACTTGATCATCCAGTCGGCTACCACTTCGAAATGCGAGAGGTTAGCCGCTTCGCACTGGGCGCGATTCCCTACCGGGCAAAAAAGCATTGGCTGAGGCTCGTTGGTACTGATTGCAATGGCGGGCAGGCGCGCACCGGTGGTTAAAGAAATGCCATGTATTGTGGCGCCCACGGTGCCGGAGACATTGGTAAAAGCACCTACGTTGGCGCCGGCATTGGTACCTGAAATGAGCAGGTCGACTGCTGCGCCACCCTGCCCCGCTATTGCAATCGCGATCTGCCCTGCCGTAGCAGGCTCTGCACCAGCACCGCTGCTTAGCGAAACCGCGTACTGATCGCCACCTGGCGCCGCTTCGCCATCTTCAAATTTTTTGGTAACCAGCACATTGCCCTGGCCGAAATCAATCGCGGCGCTAGAGCCGCTTTGGTTTTCAGATGAACCCGCCAACGTGACCTTGTGCCCAGCGCTAAGCAATGCAGCGCGCAATGTCTGGATGCCCTGCGAGTCCCAGCCATCGTCATTGGTGAGTGCAATATTCAATGCGGCAACATGCGTGCTCACCAGCGAAAGCATCAACGCAACAAAGAACGTTTGCGGTCGAATCACTTTTTTCGTCATTAAAAAACCCCTGCAAAAATTTTGATTAACTATAAACGTAACAACGCAGACCATTTCTATTGCGCCTGGATCTCAGCCATCGAGCCGGCTTTAGCGCCGGAGCAAAGCTTTAGGCACTAAAGAACCCAAGTTCGGCCACGTGTCAATGGGCGGTATTTCTTTACGTATTAACGCCCAAAAAACCAGTGGTACTTCAAGCAACAATGCTAACACCACTTGCAGCACTGCGTAGCCACGCGCAATATGGGTGGCCAAATAACCGTCGGGCAATACAGCAAAGCTAAACCAGACCACCGCTGCGGTAAACGCAAAACCGCCAAAAGACATCAGCAAAAATTGCTGGATCGAATTTTCTCGCGGCGCATATGCGAAGATACTCAACGCTGAAAATGAGTCGGCAGGCCGCATTGCGCTTCGCCCTGCCAGGCCGCCCAATAAATGACCCCACTCATGCAACAAATGCGCGCCAAGCACCAACGCAGCACCAACGATTACGCCAAAAAAATCTCCCAGCGCGGTAGCGTCGCGCTGGCTTTCAGCCAACCCAAACCATAACAGCACCGCAACCAGCAACAGCAAGCTATCGCGCGTGACAAAAAACAGAAAATTGGGCTTAACAGCAGACATTCACATACTCTTTACAGGCCGACATTTGATTTGGCAAGGACTCTCCTTTATCTTGCCTGCCCATCCTATCAAGAAAGAGAGCGGGAGTAGCAAAAATGGCATTTACAGGAAAGGTTGCACTCATCACCGGCGGCGGCAGCGGCATGGGCCGTACCGCCGCGCGACAACTGGCTAAACAGGGCGCGCAAGTTGTGGTATTCGACGTAAATGCGTCGGGGCTTGCTGAAACCGCTGAGGGTTATGACAATATTCATAGCCAGGCAGTTGATCTGACCAATGAGGAAGCCGTGAATGCCGCTGTGGCAAAGACGGAATCCGAGGTCGGGCCCATCGACCGCCTCTACAATTGCGCCGCGATAATGCCGTTTGGCAAAATACTCGAGCAGGATGCAGCGGTGATGCACAAAATTATGGCCATCAATTTTGGCGGCCTGGTAAACATTACCAAGGCCGTTATACCAGGCATGGTCTCGCGCGGCCGCGGTGATTTCATTAGCTTTGCATCGATGGCCGGTGTTATTCCTACTTTGCTTACCGGCGCATACTCTGCCAGCAAGTCTGCCGTGCTAACTTTTACCGAAACGCTATACCACGAAAACCGCGATTCGGGCATTCGCTTTGCTTGTGTGTGCCCCCCGCCAGTAGCCACGCCACTACTCGACCAGGGCAAAGCAACCGCTTGGCCCAAAATGTTAGATCAATCGGGTGACCCGATATCGCCGGAAGAAGTGCTAGCCGAAATCGAAACACGCCTGGAAAAAGGCAAGTTCCTGGTATTCCCCGGCAAGCAAACTTATTTTGGTTCAATCATGCGGCGCCTGTTCCCTGGCCTAATATGGAAACAAGTGCACCAGGTAGAAGGTTTTTAGGCTGGTTACCCGGCACGACGTTCGCCAAACCATTCGAATAGTTTGATACCGGCAATCATCGAAATTACAAACAGTAATATATCCGGCTTGAGCGTTCCCAAACCGACCAGCGCAGGCCCGGGGCAAAAACCGCTTAGCCCCCAGCCAATGCCGAACATGGCGGCACCAATAATTAATTTGCGATCAATTATTTTATTTTTTGGTAGCTCAAACTCGGCGCTGAAAACAGGCCCCGGCTGGCCAAGTACAATCTTGTAACCAATAGCTGTTACCAACAGTGCGCCGCCCATGACAAAGGCCAGCGTAGGGTCCCAATTCCCGGCCAAATCCAAAAAACCAATAACGCGCACGGGATTAACCATTTCGGAAACAATCAAACCGATACCAAAGATAGCGCCCGCAATGAAGGCCGACAGTGTGCCTTTCATCCATATACTCCTTCGCAAAACACCTTAAAAAAACCGCAGAACAAATACAGTGAGTACACCAAAGCTGATAAAAACTCCGGTGGCAAGCAATGATCTTGGCGACAACCTGGAAATGCCACAAACACCGTGCCCGCTGGTACAGCCGCTACCCAGGCGGGTACCAAAACCTACCAGCAGGCCTGCTACTACGAGCATTACGCTGCTGCTCTGAACCTGGATAACTACAGGCTGTACTAGCCAGTGTATGAACAAACCACTCGCCAACAAGCCGCCTACAAAGGCCCACTGCCAATGCAATGCAGAGGCCGGCTTAAGAACATTCGCAAGGATACCGCTGACCCCGGCAATGCGGCCAATGGTGGCCATCATTGCAACGGCCGCCAAACCAATCAATGCGCCACCAGCCAATGCGCTGTAAATAGAAAACGTCATCGTATTCACGAAGACCTCCCGCAGCGCAAATTGGCTGGCACGGCAATATCCATCATCTTGGGGTCGGGAAGATCAAGATTATTCATAATATCGATATATTGCTGCCGATTCTTTCCTGTAAGCCTCGGGTTATGTCTTTTCTCCTCGGCAATGCTGCTAACAGTCCAGCCCTTGTAGTCGTGGGCCGGGTATACCAAGGTTTGTTCGGGCAGCGTAAATAACTTGCCTTGTATACTATCCCATGATGCCCCCGCGTCTCCGCCCTGGAAATCCGTTCTACCGCTACCGCGAATAAGTAATACATCACCGGTAAAAACCCTGTTGCCACTGACAAAGCTGAAAGACTCGTTGGTGTGCCCAGGCGTGTACAGGCATTTCAATTCTATTGACCCTATTTCCAGAACATCACCATCGCCTACAGTCTTCGAAACACAATCCGCCTTGCTGTGCTCTCCCATAACCGTCGTGCATCCAGTTAAATCACGTAACTCACCCAAGGCCGTCACGTGGTCGGCGTGCGTATGTGTGTCGATAGCCATAGACAAATTCAAATCGAGTTGCTCGATGAGCTTAAGGTACTGCTGGCTATTCTCTAGTACGGGATCGATAATCGTCGCCTTTTTACTTTCCTCGCAACCGAGTAAGTAAGTATAGGTTCCGGATTCTTGATGGAATAACTGCCTAAACAACATTGATGTTCCCCCAAAGTTGATACAACATAAATAGCCCCGTAGCCAGCAACATGAGCGAGAATACCCGTTGCAACATTTTCCCGCTTAAATCGCCGGCCACCATACGGCCCAGAAACATACCACCCAACGAACCTAGCCCAAACAATATTGCAGGCGTGCTGGAAAGCAATACCGACAAACCCGCCAACGCGCCGCCAGTGATGCCAATCATCGCGATAATCGTTAACGAGCTGCCAATTGCAAACGAAATATCCATGCGAATAACATACATAAGTGCCGGCACTATAAGAAAGCCGCCGCCCACGCCCAAGAAGCCGCTCAACACGCCAACAACGCCGCCGGCCAAGACTAGCGCAGCAATGCACGGCAAGGTTAAATCCATGCGGCCGTCTTTGGCATAGCGACATATACCGCTGTTGCCTTGTAACTCCAGGTTGGCACGCACCACCCTTGCAGACCCCGGTTTGGCTGATTCAATGGCCATGCGCCCGGCCATTACAAATACCAACAAAACAAATGCAAACTCTTGGTATATATCGGGCGTTAGGGCACCCAGCCTTAAACCGGCGGGCGCCGCAACGATTCCCGCCGCGCCAAACACCAGCGTTGGTTTTAGGTGTAGCAAACCGGTACGCAATGCCGAAACGGCGCCCGACAACGCAGTTATCCCTACAACCAGCAACGAAATGGGCACGGCTGACTGCATATCCATATTTAATACGTAGAGCAGCAGCGGAATAGCAAATAGGGACCCGCCACTACCGGTAAGCCCCAGCGAAAGACCCACCGCGATACCCGCCAAAATTGCGCTCAGAAAAGCAATCATGCTATCGCTTTTCGAAAAAATAATGCATTGATATAGACCAAACCTGCAGCTTCCAGAATCAGTTAATCTAAAACTGTAAGTTTACGGCCTGCCCGAGTCGGATGCTATGCAATTTCTACCTCACAGCTTTGAAAGACAGCTTACAATTCGGATAGAATTATCTGCAATAACTGCCAGCATCCAATAAATTAAACGCTAGAGAGATAACCATGCGACTTGCCAATAAAATTGCCCTCGTTACCGGTGGTGCACAGGGGCTTGGGTTCGCGATTGCGAAAACGTTTGCCGAACATGGTGCCAAGGTGGTAATAACCGACCTTCAAGTCGAGCTTGGTGACGCAGCAGCGGCGACAATTAACCAACAGTTCAACGATCGCTGCCGCTTCATCCAGCAAGATGTTACTAATGAAGAAAGATGGCAACAGGTAGTTGAGGAAACACTGGGCAGCTTTGGCAAGCTTGATATTTTGGTTAACAATGCAGGCATTGCCTTAACCGCATCGATAGAAGATGAAACGCTGGAAGGCTGGCGCACCACGCAGGCGGTGAATCTGGACGCAGTTTTTATGGGCACCCAGATGGCTGTGCGGGCTATGAAAAAAAATGGCGGCTCAATTATTAATATTTCTTCAATAGAAGGAATGGTTGGCGACCCGAAAATCCCTGCCTACAACGCCAGCAAGGGCGGCATACGCCTACTCACTAAATCTGCAGCCTTATACTGCGCACAAGAAGGCTACGCTGTGCGCGTGAACTCCGTACATCCCGGCTTTATCCGAACCGAAATGGTTGAGAAAGGCCTGGACAGCGTGGGGCCGGAAGCCTGGGACATGGTACAACAAGCAATACCGGCCGGAAAGTTAGGCATTCCCGAAGATGTGGCGTATGGCGCACTATACTTAGCTTCAGACGAATCTACTTATGTGAACGGCAGTGAGCTGGTAATCGATGGCGGATTTCTAGCGCGCTAAGGCGATACTAGCTAACGCGTGCCTTAAGTTAAACCTTTCAGCTGCCGGTCGTGATAACGAGAAAGTAAAAGCAAGGCCAAACAGGCGCCCACTAATGCCAACCCCATATCGGATTGCGTGTCCCATATGTAACCTTGCGTGCCCAGGAAGGCCTCCGCGTCTTCACCACTGAGCAGTGCTACCCACCACTCAATAAGTTCGTAAAACGCACTAAAAGCCAGGCAAATAGATACAATGATATAAGCTTGCCAAGCGCCCCCATTCACTACCCTTTTTCGAATTAATATTTCCCTGGCCAAAATAGCAGGCCCAAAGCCCTGAAAAAAGTGACCAACTTTATCGTAGTTATTTCTTTCTGCACCAAACAATCCGTCAAACAGCGGCACCTCTGCATACGTGTAATGGCCACCGACCATAAGCACAATGCAATGCAACAAAATGAGCATATAGAGCAGCGGCGTGAGCGGGAACCCGCGATAGGTTGATACCACTAGTACCAAACCAATCATTGCCGGCAGAACCTCCAAAAACCAGGTAAGTTGATCCTTTGGGTTTACGCCAGACCAGATCAATACCGCCAGAAACGTGGCGATCCAAAGCAGCTTCAACAGATTCATCAACTAAAACACACTCTATTTGGGCAACCTGATACCGGGGACACAACTGACAGCAATCCTGCGTAGCACCCAACTGATTTCAATTGTTCAATTAACGTTTACCACGTCATCTCTACGAAAAAAACCATTTTCCAGATAGAAAATAGCCTGCTCAATTACCTTGTCGTTTTTCATCATAAACGGGTGAGTGACCGGTAACTCGATAAAATCATTCATGCCTTCGAGGCGCGCATTCTGCAGAGAAACCTTGCCATCATCATCGCCGGGAATTAGCATTGATAGTATCCAGTTAATACTACTGGTGCCCGCGATTACGCCTACATCGAACTTCGCAGCACCAAGACGATTGGGCACACTTTCACTACTCGTTCCCAACTCGAATCCCGCCCTGCCATTTAGAAACCCGAAGCCCGGCAACCAGCCCAGCTTGTCTACTACCTCACTGCCCTGGTTCGGCGGGCCCAACATAACCACTCTTTTCAAATTTGGAATTTCATGCTCAGACAAGTATTGGCGAACCAGAATGCCGCCCAATGAATGCGTAATAAAGTGAATGGCTGTGGAATTTGAGCAGTTTTCCAATGCGGGAGCAATGGCCTGGCCAGCTAACAACGCGATTGAATGTTTTCTGGACGGATATCCTTTGTTTACAGCCTGGTACCCTGCTGCCTCGACCATTTTTTCCATTTTCTTAAGCGAGCCTTCCGTTCTTGCCAGGCCGTGCAATAAGATTACACAATCCGCTTGTAAGGAAGCGCTTGATAAGAGCGCAAACACCAGCAACATAACCCGCATCACAGCACTGGCCATTTAAACTGCCTCATGCGCGCCGCCCTTGTTGTTGAACAATCCACCACGCTTTGGCGAGCACTAGCAGCACAAAAAACAGAATGGCATAGGCGACTGCGTTGGGAAACATTGAATTACACTTGCTAACTGCTAACTGCTAACTGATTATTTCAATTTGGAAGCCCAAATCGCCAACTTGTGACGCATAGCCAACTGTGAAATTTGCTCTTGGGGAACAGGTTGAATCACCTTGTCATGCACTAACAAGCGGTAAATGTACTCGATTTTTTCGTTCGCCGAGTCGGTGGGCTCAAATTCAACCACACCCCTTTCAACGCCATACTTCATACCCTCAGCGATGGCTTTTTTCACCAGCTCTTTCTCGTTTTTCAGCTTTTTCATAGCGAATTCACTCCTGGCGTGCCGCAATCATCGCATATGGTTAACGCCGTGGCTTACGGCCGTTCCAGGCCAGCCTAACCAAAATGAGTCGCTTTAAAGTCATTTTCTGGCCGCTTTATCTCAGATGGCTGTTTTTCGTAGCAAATTCAAACTATTATCATCGGTATTGATCGAATAATAGACAGTACGTAGCATTTCTCGAGCACTATCTCGTTCCTTATTGAAGCCGACTGCGCCAGCCAAGCGTAGTTTGCTACATAAGACAGCGACCTACTACGTGGCAGGAAACCAATACATGCAAATAAGCAAGCTTCGACGCGCGCTTGCGGGCCTGGTCATGATCCTAATTGGAAGTGGCGCACTACCTGCCCGGGCGTACGATGTCGAAGCCAATACCACTGGCAATAAAGTTTATATGCTGCTGCTGAACGACAACCCCGGTGCAGTTTATCACTCCATCAGTATTGCCGATAACGCGCCTGTTTTCGTTAGTTCGACAACGGCTTCTATTGTGCCTGGCTCGGTTGCAGGCGGCGGCAGTGACCTCGCCGCGCTTGAATTTAATATTGCAGCTGGCGCGTCGAATGGCGCAAGCGGCGATTTGACAGTTACCGTATCGGGCCTGGCCGCAGGCGCGCCCATTGATGTTGTTTTCACCGTACCTTTAGAAGTTGTAAGCAGCGCGCCCGCAGCCCAAGGATTTGTTGGTACAGGCGAACCTACGCCAAATCCTGGCGGCACCGATAACGATGGTGATGGCGTGCCGGATTCGCTGGAAGTGGCATACGGTAGCGATCCCGATTCAGCGGATTCTATACCCGGCCAGGTAGACTCCGACGGCGATGGTATTGAAGATAGGAGTGATCCCTCTTCGAGTGATCCTTGCGATCCGGACCCATTAGCAGCGGCCTGCCCGAACGCGCCAGTTTCAGTACCCGTTTTTGGGCTACCGGGCTTTGCGCTGTTGGGGCTGCTGCTAGCTTCGCTGGGTGCTACACAAGTTAGGCGCCGCAACAGCATTGCGCTACCAAAAAAGGGAGATAAATAATGAACGCGTTCAAATCAATGCGCTCCCTTTTAGCCACGCTACTGCTGGCATTGTCCACCGAGTTGCTGGCCGGCCCAACCCGAATACAGCTAGTTGGCAATATCAGTACTGTGCCGCAGCAAACGCTATTATCCGTCGTTTCGGCTTCCGCGAGTAGCGGTGAGGGTAGCTATACCGCTGACAAAGCAATAGACAACAACAACAGCACGCGCTGGGGTTCAGCTTTCTACGACCCTAACTGGATCACGCTTGACCTGGGCTCCGCCCAAGACCTAAGCAGCGTCGTTATCGACTGGGAAGTTGCCAGTGCAGCAACTTACGAAATTCGCGGCTCTAATGACAACAGTAACTGGACGGTGCTGGCGAGCGAATCAAATAGCTCCTCGGCGAATCATCGCATGGACACGGTAAGTATTAGCGGCAATTACCGCTACGTGCAAATGTATGGAATTACACGCACAACGCAATACGGCTATTCAATTTATGAAATGGACGTGTACGGCGTGGGCGGCGCGCTTGGCCCCGATGCCGATTATGATGGCGTAGGCGATAGCGCTGACCAGTGCCCGGGCACACCTGCCAATACACCGGTTGGAAGCGATGGCTGTGAAATAGGCTTTATTGGTGGCTACGATGCGCCTACTTCCTATCCGGGCATGACGCTGGTCTGGGCCGATGAATTTAATGGCACCTCACTCAACACAGCGAACTGGACGCATGAAATTGGCGACGGCTGTCCAAACTTGTGTGGCTGGGGCAATAACGAACAGCAATACTATCGCGCAGAAAACACCGCTGTTGCCAATGGGTGGCTTACTATCGAAGCGAAAAACGAAAGCTTTGGCGGCCGTAACTACACATCCTCGCGCTTGAAAACGCAGGGCAAACAGTCGTTTCAATATGGCCGTATCGATTTTCGGGCGGTATTGCCGCAAGGCTTGGGCCCCTGGCCTGCACTGTGGATGCTCGGTGACAGCATTTCTTCGGAGGGCTGGCCTGAAGCCGGCGAAATTGACGTAATGGAGAAAATTGGCGGCGAAGAAAACCGGATTCTGGGTACGGTGCATTGGGATAACAACGGTAGCTATGCAAGCTACGGCTGTGGCGATACCGGGGGGTGCCCTACTTTGTCTTCGGGAACCTTTGCCGATGAGTTCCACGTATTTAGTATCGTTTGGGATTCCAACTTTATTCGCTGGTATCTCGACGACGCCACGACGCCCTTCCACACTATCGACATTAGCAGCTCGGCGCTAAGCGAATTTCGGGCGCCGTTCTTTTTCTTGATGAACATTGCTGTGGGAGGCAGCCTGGGCGGCACGCCGAACAACGCGATATTCCCACAGAAAATGATTATCGATTACGTAAGGGTATACCAGTAAAAATAGCTTCCGCATAACGGACTCAACAGGCGTGCCTGCTTGCTGTGACTTGGCTATATCCTTTTAAAAAGAGCAACCTAAGCCTAGGCGGGAAACGCCGCACACTAAAGATCATTAAACCTCACCAGCCTTAAGCTTGGCTTCTCGCTGTTTTTTGATAACTGATAGCGAATGCTCAGCAAACCCTCGCGCTTGCCAGCAGTATCCAGCCAATTTCCAGACGGTGGCCGCTGGTGAGACACCACAACACGATAACGGCCGTTGTCAGTTTTTATCTGCTGGCCATTCAGCGCAACCTGGTAATGTTCGTAATCCAGTGACTGCATCCAGCGGTTCTGCAATGACACCGCCCAGTATGGGGCATCTGGCACCGCTCCCTCAATAATCAGTGCTTCGTCGTCTTCCAGGTAGATCCAACCCCCGTAGTACTCATTGTCGGTGGTTGGATAAAAGATACCGCCAAAATCAGCATTGTAACTGCGCGGCGGATCAAAGCTATTAGGTTCGCTTGCCAACATAGCGGTTAGGGCGAAAGCGCCATCAACGGTATCGTTGAAAAACGTGGTAGCTGCGTTTAGTCCTGCTGCCAAGTCCACTTCACCCGGCGGCAAGTACTCGGGCACATCAAGGTTTTGTATATCCAGATTGGCTGTAGTCTTGCCATCACGACCATGATAGTACTGGCGCACCATAATCATGTGCGTATCATCTTCAAGTTGTAGCCAGTTTGCCGCTGCATCCTTCGGAATTGTTTTACTGAGTAAGATGGTAAAATTGCCCGCCTTGTCAAATTTCAGATCTTTACCGGACAGGTTCGCAGTGGCCCGGTTCCAACCGTTTAGCTGCCGACCATAAAGTATAAATCCCAGGTATTCCGCATCGCCACGGTTACCACTAACCTGGTATCGAAATTCCGGAGATAGCTGCGCTGTGTGATAGACGGCATCGGGGCTATCACCCAGAAACTTGCGATAGTCGCCCATCCAGTCGGTAAACCTGGGCTCTTGCTCACTGCCTTTAGTAAGCTTCATCTCAAGCGAGACCGAAGCGAGCTGGGCCAGGTAGTGCAGCCCTTCCAAGCGCTCAGCGTGCTCAATATCCGCAGCATATATACGAGCCGCTGCCGCCTCCATGCTAGCGCCAAACTCTCGCCATGCCTGAGCCGCGTCGCTTTCCGCCGCCCACCCTGCAGCAGGCAGCGATACAACTTTTCGAGCATTGACCGTGCCGAATAAATAGGCGGCCAGCAGCAATACCAGAGCGAGGCTAAGAAAAATAAGTTTTTTCATTCTATTTCCAGAATCAGTTTCGCATGCAAATGCTGAACTCTACTTTCGCTAGAAGCCAGCTTTATTAGTTTTTTTTGTTATTAGCAGCGCCGCCAGCGCCAAAGCTGTAACAGTAAGCTCAAAAGCCAGCGCGCCATAGGTATAACTTGTTACGGTTTGATTTGAAACAAAGTACGCGATTGCCCTGGTTACACCAAGGCCACCCACCATTAGCACAACTGCCAGTAGCGCTGGACGTTCTATCTCCTGCTTCACCAAACCCATCAAACAGAACAAGCCCAGGCCAATTTCAAATCCGCCGTACATTGCAACGAGCTCGATACGAGCATCCGGCCCCGACAGGCCATAACCAATATATTGTGAAATCGTTTCGGGCGAAAACAAAGCCAACACGCCATATCCACAAAATGAAACCGCAATTAAAACGAGTACGGATTTACTTAGCATCGTATGCTTCCTGTATCAAATTATTTTGCTTAGTGTGGATAAAAACCCGAGTTCTAGCCCATAATTTTAAGCACTATATAGGGAACCAGGTTGAAAATAAAAATAGCTAATTTGTAATTAGCCAAATAACTAAAGTAGAGCGCATCCAAATTTTCTTGTGGTATTTTAAAGAGCTTGCTATGTATGCCCTTCGCCCAATCCCCACTTTTGGTGGCAAGCATCAGCGTAGAAAAAATAAGAAGCGCATAGTTCAAAATGGTGCACCAGCCCAAAAACTCTACCAACGACTCAATAGTCATTCTAATAATACTCCTTGCTTGCACACATACAAAATTGCACTCACTGTAATTTAACTATCTGAAATATACTTATCTAGCAGGAGCGGCTTGAGCACATCAGTCCAGCGGCGATAGCCCTCTTGATTCAAATGCAAACCATCGAAAACATAAACATCATCAGGACGACCATCCTCAGTTAACAAACTTTGACCCGCATCCACAAAAGTGATCTTATCGTCACGGAGCGCGACAGCGCTTAGCGCTTTGTCTACCTCCAGCATCTGCGGCCAATGCTCCCAACGCGCTTTGGAGGGCTTCATTGATAATATCCATAAGTCTGTATTGGGCAGCTTTTTTTCGAGCATATCAATAAACTTCTGATAATCAGATATTAGACGCTGCGCGCTTTTGCCCGAACCAATATCGTTGCCACCAACGAACACCACAACCGCTTTCGGCTGGTAAGGCATTATTATACGATCGAAGTTGTAGAGCACGTGGGACATATGCGCACCGCCAAAGCCCCGACGAATAATAGGCAAAGGCGCCATATCACTTGCAAGCGTTTTCCAGAACCGAATACTCGAACTACCAACAAAAACAATACTGCCAGGCTTCGGTGGTGACTGCATATCTGCATGTTCAAACGCCATTATTTCACTTTCAAAAAAGGCATCATTATTTTTGGCTGCTTCCCTGTACTTCGAAAGCCCAAATTTGGCGCTTAAAACTAACGCAAGAATAATGCTCGCGACAAAGAAAAGCCTTTTCTTGTTCATGCCCTACCTCTGCTAAATAATTGCGCGCACAAGCATCAGCCTATCTTCCTGAGACACTCAGCAGCTGTTGTTTGGTATATCTATACAAAGTTTGCTTACTTGTTGTGCGTCAAATAGTCTTACCGAGGTCAGCCATATAAACTGCTCCATGAATGGCTTTGGCGTCATCGGAGGCAATAAACGCTATTACAGATGCAATATCCTCTGGCTCCGATACGCCCCGTCTTGCAGCAGTTGTCATAATAAGATCAATATCGCCGTTATCAGGCATGCCAACTTTCTCAAACTGCGGAGTATTGGTTCCCCCGGGGCATACGGCATTTATCCGGATACTTTCATTAATAAATTCCAGCGCAAGCGACTTGGTTAAACCAATAATGCCATGCTTGGCACTGCAATACGTTGCGGAATAAGGTTGGCCCTCAACACTTGCTAGTGAGCCAATATTGACAATATTTCCATTGTTCTTTATGAGCTCTGGAATAGCGGCCTGGCTAAGAAAAAAACAACCCCCGAGATTAGTAGCAATATCACCCAGCCACGTTGCCTCGGTAATTTCGTGCAATGCACGAAAAATATGACCACCGGCACAATTGATAAGAATATCAATACGGCCGTAATGCGAAATACACTCAGCTACGGCGTCTCTACAGGCTTCGGGAACAGTTATATCGCACCGAAAGGTTGCAATAGAACCGCCCTTTTCGTTGATCGCAGCCGCAGTAGCGGCCAAGCCTTTCTCATCGCGACCGAGTCCAAATATCAAGCCTCCCTCTGAGGCTATTCTCACTGCTGTTGCGGAACCGATACCTGACGACGCACCGGTAACGAGTGCGACTTTATTTTCAAATCTTTTCACCATGCTTCCCAGACTCCTTCAAGGTCCTTTAGTTATCGCAACCACCACAAAAGCAATGGCTTGCCTGCTCATTTCCTATGCTTCAATCTTAACGGCTCAGTAACCCGGAGACTCGCTGCTTAATCAATGGAAGCAGCTCGACTTCAAACCACGGATTTTTGCTAAGCCAAATATTATTTCTCGGGCTAGGATGTGGAAGCGGAATAACTTCCGGCCAATATATTCGCCACGATTTCACCAATTCGGTGACTGAAGAACCAGCCTGGCCAAAATGGTATTTCTGGGCGTAGGCACCCAACACAATGGTGAGCTGCAAATCAGTTAAGTGGCCAAGTAGTTGATCCCGCCAGGCCGGTGCGCATTCTGGCCGCGGTGGGAGGTCGCCCGATTTTCCCGAGCCCGGATAGCAAAAACCCATGGGTAATATAGCAACCAGTTCCGGATTATAAAATTCGTCGTGGCTTATGCCTAACCACTCACGTAAATGCTCGCCGCTGGCATCATCGAAGGGTATGCCCGATTCATGCACCTTTTTGCCGGGCGCCTGGCCCGCGATTAGAATCCTGGCGCTTTGGTGCAGCTGCAAAATCGGCCGCGCTCCAAGCGGGAGATTCTTTTCGCACAAAGTACAGTTTCTTACGTCGTTGAGTAGCGACGAAAGCCTGGTCATTTGGTAAAAACCGATTCAGCACCGCTTAACAAACCATCGCTATAAAACAGAATAGTTAAATTTACTACTTGATAAAGTAGCCTACTGTTAGCCATTGATTGCCGCCGCAACTAGCCAATGCAGAACATCGCGTAACGCTAGCTAAGATTTAATTAAGAAGTTATATCCTAGTGGTACCTGAAATGTTCTATCGACCTCGACCCCAAAATCATAAGAAACCCCGTAAAAGGCATAAGCGCTCAGTTTTCCATAATACTGAGGCGATTGGTAGCTTAAAGCTGTGTCCAAACACGCGCGATTATAGAGCTTGATGTACTTAATAATATACGCCACTGCATGTGTAGCATCACTAAACGTTCGCTGATGCAACAATCCGGCTTTTATTGAATTGAAGAAGGCTTCCCCGGTGGTGTACACGCGATGCTTGGCAGGGTCACAACGATAGCGTATTTACTTGCAGGCAAAAATTGCTGCCCGGGGCATCGGCTGCATTTTGCGCAGCTGCAATGCAAACCACAATAAAAATCAAGCGCTTGGCTTTTCGCGATAAAAAAGCTGTACAGCGGCTTTCCAATTACTGTATATTTATACAGTACTTAACCAAAGCCAGCACCATGCCTGAAAACCTTTCTAAAAACAGCGTTAGCGGTTCAAAAAGCGCCAGCAGCTCCGGCAGCAGCCCTCAACGCGCCCCCGCGCTTGAGGCCCTGCTACAACACCCGGGGCTCTGGCGCGCCTCGAACACGCTACATGCCCGCAATGCGGCAGGCAATGTGCTGGGCACAGGTTTTCGCCAGCTCAACAACTTGTTGCACGCGGGCGGCTGGCCAATTGGCAACGTAGTGGAATGCCTGTCGCCGCTGGCTAAAATACCTTGCAACTCGCACGGCGCATCACAAGGCATTAGCCAGGGTGCGCTGCAGTTGTTTTTGCCTGCATTGCAGCAACATGCGCCGTCCGGCAAACCGGTAGTACTAGTGGCACCGCCGCATATCCCCTATCTGCCGGGCTGGCCGATCAATGCAACTAACGATACGGGCATGCCTGCCTTGTGGGTGGTGGCGCCGCCGGATGCGGCCAGCTTGTTATGGTCAGCCGAACAAATTTTGCAAAGCAATAGCGCAAGCGCGGTGTTTATCTGGCTCGAACAAAGCACTGTACGGCAATCTTTTTTGCAGAACGTGCAAGCAAAGCAAACCCGCCCGCGCCTGAACAGCACAGCGCTGCGTAAATTACAGCTGGCCGCGCGGCAAAGCGAATCGCTGGTCGTCGTATTTCGCGAAGCTGGCGCCTTGCAGCAGCCCTCGCCGGCACCGCTGCGCTTGCTGGTTAAGCCGGTGGCTATTGCGCGCGGGGCGCAAGCTGCGCACGGAGCGCAACAGACAAAAGACACACAACTTGAAGTACACATCGCCAAGCAGCCCGGTGGCTGGGGCGGGCAGCAAACCCGTGTTAGCTGGCACAGTCGCTTGCAACGCCCGGTTATGCCGGCTGCAAACTGGCCGGTGTACCAACCTGCCGGATACTCACCGCATGGCGAAAGGCCAGGCGGCGCCCTGCCCCTGTTGGGCACGCGCGCGGCCAAATGGTCTTAGGGTGAGCTGCCGTGTTCTGGTTATGCGTTTCCCTACCCAAGTTGCCCCTGGAGGTTTTTCAACCCAGCGATAAACCCGTTGCGGTGGTTGAACAACAGCGCGTGCTGCTGTGCAACCAGGCCGCCCAAAACCGCGGCATTGAAGCGGGCCTGAACGTTAGCACTGCGCTGGCACTGGCTGGCGAACTGGTGCTGGTTGAGCGCGATATTAGCCGCGAGCAGCAACGCCTGGCGCATTTGGCCGAACTGGTTTACCGGTTTAGCTCACAGTCGCTGCCCTATCAAAATAGCCGTGGCGACTATAGCTTGTTACTTGAAATCGGCGGCAGCCTGCGTTTGTTTAATGGCCTGAACGCATTGCTTACACAACTGGGTGAACAGCTGGCCGGTAACCCGCTTAACCCGCAGGGCTTTAGCCATCATTTTGGTTTGGCGCACACGTTAAAAGCAGCCGAACTGATGGCACGCTTCAAACCTGTAAGTAAGCATGCAGCGCATACTGAAAACGGCGCCAATACTGCAAACCCGGCCAGTAACAAAAGCAGCGCCCAAAAAGACAACCATCAATTCAGCCGCGCCCATAACCAGCTGCAACTGGCAAAAGTGCCGGTTGCCCTGCTCGACTGTGAAAAGGTAGCCATTGCCCAGTGCCAAGATATAGGCCTGGTAACACTGGGCGATGTGCTGACGCTACCACAGGCTACTATTGCCAAGCGCTTTAATGTCGCGTTTACCCGCTATCTTGAGCAGCTGCAGGGAAAATTGCCCGACCCACAAAACTGGTACCAGCCGGCCAGCCACTTTAACCGCGAACTGTTTTATATCGACGGACTGCGCAGCCACAGCGACCTGCAATACCCTATGCAGCAACTGCTGCAGGTGTTTTGCCACTACTTGCAGCAACGCCAACTCAGCTGTACCAGTATCCGCTGGACCTTCACGCGATTTAGCAAAAAGAAACACAGCCTGCGCGTGCATCTTTCTCGCGCGCAAGCCAACTACCACAACCTGCTCGAGCTGAGCGCACTGCAGCTCGAGCAACTCCCGCTCGACTCACCCGTAGAATGCATAGTGTTGCACTGCCAGCAGCTTATTCCCATGCAACAGCAACATTTAGACTTATTTGCCAAACCCGACAACAGCGGCGACTTTTGCCTGCTGGCCGACAAGCTCACCGGCAAACTGGGTAGCGAGGTCTTGTGGCAGCCAGGACGGCACAACCATCACCTGCCCGAGCAGGCCAACGCGCCGGTACCGTTCAGGCCGGCGCAGCTGCGCAAGGCAAGCAATACCAGTCATGCGAGCAAAGACAACCGTGCAAATAAATTAACGCAGGGCGAGAAGAAGAAAAACAGGAAAGCAACAGCGAACAGCAGTAGCCGTGCAGCGAATGGCTATGCGGAAGCTGGCAATTACAATGAAACGGCCCTGCAACAACCCAGCTGGTTATTGCAGGAACCGCTGCCACTGCAACAACAAGGCAAACAAATTTTACTGCAGGGCAAGCCGCTATCACTGCTAAAAGGCCCGCAGCGCTTGCAATGCAACTGGTGGACGAATGCCGCCTCGCGCGATTATTTTATTGCCGGGCTGGCCATCAAAGCGCGCACAAAACACGGCGGCCATATTAATGCCCAAGCCCGCCTCGAAACGAGCCACCGGCCAGCTCATAAAATGTCGCCGCCACAATGGCAGGGTTTTTACTGGGTCTACTACGATTTACAGGCCAAACGCTGGTACCTGCACGGTGAGTTCGCCTAGCAGATACTAAAATTAAAAAGCATTAAAGATTGCAATAAACAGCGCTCACTAAACCGGGCTAAAGGAACAGCTCATTGCGCTCGGCTCTATCCAGCAACAATTGCGGCGGCTCAAAGTCGGCGCCATAGCGCTCGGCCAGCTCGCGGCTGCGTTCGGCAAAAGCACGCAAACCGTAGGCATTAATCGCCTGGAACACGCCACCGGTTTGCGCAGGAAAGCCAATACCCATAATCGAACCAATATTGCCATCGCCTACATTATTTACCACGCCATCCTGCATCGCCCGCACCGCTTCCAGCGATTGGCTGAACAGCAAGCGATCTTTAATATCCTGGTAGGGAATCTCGCGATAGCCATTCGGCGCGAACGCATCTTTCAGCCCCGGCCAAATATACTTCTTGCCGCCTTCCGGGTATTCGTAATAGCCACCGCCATATACCTTACCCTTACGATCAAACTCATTGACCATGCGATCAATCAGGATCGAAGTAGAAGATTCTTCCCACTTCTCACCGCGCGCTTCGGTATCGGCCTTCAGCTGCTGGCCGTTGTGGTAAGCGGTTGCCTGGCTGATCTCGTCTATTGCTGCCAGTGGGCCAACCGGCGCGCCATTGTCGCGCGCCGCCGATTCAACAAGCACCGGGTTGATACCCTGCATAACCATCTCGGCACCCTGGGTTACCGTTTTGCCAATCACGCGGGAGGTGAAAAAGCCGGGGCCATCGTTTACCACAATAGGCACCTTGCCCAACTGCTGTCCCAGGTCGAAAATTTTGGCCAGCGCTTGGCCCGAGGTTTTGTCGCCGGCAATAATCTCTACCAAGGGCATTTTTTCGGCAGGCGAGAAAAAGTGCATACCAACAAAGTTTTCCGGCCTGCTTGAGGCTTCGGACAACTCATTGATTGGCAGCGCCGAGGTATTCGAAGCCAGCACCGCATCGCTGCGCATCACCGCTTCGGCTTCTTTGGTTACGGTTGCCTTGACACCGCGATCTTCAAAAACTGTTTCAATCACCACATCGCAATCGGCAATATCGCGGTAACTGTCGGTCGCTTTTATACACGCCAAATACTCCTTGGCTTGTGAATCGCTGACGCGACGGTTCTTTGCAAAAGATTTTTCCGCGTAGGCTTTGCCTTTGTCAGCATTTTCCTGGCTAACATCTTTTAACACCACTTCAATACCTTTCTGCGCAGCCGCCGTGGCAATGCCGGCACCCATTTGGCCAGCACCTAAAACGCCCAGCTTCTTTAAGCTGGTTTTTTCAATGCCCTCGGGGCGACTGGCACCGCGGTTCAGCGCTTCCATTTGAACAAAGAAAGCCAGCATCATGTTGCGCGCAGTCTGGTCAAGCAGCAGGCTTAACATGTACCTGGCTTCAATTTTTTGCGCGGTATCAAAATCTACCCTTGAGGAGTCTGCCACGCAGGCAATAATGGCGTTTTGCGCAGGCATTAGCCCCTTGGTTTGTGCCAAAACGTTGGCCGGGCCGAAAAACGCAAAGCCCTGGTTGGCCTCATCGCTGACCGTCCCGCCGGGTAGTTGATAGCCTTCTTCATCCCAGGGCTGTTTGGCTTCAGGGTTAGCCAGCAGCCATTTTTTTGCGGCAGCCGCCATTTTTTCTTCAGAATCGCAAAGCTCATGCAACAGGCCTTTCTCCAGCGCCTTGTCCGCCTTCAATCGCTTGCCTTTGCTAATCAGCCCGAGCGCTTCCTGCATACCCAGCAAGCGCGTCATGCGCACGGTGCCGCCGGCGCCTGGCATCAGGCCTATCTGGGCTTCAGGTAAACCTACCGCCACGCCGTTTAGCGCAAAGCGTCGTTGGCAGGCCAGCGCAATTTCGAA
>JABDNS010000037.1 GCA_013043705.1 Pseudomonadales bacterium
GCTTGAGTCCGAGCTATTCGGCCACGAAAAAGGAGCGTTTACCGGTGCAGCACAACAGCGTGTTGGCCGCTTCGAGCAGGCCAGTGGCGGCACCCTGTTTCTCGATGAAATCGGCGATATGCCACCTGAAATTCAAACGCGCTTGCTGCGAGTTCTTGCTGATGGCGAGTTTTACCGGGTTGGCGGCCACACTCCGGTTAAAGTTGACGTTCGCGTTATCGCGGCAACCCACCAGGACCTGGAAGAATTGGTGAAAAAGAACCTGTTTCGCGAAGACCTGTTTCACAGGCTCAACGTGATTCGCTTGCAACTACCATCGCTGGCAGACAGGAGCGAAGATATCCCCCAATTGGCGCTGCATTTTTTGCAGCACTGTGGAGAAGAGCTGGGAGTGGAAACAAAAATTCTTAGCCCTGAGGTGGTCGAATATTTTTCAAGGCTGCCTTGGCCAGGCAATGTTCGACAGCTGGAAAATGTTTGCCGCTGGCTAACCGTGATGGCGGCAGGCACCGAAATTCAAATGGACGCACTACCACCACAATTACGCGAGGAAGGCGATAAGGCTAAAAGCTTGTCGCAAGGCAACTGGAACGAAATGCTCCAGGATTGGGCAAAGAGAGAATTGCAAGGGGGCGAAAAACGAATATTAGATATGGCACTGCCTATGTTCGAAAAAACCATGATTAATGCCGCGCTGCAACAAACCGGTGGTAGAAAGCGTGATGCCTCACTATTGCTTGGTTGGGGTAGAAATACCTTAACACGAAAAATGAAAGAATTAGGTATGCAGGCAAGTGAAAAAAATGATCTGCATTGAGCATTTCGCCGAGTATTATTTACTTCTGCGAGCCAGTAAGGTTAAGTAAGAATGACTCGAGCGCAAGCAGCTCATCGTCGCTCAAATCGATGGGATTGAGCTCGGACATCGCATTAATTTTTTTTGTGTTTGCAATATCGTTGTAGTGTTGCAACACATCTTTTAGCGATGTATAGCGGCCATCGTGCAAATACGGCGCCGTTTTTGCTACGTCGCGCAAAGCGGGCGTTTTATAAGCGCCCTGCAAAGACTCATCCGGCTGTCGATTAATAAACTTCAAGTGAATACAGCCTGTACTGGGCGCATCACTGTACGGGCCTAGACAGTTGAACTCATCCTGCAATACGCTTGGCAAGCCCAGCAAGCGACCGAAATCTAGCGAATCTCCGTCAAAATTTCCACTACCTATGTTATGAAACTCGAAATTCGTAAACAGTGGCCCGTTGTGGCACCGCAGGCACTGGGTTTTTTTGTCGTCAATGAATAGTTTTAAGCCTTGCCTGCTGCGCGCATCCAGAATTTTATTTGCCTTGCGATAATTTCCGCGCTCAAGCTGCTCTACATAGTTATCAAAATTGCTGGCACCGTGTTCGAGCGTGCGCACGTAGGCACCGAGTGCCTTGCCTGCGTTGGTAAATACCCTGTTAACCAGTTGGCGCTGGCCGGCCGGTATGCGATACCAATTGTTTTGCCGCTTGGCATCGCCAATTGGGCTGGCGTGATCAAGCTTGCCAGGTTGCAATAGTATGCCAGGGTAACTGCCAAACAGGTTTTCATAAAAAGCCCTGTAAGAAGGCGATTGTCCAACCAGCCTGGCCACATACATGCGACTGGAGTTCATTTCAGCGGGCGCTTCAATCGGCGCCAGCGACTGCGCCCAAAGCGAATCCTTGCGACCGTCCCAGTAAAACCAGGTGTGCCATGCCAGGCCTGCTACGGTGGGGGTATTTCTTTGCAGCTCAGCCTCGCCCTGCCCACGCACCAGGCCATCGGTAAATAGTTTTTCCGGTTGGTGGCAGCTCGCACAGCTTATTTTTCCGGATGCACTTAAGCCCGGGTCGTGAAACAGCGCTTTGCCAAATTCAACCGCCTGCGGATTTTTGGCAAAGCGATTTGAATCCGGCACTGGTGGATCGCCTAGCGACGCGATGCTGAGCGACCGAATAATTTGCAACTCTTGTTCGCTCCAGCCATGTCCAGGCGAGCAAGCTAGACAAACCAATAGCACCGATAGTGCCGGTACCGAAAACGCAACGCGAGATAGCCCCCTCATTGATAACTGCTCTTAATGGCCAACATCTATTTCCAACGAGAAACGATCATTTCCTAATTTGGAGCTAACAGTAAAATTGAGTATCCACCGGCCGGGCATAGTGAACTTAAGGCCCTCTACCCGGTAGCGACCTTCGCTAACTTGCGCCGTTACGCGCGGCTGTGTGGGCAGGCCGTGCCCATGTGCCGGCATGCCCCCGTCAATCGATATTGCATTCACCGGGAAAGGCTCGCCGTTTCGATCTATTTGCACAAGCCAAACAAGGTATTGGCCCAATGCTGTCGCCCGCTTCGGGTCCGCGGGCTCGATAACGGATAGCGTGAGCAATGATTTGACGCTATGCGCGAAAAGCGGTGGTGTCACACTGCCAGAAGAAAAATTACTGCCCGGATCACTTGGTCCATTGCAAGCCAGTATTAATAGCGGTGTAATAAAAAACAGTGTGCTGCAAAAAAATCGGCGCTTCACTGTATTCACCTTTACTAATAATTAGAAAAATAGCACTGGCACCGCGCGCTTTTATAAAATGCCCGCGGCCGCATTGCGCCGCCTCAAGCAATTCTGAACAAAATCGGAAACCCAAGCATAGCCTTTTTACACAGCATATCCAGCACCGTCGGTTTTCTTTACACAATATGCCAGTATGCTACTGAAAACTCAAATAAGTAATTGATTGAATTCTATTTTCTGCTTGGGCCTGTTTTTTGCTTCACATAATATGTTCGAAGGCTTGTTCTTGTCACAAGCAACGCGCGCCCGCTACTGAATTTGGCAATAAAAATCTTCATGTCAATATCCAAATTTTTAATTCGAATAGCTTTTTTCACAATAGCGCTAGCTGCGCCAAAACTGGTTTATGCCCAGTTTAACTATGAAGTGTACGACGGCACTTTCGACCAGCTACCCGACTTCAGCACACTTTCACCCGAAGCTACTGGCAACAGCAGCACTATAACAGTTGGAGTGACCAGCCAAACGGAAACATTTGCACTGGTGTTTACAAACACGCTGCAAATTAGCGTGGCAGATAACTACGATTTCAGTGCAACATCGGACGATGGCTCACGTATCTACGTTGATAACACACTTGTCGTAGACAACGATGGATTGCACGGCTCCAGGCAAAGGACCGGCAGCATTTTTTTAAACCCGGGCAGCTACAGTTTTCGCGTTGAATTTTTCGAAAAGTTTGGTGGCCAGGTACTGGATATTGGCTATCGTTCCGACACCGGTAATTATCTGCCGGTACCTCCCGATGGTGCACTGGTTCCTAACTCGCCGGCTACGAATGGCTCCTGGGGGCCGGTAATCAACTGGCCACATATTGCAATTAGCGCAGCCAATCTGGCCGATGGCAGGGTGTTGTCATGGTCCTCCACCGAAACTAATGCCTTTCCCTCTGGCGGTCCGGAATATACCCACGCTAGCGTGTTCGACCCGCAAACACTAGCCTTCACCAACGTAGACAATAACTTTCACGATATGTTTTGCGCTGGTGTCTCCAGCCTGGAAAACGGGGTCATTCTTGCTTCTGGTGGCAACCCTTACGATCGACGCACTACCAGTTTTGATCCTGCAACACTAAGCTGGAATGCCCGGGCTAATATGAATGACCAGCGTTGGTATGGCGCAAATGTCACCATGCCTAACGGGCAGGTTTTTTCAAGCTTCGCTCGACAAGCAGGGAATCGCTCAGAGCTTTACAACCCTGCGACAAACTCGTGGTCCACCACTACCAATGCAAGCATGCAAACGCTGCTAAGCGAGCAAAATGCGATTAACGCCGCGAACAATCCTACCGGTGCTTTCTCGCAAGAGTGGTGGGCGCATATAGCAGTTGCGCCACAGGGCGATGTGTTTCAGGGTGGGCCGACACAAACCTGGCATCGCTTCGACCCGCTAGGTGGCGCCGCCAATGTATCGCTAGGCCAACCAATTGGTGATAAACCAAGAATGTATGGCAATGCCGTCACTTATGATGCCGGCAAAGTTATGTTAATCGGCGGCGGTGATCGCCGCGCCGACCCGCCGACCTCGGTCGATAACGTCTATCTCGTCGATTTAAATGGTCCATCACCTGTACTTACTGCCGGTGCGCCGATGAACTTTCCGCGTGCGCTGTCGAACTCTGTCACCTTGCCCAATGGCGAGGTATTGGTCATTGGTGGTAATACAGTTGCAAAAATATTCAACGATACTGGTTCCGTGTTAGCCGCGGAGATCTATTCTCCAGCAACGGATAGCTGGCGCATCGTTGATAGCCTGACGATACCGCGCAACTATCATTCAACCGCATTGCTGCTTAAAGATGGCAGGGTGCTATCGGCAGGCGGTGGCGCTTGTGGCAACGGCTGTTCCGCCAATCACCTGGATGGGCAAATATATTCGCCCGACTACTTGTTTAACCCGGACAATAGCCTCGCAACGCGCCCAACGCTGTCTTTCCAAACTGCCCAGGCCGAAGCGGGAGACCAGATCACCGTAACGGCAAGCCCGGACACCACCGCATTTTCTATGGTCAGGCTTTCCGCCACTACTCACCACTTGAATACCGACCAGCGCTTTCTACCCATTCCATCAGTAAACAATGGCGATGGCACTTTTACGCTTACACTACCTTCGAACCCTAATGTGTTGATTGTTGGGAACTACTGGTTGTTTGCACTAAACAGTAATGGCACACCTTCGCTCGGCGAGACGTTGCAAGTGATTCGCGATGAAATTTCTATTCCTCCTGCTTACGGTAACGCCGTCTACGTATCGGATTTGCCCTTCACCAGTGAAACGAACGGCTGGGGTCCAGCTGAAAGAGACCAAAGCAACGGCGGCACTAGCGCAGGCGATGGCAGTACGCTGTCCTTGAATGGATTAACCTATGCCAAAGGAATTGGCGGGCATAGCTACTCTGAAATCAACATTGATTTGGCCGGCCAATACTTATCTTTCTTCTCAGATATCGGCCTGGACGACTCACGTGATGGCTTGTGTGGAAACATCCGCTTTGCTGTGGATGTTGACGGCATTAATCAATTCACGTCAGGCGGCTTCATTGACACTACGCCCACAGAGTCGATTGCGATAGATCTTTCAGGCGCCGACACGCTTACCCTGAAAATTGAAGACAACAACAGTGAAAGCTGTGGCGATCACGGCAACTGGGCAAACGCGCAGCTAACACCACTGCAACAACCAGGCTTTCGCTATTACCGCTTTACACCGTTTAAGCTGCGAGATGATAGCCTGGCCGATAGCGTACAACTTGCAGAACTCGCTTTCTTCGATGATGGCACGCGGATATATAGCGCAAGCCATTTATCTCCCGGCGGTAACAATCCACCAGGTGAAGGCGCTGGCAAAGCAGACGATGATAATTCTTTCACCAAATGGCGTGACTACAACAAGGGAGCGCTGGTTTACGATTTCGGCACGAACACTATTGCAAACAGTTATGGTTTTACAACCGCAATCGATGCGGCGGAAAGAGATCCCGTGCGCTGGATGCTCGAAGCGAGCAAGGACGGCAATAGCTGGATAATAATAGATGACCAGACCGATGCTGACTATGCAACGCCAGGCGCCCGCCAAACTCAAATTACGCCGATAAACGTTGTGCTACCTGGCGTCATCGTTGAATTACCCGAAGCACCCAGGAACTCCACTACCCTGTTGGTGCGTGAGCAAGCTGGCAGCGACTTCATCTGGAATGTTAATCCGGATAACGGTTCAGTCACGGTTGCCAACGAGCAGGGCCAGGTTGTGGCGGAAATTCCAGTTGGTGACAAGCCCTGGGCACTGGCGGCACGCCCGGGCAGCAACCAGGTTTTTGTTAGCAATAAGGCCGGTGCCAGCATTTCGGTAATCGATACTAATTCGCTGTCAGTATCGCAAACCATCAACTTGCCACACGCTTCACAACCACACGGTATTGTTTTTAACAGTACTGGCAGCGACTACTTTCTAGTTCTTGAAGGCAGCGCCACACTGCAGCGCCGCGATGCCAACAACCACAATATAAGCGGCTCAGTTTCGTTGAGCGGTGTGCCGCGCCACGTTTCAATGAGCTTTGATGACAGTCGCGTTTTCGTTAGTAACTTTGTTACTCCGCCCATCCTTGGAGAGCACACCGCGTCGCTAAATACAGCCGCTGCCAGTGCGGAAATTTTTGCGATCGATACCAACACAATGTCGCTGGCGAATACTATTGCGCTAACGCACGATAATCGCAGCCTGTCGGAAAGCCAGGGGCCGGGCATGCCCAACTATTTGGGCGCGCCAGTGGTTAGTTTTGATGGCCAGCATGCCTATGTACCTTCCAAAAAAGACAACGTCGACTCTGGCCCAACTCGAATGAAGCCTGGCATGACCTTCGATTCGACGGTGCGTGCCAACACGGCGCGCATAGCGCTGGCCACTGAAACAGAAGACCTCACACTTCGAATTGATCACGATAACTCCAGCGTTGCTACCCACGCAGCGCTCACCGGCAACAATAGGTACCTGCTCGTTACGCTGGAAACCAGTCGAGAGCTGGCCGTATTCGATACGCACAATGGTTTTGAACTGATGCGCTTGCCCACCGGCATGGCGCCGCAAAGTGTTGCACTTTCTTCTGATGGCAGTATCGCTTACGTGCACAACTTTATGAGCCGAAGCATCTCCCGGTTTAACCTAAGCCAAATGCTAGAAACAGATTTGCCTGCAAGCAACGTCTTACCGTCCATAAACACAGTAAGCGCTGAGTCGCTCAGCGCCAACGTGCTGCTAGGCAAACAGCTGTTCTACGATGCCGCCGACGATCGGCTAAGCCGCGACAATTACATGAGCTGCGCGTCCTGTCATAAGGAAGGCAAACACGATGGCCGTACCTGGGATTTAGCAGGCATGGGTGAAGGCCTGCGGCGCACGATTACACTTGAGGGTCGCGGCGTTGGCCATGGTCGCCAACATTGGACGGGAAATTTTGATGAGGTTCAGGATTTCGAGAACCAGATTCGCATATTGAATTTGGGCAATGGGTTATTGAGCCAAGGCGATTACGATACGACCGCAGACACACTTGGAACACCCAAGGCCGGATTAAGTCCTGACCTCGATGCACTTGCCGCTTACGTTGAATCACTAACCGCGGTGCCGGATAGCCCGCATCGACCGTCCGCTGCCAATATGGATGCAGCTGCGCAAAATGGCAAAGCGCTTTTTATTAGTAAAAACTGTTCCGGCTGCCATACACCATCGGGCACAACCGATTCCGCCAGTGCTGCCCGGCACGATGTGGGCACAATCGATAGCGATAGTGGCCAGCGCCTTGGCTCCACGCTTACCGGTTTCGATACGCCAGCTATATTGGGCGCGTGGTCGAAACCGCCATTTTTACACGATGGCGCCGCGCACAGCTTACAAGCCGCAATCAACGCGCATACCAGTTTACCCGCTCTGCAAACTTCAGATGTCGATGACCTCGCCGCTTTCATTCGGCAGGCCGAAGCTCAAGACACAGCCGATATGGTTGATTCTGACGCCGATGGCTTGCTGGATTTCCAGGACCCTGCGCCAAGCAACTCTTGTGTGCCCAGCGCATTCGTAGCGTCCTGCTCGCAAGATTCCGATGGTGACGGCACATCTGATTTTGCCGAAACCGAAACGGCTGACTCAGATAGCGACGGCACAGCGGATTACCTGGAATCCTCAACCACCGATACCGATGGCGATGGCATGAGTGACCAGGAAGACGCCACCAACAACGATGCCTGTACCCCGTCGGCGTTTAACTCTAATTGTGCGCAAGACAGTGACGGCGATGGTACTTCGGATTTCAATGAGACTGCGACTGCCGACAGCGATAATGATGGCACAGCGGATTACCTGGAATCCTCAACCACCGATACCGATGGCGATGGCATGAGCGACCAGGATGATGCCACCAACAATGATGCCTGTACGCCTTCAGCGTTTAACACCAACTGTTCGCAAGATTCCGATGGTGACGGCACATCTGATTTTGCCGAAACCGAAACGGCCGACTCAGATAACGACGGCATAATGAATTACATGGAGTCTTCAATCGAAGACCAGGACGGCGATACCTATTCTGACCAAGAAGATCCCGCCAACGATAACGCCTGTGAACCGGAATTACACTTTTGTTCACAAAACGTTCCCGTAATGCGCTGGCCGCACGCCCTGTTACTTGGGCTGGCATTATTAGCTGCATCATTTTCTGCTAAACGTAGAGTACGAATTCGCTAATCGGTTGCTTGTACCTGCACAATGCGGAAGGCCTGGTCATTGACCGGGCCGCACGCGGCGCTGCTGCGAAGTGTGAAATAGTTTTCGCTACTACCGTCGTTGTTGGCATCCACCGCTACAACGCCACAGCTCACGTTCACTGTGCAGCCAGCTAGTGCTGCGGGTGCAGGATTCCAACCACTAATGAGAGCCGCAAATGAAGTAGGCGGATTACTCATATCGCCTGTGCAAGCGGCCGGGTTTACTTCCAATACGGTTTGCAGGCCTCGCTCGGCGCCGCTTTCAGCCGCCATCAACGCGCGTATAGAAATCGCCTCGCGTGCAACTGAGAGCTGGCCCTGGTTTAAAACCGAAACCATTGCACCACCTAGTATGGCTACGATGACCAGCACAAAAATTGCCGCAGGAATAGAAAATCCGCGCTGGCTTCTATCAACAGGATTGAATCTGTCCCTGCGAAAAAACACTACTGTAATACCTCGCGTCGGTATATCACCCTGTCGTTACCGCGGTATGAACCAAATGTTGCAGTATTCTCCGGGCTGGTATCAGCAGTACCCGCGTTGGCATCCCAATCAAAACGCAAGTAGTCTGGCACAGTAAAGCGAATATCCACGCTACCATCATTGCTGCCGCCCGGTGCGCTCAGGGTCACCGACCCCTTTCCCGCTACAAAGTTAGCGCCACTCACCGCAGTGGGGCTGGTATCTGCATCGTCAAGATTGAGCGTATAACTACCCGCTACCTCGCTAAAGTCACTAACAGCCAGCACAGTACAACTATCCAGTGTGTTCGGTAAAAAGCCACCGGAGGGTGGCAGTACAGAAGAAAAATACTCAGCCGAAAATGGCACTTGCAAGTCGCGCGTCTCGGGGCCAAAAGCGTTTTCAACGAACACCCTGCCATAGCGCTGCCGTGTGGTAGCCAGCGTGACGTAGTCATTGCCGCCACCGTCAACGTCGAGATTTAGCGGCGCGGATGTGCTGCCGTCCGCATCAGTTAGCAAAACACCGAGCGTGGCGATGTGCTCGCCGTCAGCAGAAGCGGCACGCTGCAATATCAAGTTGCTACCTAACTCGGCATTGCCGAAAGCCAAACCACCTGACGGCCCCCAAATGAATGTTGTCGCCGCGTTAAATGATGCGCCATCCGGCTGCAGCCTGGCACTCAGGTCACTGGCACTGGCGATTGCAAAGGCGCCGTAATCAATACTGCCCTGCCCGCTGTCGAGCTTGGTAAAGGCGCCTCGATAGTTAGTTGTCGTCGCGCCAGCCGCATTTTGTGCCTCCAGGTTGTAGGTCACGCGAAACGCTTCGCCCATATAACTGTATGCGCCGGCCGCGCAGGCCTCGCTCACGACTACTGCACTGGTCGCGAACGAGGCAGGGATAAAGCGACCGACATTTGATAGCACGCCGCTGACATTCGAGCCCGATGCAAGGTAACTGCCACTGGCTAATTGTGCTTCGATCTGCACAATACCGACCTCGCTAAAACTCACGTCACTCCGCGCTGCCTGCCCGCCGGAAAAACCACTGAATGTGGTGCCCGTCAGAGTCCCTGCTGCGCCACCGGCGGGGACTATTAAACTAGAAGACAACACAGCTTGCTCGGCTACATTCTCCTGGCCAAAATTCGCGGTGAAAGGATTGTCAGTTAGATTTGCACCGACGTCGGGCACGCCGTCGTCGTCGGCATCGTCCGCAGCCTGCCATTGCACCGCACTTAGCTCAACACTGAACGCACTGCCTGCCGCAATAAACGCGCTGCCGCTTGCGTCGGCGGCGTAGGATGCACCGCTAGTACCGTTTGCTGACCTGTCTTCAACCCCGGCGATTTCAATGTCGATGTCAAAACCAAAGGGCCGAACGGTTAGTTGGTTACTGCTTCCTGCTACATCTGCGTTACTGGCAAACACGCGAGAATCGTCCAGCAGTTCGATAGCGTACTGCCCCACATCGGTAGTTTGTAGATCGAAAAAAGCGCTACCGCCGCTACTGAAATCCAGCGTGATATTGCTCGCTGCCGGCTGTGTCTCCGGTAGCGTTAGCACTCCGATCTGCGGGTCGACTGCCGCGGCTAGCTGCGTGTTGCGCGTGATCCAGGCTTTCAATGGCTGTGCGGCATTGTTGTAATTACTCGCTACCGCGCAATTGGCCGGAACCTGGCTAGTGTCGCGCCGATAAAATTCAACACGGTACCGATGCGGCCTTCCCGCAACCGAGACATCGGAACCGCCTGCGCCCTCGGTTAGAGAATCGATATCCTCAATAACCAACGCGTTATCGCTAAAAGTTATCGTGTCCGACGTATCGGTGATGCTGTTGTCTACAGAATCGGTAGCGGTTATTGTAAGTTGCTCGGCGCGTGTATTGGCCAGCTGCAGCGTAGCTGAGCCGGCGTTGCCGCTTTCAAACTGGAATGTCGCAGCGCCGCTGTCGGCAGCGCCCGGCACAAGAATGCCATCGGCCAAACTTTCGCTCCAGTCGCCGTTACTGGTTGATGTGCTTAGGTTTACGATGCCGGTATAGGCGCTATTCAGGCTGCTACAGGCGACGTCGGCGCAAATGCGAACGGTAACATCGTGCGGCACGCAGGTACTCGCAGAAGTAGAAACCAGAATATCGACAAATACCGAGCTAACCTGGTTACAGAATCCGTTAAAATCTGTAGCGCTTATTAGCGAGCCATCGTAAGTAATATTGGAGCCTGTTTCCATTGTCACATCGCGGCCGCTGACTGAACCGAAAACGCTCGCGTTTTCACCCAGCTTAAAATCCTGACGAGAATAAAGCACCGCCGTTAAATCAACACGCTTGTCAATCTCGATTTTTTTCCTGGTGTAAAGAAAAGCCCGGTCAGTAGATGAGGCCATTATCAATGCACTATCTTCCTTGAAGAGAAAATCCTCTCGGCTGTATATCCTTGCGGTGCCACCGCCTTGCAAGCGCAGCGTTGTATTCTTTCCCACTTCTACTTTTTTCCTGAAAGTGTAGTCTCCTGGCTGCAGTGTTAGGGTTATATTTTCGCCCGTTTTTAGTTCTCCATAATTGCCAGGCACGAGCGTCTGGCTTGACTGAATGTCCAGGTCCGGGCCATTGGGAAACGTGTTGTAATTACCTGTCTGCGATGTGGAGCCCGACTGCGTGCACGTGACAGTTACGCAGCTAAGATTTGATGCATTTATATTCCTGGTATCAAGAACGTTATCAGGGCTGTTCACAATTTTTGCATTATTTTTTATCTCCAGCTTGCCCCCGTTATTGTGCGTCTGCGCGGCATCTGAAAATACCACATCGCAATCTGCTTGTGCGTAAACAAACTGCACAAAGAACACTGGCACCGCCAACGCAATCGCTGTGATTGTGTGTGCTTGAGGTGACTTCATGGCCTGCCTCGCAGCACAACATCCTGCAGAAATCGCGCCCATTCGCTAGTAGTCCCACGCGCAAGAAAACGAAAATCCAGTTGCACTACGGCGTTTCTTTGCAAAGTACCTGCGCTGTAATCAAAGGGGACGATTACACCCGCATCGTTGAGCTGGATAAACTCTGCCAACAGCGCACCCCCAGCGGGCGGACTTGGCTGCGTCGCCAAATAGCCGTAGCCACTGTAACGCTGCAATACGCGCGCAGTAACGGGGCCGCTTACGCAAAAGCTTACCGGGGTGTCGACAAAATATATTCTTCGCCCCGGAGACTGCTCGGGGAACTGTTGTGCCGGCGCACTGAAGTTGTAGGTGGTTTCACCAGCGCTGCTGCTAGCGCTGGCAACATCGAAACTGCGCAAATGAGCGCTTGCGCCGTAAACGTCATTGGCATCCAGCGTGTAAACCACAACCCTGGACGCACCGCCAGGTACTACCGCGCTAACAACAGTGAAGCTATCTGCAGCGGTGTTCAACCCTGCCACGGGCAGGTCCGTGTAAAGCGAAGCCGCCAAAACCGGCACAAACTCCACACAGTTGCCAGAAACGCGAACACTGCCCGGCAGCGCGCCGCGCAGTTCGCGGCTGACACGCTCAATCGCAAAGCGTCCAACCTGGGCCACCTCATCGCGTCGCAGCACCTCCCGGTAGGCTTCAGCGCTGCCACCGATAAAATTGACCAGGCCAGTGCCTATTACACCGAGCAAAACGATAACCGCAACTAGCTCAACCAGCGTGACGCCACGCTGCTTTACAATTTTATTTGGTAAGAAAACTCCCACTTGCTCGCATCTCTTGCGCAGGTAAAAACGCTCGCTTACGCGCTTGATCGTCATCAGTAGTTGCCTCGGTACATACTAATGCTTATGGGTACCGCGGGGCGGGGCGGATTCACTGTCACAGTCAGCAGCTTGGCGCGCAGCTCATCAATCCCAGCTTCATCAAGCGTGCCGTTATAGTTTCCATCGTAATTAACGCAGAAGCGAAAGCTAAAGCGGGCAAATTCACCGCTTGCGCTAATGTCATTGCCAAATATGTCTTGGATATTATTATCGGCAAAACAGAAAGCGTCGTAGTCATCGATATCGTCGAAGTTACTGCGATTGGTTTCACCCGTATCTGGTCCCAGGGAACCACTAGCGGTGCAAGCAGGTGCTCCTGTGCTACTGCAAGGAGGCGAGCCACCGACTGCGGTATTTTCGTCGTACTGTCTGGCAGCAGCCTGCTCCAGAATCGACTGGGCAAGCTCGACGGCGCGCACCTGAAACAGCGGCTCTGTGCTGCGAGTGAGCTGAGGCAAGATTAATGTAGTAAAAAGCCCAATAGCAAAGGCGCCAATCACGAAGCCTACGATAACTTCAATTAGCGTAAAGCCACTGGTATGGCGTCGGTGGTTAGTTTTTTTAAACGTTTCGTTGATGCCTATGAACCTCTGTGTTTCGCGGTTCGCTGGCGGAATTCGGTCTTTGCCTATAGCGCCTTGAAAATAAATGTTTTCAAAGATTGCGCGCCACATACCCGGTGGGATAAATCGTTAGACTAGCGGTGGCATCGCCACTCACGCTGAGACTCAGTGCTGTCGCAGGTGCAGAAGCACTACTGCAGTCGCTGCCACCAGTTAGGACGTTACCCAGCGCGTCAAAATATAAAGTTATGTTGGTAACGCCAAGCCCGGCGTAATCGCCAGTGAAAGCTACCTGCGACCCGGCATTAAGTAACACGCCATCTTTTTCAATGCTTGCTCCTGTTGCCGTGATATCGAGGCTATAACAGGTGCCGCTGTGGTCGAACATCGCGCGCTGCTGTGCTGCCAGATAAAGTCCGGCAATCTGGTCTTTTAGTGCGTACTCAACAAAGCCGCCGCGACTGGTAAACCTTGGCAATACCGATACCGCGAGAATGCCAAGCAGTGTAATGGTGGCTACGAGCTCCACAAGGCTGGCGCCGCGCTGCCTGTTGTTAGCGCAAACTTTCAAAGACACGCACCCTGGCCCCGCACATTAGCCCAAGGCTATTGGGATCAAATCCAGGCGCTTGTGGACCAAACTTTTCTGCATAACCGGCCCGAAAAACTTGCCCGGCACGAAAATGCTCATCGACCGCTGGCATTTAATACCAGCAACTCGCGCTAGCAGCCAGTTGTTGCCGTAATTGCAATGCTCGGCAACGTACCCAATGCGGTAGAATTCGTATAGGTTCCGTAGCAACCATCGTCATCCACAGCACCGTCACCGTCATCATCGTAGCCAAATTCGCGTGTAGTTGCCGCGGCCACCGCAGCCTCGAAGATTAGCGATGCATCACCATCCACGCTGAGAAGATCAGCAATATCATCGTTGGTGGTATCGTTTGATGCCGGGTAGCCAAATACGGTAGCTACTGTGTTGCTGCCATCGGTGACTGTGCCAGTGGCGCCCACCGAATTCTGGATCAGCGCCTTGGCATAGATTTGCACCGCAGCACTCTGCGAAGAGCCTATAACCCCTTGCAGCACGCCATTACGCGCATCGCCGCGCAAATCGACAAAGCGTGGCAAGGCGGCTACCGCAAGAATGCCAAGCAGTACGATGACCGCGACTAGCTCTACCAGCGTAAAACCACTATTTCTTTTCATCACTCGTTCCTCTTGCTGGGGTCGTGGCCCCGGTTTACTACGTCTATCTAATTGATAATGATTGCTGCAAATACAGTATCTACAGCGTTGCACAGCTGGCAGCACGTTAAACGCACGCCCATGCCAACGAATTTACCAAGCCCTTAGTTCAGTAAAGCCGTTTCTTGGGCCCTTAATGCAAAATTTCCTGTTACAAACCTTCGGGAAGGTTGACTGTTACGCGGCCCGTGGTCATTTCATAATCAAAATAGAACTCGGCGTTTTCCGGGCTTTGAGCGGCCCGAACCACTAATTCGTAGCGGCAACGGTCACTGGTTGAACCCTCTACAACGCGAACCGCATACTTCGCTTTGCGCCTTGATTCAAAATCTTCAGCAATGGTATTGCGCGGCGGATTTTGCAATATATATTCGAACACTTCCTGGCAGTCGCGCGCGGTCTGGCCGGTAACCGTTAAGTCCTGGCTTTCTTTTAGCGTTGTGCTATCCAACCATCCAAAGCGATTAACATTGAATCCCACACCATCGATAATGACCCTTTGATCAACAGCAGTTACGCTATTTGCCGAATTACCGTTGGCAATCCACTGCGCCTTGCCAATAGCAACACCGGCGGAAAAACTTCCTGCCAGGGCCTGCAGCGCCGCAGCCTCTGCATCATCTTTTAAATCAAAAAATCGTGGCGCGGCAATTGCGGCCAATATACTAATCAAAACAATTACAGCTACCAGTTCAACAAAAGTAAAACCGGCAGCAGCATAAGGCTTTGCGCTGTGCACAAACGTAGCCCGATAATTCTGTTGTGGCGACCGCTTCATTTTCTATTCCGAGTTATCCCGGTATCTACCTGCTGCGCAGGCACACCCTACCCCTGCCAGGCGAGGCGCCGAAACGAGCCCCTTTTTCACCTCATTTAGTATAGTTAATCCTGCAGCAAGCACTTGATTTTGAGTAACATTTACCAACAACGTGACAGCCTTCGCACATATTTCCAGCCACGGCCGTCTTAGCCCTGCACGACGCCAAACATATCCCACATCGGCAGGAATATTCCCAGCGCGAGTATGCCTACCAATATTGCCATCATCACAATCAGGATCGGCTCCATATTGGCGCTGAGATTTTTAATTTCATAATCTACTTCGCGGTTGTAAAAATCGGCCACTTCGTTAAGCATTTCATCGACCTGCCCGGTTTGCTCTCCCACTGCAACCATTTGCATAACCAGCGGCGTAAACATCTCGCTATTGCCAATGGCCTGCAGCAGACTCTCACCACGCTCTATACCTTTACGCATGCCCTTGATGCGCTCGCCAATAGCAGCATTGCCGACCGTAGTGGAACAGAGCTCTACTCCTTGCAACAAGGGCACACCCGCCGACATCATCATGGCGAAAGTGCGGCAAAAGCGCGCGAGTACAGCGCGCAAAATAATTGAACCCACTAACGGTATGCGTAGCTTGAACGCGTCCCACTTTATGCGGCCTTTATCCTTATTGATCCAGCTGAGAAACGCTGCCAATGAACCCATGCTAATCACCAACAACAGGCCCCAATAGTTGATAAAAAAGTTAGAGGTGGCCAGCAAAATTTTGGTCATCAAAGGTAGCTCGGCACCAAATTGCGTAAACAGGTCGGCAAATACTGGAATGACAAAAAGATTCAGAATCACTATGGCTATGCACAGCGCAATAAAAACAAACATCGGGTAGCGAAACGCGCCGCCAATACGACGCGCGGTTTCCTGCTCCAGCTCGAGGTGGTCGATTAGCTCTTTAAAAGCCTCATCCAGCCGACCGCTGTTTTCACCAACCATCACCATGCTCACGTAGAGCCTGGGAAATACTTCAACATGGCGACTCATGGCCGAAGAGAGCGTTACACCACTGTTCAGGTTTTTTTCAACATCACGAAGCACTTTAACGAGGTAGTTGTTTTTTAGCGTTGTCGCCAGGCCGTGCATACTTTTATTGAGCGGCACGCCCGCCTTGGTCAAGCTATACAACTGCCTTGTAAGAATAATTAACTCATCGGCTTTGACTTTTCGGCCAATCGAAAAGGATATACCCTCTTCGTCACTTTCAGCTTTATTCTGTTTTATTGCGGTTGGATAAATGCCGCCAGCTAACAACTGATGCGCTGCAACTTCAGCGCTGGCAGCATCGAGCGCACCACTAACCTCATCGCCATTCTGGTTTCTTCCTGCGTAACTGAAGACGGCCATATCTTGCTACACCGTTTCTATTTCTGAAACACGGCAAACTTCTTCCAGCGTGGTAACACCCTCGCGCGCATACTCCAGCGCAGCCATGTTTAACGGTACATAGTGTTCACTGTTCTGTGCGGCAATGGCAAAATCTGCCGCGCTATTGCGACGCAATGCATCTGCCATGCCCTCGTTAATTTCAAGAAATTCGAAAACGCCAATCCGGCCACGGTAGCCGGTCATGTTGCAGCGTGAACAACCTTTGCCTTTATGGAACTTGGAGCCTGGCGCATCCTCTCCCATCCACTGCTTTAGCAGGGCCTGCTCGCGTGAATCGGGTTCGTATTCGGTATGGCAGACATCACAAATGCGTCGCACCAGCCGCTGCGCCACCACCGCGTGAACCGCGCTGGCAACCAGGTAACCATCCACACCCATATCAATTAATCGCATGGCGCTGGATACCGCATCGTTGGTGTGTAACGTAGACAATACCAGGTGGCCGGTGAGCGCAGCGCGCACCGCAATTTCTGCGGTCTCGGTATCCCGAATCTCACCCACCAGCAACACATCGGGGTCCTGCCGCAAACAGGCGCGAAGCACGGTGGCAAAATCCAGCCCAATCTTTTCTTTTACCTGGCATTGATTGATACGAGGCAATTGGTATTCGATAGGGTCTTCCGCGGTAATGATTTTTTTCTCTGGGCGATTAAGATCAGACAGCGCGCCGTAAAGTGTTGTGGTTTTACCGCTACCGGTAGGACCGGTTACGAGTATTAAACCGTGAGGCTGGTGCAATGAATGCACAAACCGCTCGCGCATCGCATCGCGCATACCAATCTTGCTAATGTCCAGGTTGCCCGCCGAATTATCCAGCAAGCGCATAACCACCGATTCGCCGTGCTGGGTCGGTAGTGTTGACAGCCGCACGTCAACCACATGATTTTTCACTTTGGCGTTGAAACGGCCGTCTTGTGGCAGTCGCTTTTCGGAGATATTCAAGCCGGACATCAACTTCAAGCGCAACACCAGCGCTGGCGCAATACGCTTTTCATTCATTACTTGTTCTTGCAAAACGCCGTCTACACGCTGCCTGATTCTGAGCACGCTTTCATCCGGCTCCAGGTGAATATCGGAAGCCTTCACTTGCACCGCGTCTTCAAAGATTGACTGCAAAAGGCGGGCAATAGGCGCCTCTTCGGCTGTATCGCTGTCGTAGTCCTCAAGGTCAAAAGCCCGCCCTTCAAGTTCGTCGGATAACTCTTCCGCAAGGCTTACTATCTCATCGGTACGCCTGTACAACATATCCAGCGATTCAAGCAATTCGGACTCTCGCACCACGGCCAGGGTAATTGGCTGCGACAGAGACAGGCTAATATCATCGTATGCAAAGATATCAGTGGGATCAGCCATGCCCACTAGCATTGCCCCATCAACTTCTTGCAAGGCAATGGCGCGATAGCGTCGCGCGGTGGTCTCGGGCAAGCGCTGGGTCACTTCCTGCTGGAAATTAAATTCTTTGAGTCTTAAAAACGGAATGCCAAGCTGCAGTGAAAGCAGCTCAAGCATGCGATCTTCTTCAACAAAATTCAGGTCGATGAGTGTGCGGCCTAGCTTGGCGCCCGATAGCTTTTGCTCTTGCAGAGCATATTCGAGTTGCGCATCGGTAATAACGCCTTCCTGTATTAGCAGGTCGCCAATACGGATTTTGGCCGGACGCTCGGTTTTGGCAGGAATCACAGCTCGCCCCTACAAGTTTGCCAAACGTTGCCTGGCATATTCGCCAAGCTTCGCACCCAAGCCGCGCAGTTCTAGTGCATGGCTGTAAGCCTGACGCGCAGCATCGCGCTCGGCTGCCGCATCAAGTGCAATAGCCATGCCCATCCACCAGCGCGGATTGGTATCGTCGCGGCGCACGAGGTTGCGATACACATAACTTGCTGCAACAAAATCTCCCGACGAGTGCAAAGCAACTGCTTGCATCTCCATAATGTCGGTGCGTTCAGCAAGCGCAGGTGATAAACCCGCTACGGTTTTGAGTACGGCCGGATAATTGGCTTTGGCCAACTCAAGCCGGATCCCGGCCACCGTTAGTGCAGAGTGATGGCGACCGGCATTTTCATACAGGGCCAACAGATTCGATGCAGCAGTAAATTCTTTCGCGCCCGTCCACAACGACGCTAATAGCGCCGCACTTTGCGGTAACTCGTTACTTGCCGCAACTTCGCTCTCCAAAGCCTGGATAGCCAGCGCTGTGGCGCCCTGCTGCAAAAGCTCGCTCGCCTTGCCAAGTAATAATTGATCGCGCTGCGCTGCACTAACTTTCGATATGCGCTTGAAATCCAGTATCGCGTTATTGTTTGCCTGGTTTATAGAAGCGCGTGAGGATTCGCTAACGCGCGCTTGCAGAGTCTCGACGTGAGGCTTGCCAGCCTGCATTTTTGCTGCAACTTCAACGCGCCCTTGAACCGGTTTGTTTTTGCTTGGGAGAACTGGCGCGGCCTGCTGCACTTGGCTGGCAACAATGGCTGGTTTCGGCACTGTTGCGTTAGGCGCTGCTACGTTTTTTTGGGTTTCTACGTTTTCTGCCACATCTGCGCTTTGTATGCCTTGAATGCTCTGTGCGCCTTCCACGCTGCTTGCGGGCGATATTTGCGCGAATGTCGCGCGAGAAGTGTTCGCATCCTTCCGCACTACCTCATCACCACGCGGCTGCCTGACTACCCGCCCGCTGAAGGTCGTGCCTGCATCAGCAAAAGGTAATTCCGCCTGGCCTGAGAACTGCTGGCTAACTAAAACGGGGGCAAGAATTAAAACCAGGGGAACCAGCACTGCTGGCAACAATACAAGCAAAGTCCCGCGCTTGCGCTTACTTGCCGCAATTGCCTCTGCGGCCGCGAATAACGGCAGGTCATCGCTGCTCTCACTCACTTCGCCGCTGCGTCTATCGCGCTGCATTTGTGCAACCAGGCTCATATAAAAATCCTTCGCAAGCGAACCGCTTAGGCGACTTTGGCAACGCGACGCGGCCAGAACGACCAGCCCGGCCTGCTCACGCCTTCGGTATCGTCTATTGCGGCAAGAATAAAATTGCGATCAACGGTTTTTTCGCGTTTGCCGTAAGCGCACATTAAAGCTTTGTGTGAAAGTACATTGATCAGCCTCGGGGTGCCTCTACTTGCCCTGGCAATCAACTGGATTGCGGCATTACTAAACATTGGCGCACCGGTATAACCGGCCTTGCCTAGACGATGGCCGATATAGGCTTTTACCTCGTCCATATCGAGTGGACGCAGGTGATAACTAAAGGTAATGCGTTGAACCAGCTGGCGCATCGCGTTCTGGCTAAGGATGACATCCAGCTCTGGCTGGCCAAACAACACCACCTGCAACAGCTTCATTTTCTCTGTTTCCAGGTTGGTCACCAGTCGCAGCGCCTCTAAGGTTTGCGCCGGCATGGACTGCGCTTCGTCCACAATGAGGATAGGTTTGCGCCCCAATACCGCCAGCTGCATCAATTCTTCTTCAATAACCTTAAGCACTATATGCGAGTTGGCTTCGTCTATATCGATACCCAATTCGTGAGCCACGGCGTGAAACAAGCCCTCTGCACTAAGATAGGGGTTGGGGATATAGATAGGCAGGTAATCATCAGGCAGGCCATTCAATAAACGCCTGCAGAGCATGGTTTTACCAGTGCCGACTTCACCGACGATTTTTACGAAACCCTCGCCCTGCTCGATGCACACATTCAGCACAGTACTTGCCTCGGCGTGCCATTTCGAGTTCAGGTAGAACTGGGTATCTGGCGTTAAGCAAAACGGCAGCTCATTAAAACCAAAATGTTCTTCGTACATAACAACTGCCCCGATATTCTTTTAGCGCGCGCTGCTAATTTCCCCATGCATGCGCTTAATTCGATCCATGCTGCCGGCCAGGCTTGAGCGGGTCGCCTCGTCAGACGACACCCTGGGTCGCAATAGTATTACCAGTTCGCGCTTCAGCGACTTCTGGTCTTTCTGCTTGAATGCGGCGCCCAACAGCGGCACCTTGCTTATCCATGGCGTAGCGGCGTTGCTATCCTCGGTTACGTTCTGGATTAATCCGCCAATAACCACGACCTGGTTGTCCTCTGCATAAATGATGCTGTCGGACTCGCGAATACTGCTTTGCGCTAATGGCAAATTGAAAGTATCGCTGCCAACAGTGAAGCTCCGCTGCTGCTCCACCACTTCGCTTACGGCCGGATGTACATGCAGCACTATCGAACCATCGCCACCAATTTGCGGCGTAACATCCAGCGATATCCCGGAAAAGAAGGGCGTGAGTTCAACGCTAGGCGTTTCGGTACTGCCACCACTGGACGTTGTAACCGTATTGGTAACTTCAGTTACAAAAAACTCATCGGTACCGACTTTTATTACTGCCTTCTGGTTGTTTACGGTTGAAATCCTTGGGCTGGATAAAACCTGCACCGTGCCCTGGGTTTCCAGCAGGTCGATAATTCCGGTAAAGTCATTCAGGCTAAGCGACAGCCCGAAGATGCCATTGGAATCGTTAGCAGAACTGATTCCAGTGGCGCCAGGCAGCGCCGCAAAACCAGGCACGCCAACATTCGGCAACGCGGCCGCACCTTGTGAACCAATAATTGTTTTGCCCGAAGCAGGGTTGCCGATTGCGGTCCAGTTGATACCAGACTGGAAGGCATCACTTAGGGTCACTTCAAGAATTTTTGCTTCCAGAATCACCTGCCGGCGCATAATCAGTTCCGCCGATTGCAAGTAGTCGCGCACTGTCTCTATTTCTTGTGGCGATGCGCGCACGATTACAATGCCAGACTGTGGGTTCACAACAACTTTCCTATCACCCTCCAATGGCACCAGTAATTCAAGGTTGCCACGCAACGCGCCCCAAAAATCCGAGCGGGCCGAAGTAACAATTTGCGTTCCGACCAGGCCACCGCCACTTTGACCCGACTCGCCGCCCCGATCGTCGACATTATTGCTACTCGACGTTTCGGTGGTAGAGCCCGAACCAACATCACTGACACTGCCACTGGATACACGCGTTTCTGAAGAACCGCGGCGTCGAATATCCAGGTAATTAATTTTAAATACCTCGGTGCGAATTCCGCCCGGCATCACCTGGTAAAGGTTGCCATTGCGCTTCACCGGAAAGCCATAGATATTACCAACCACATCCATTACTTCCGGGACGGTAACCTGTTGCAAGTCGAGGCTAATTTCACCCTCAACTTCCGGGTGCACTACGATGTTGTAGGGCGTACCCTTGACCAGGCCCAAAAACAAAGCCTGTGCAGGCACGTCTTTTACGCTTAAGTCGAAGCGCTGGTCGGGCAGCGGTGCATTCGCGGGCAGGCCCACGGGCGCCAACAACTGGTCGATAACTGATTCGGGTGCAAGTGTTCCAGGTGTTTTTAGGCCCACTGATTCGCGCGCCGTTTTTAATTCGCCAGCAATAGAGGTTACGGTTTCATCGTTCAGTACCCGCTCGTTATCGATCACGGCGCAGGCGCCTAAAGTGGCAAATGTTGCGAGCAGAATGCTGCCCAAGCTTAACTTTTCAGTGAGCCTGCCCATTATTTACCCGCCACCATTTGCTTATTCAGCTCGCGATGCAACTTCACAAGCCGCTGCCCTGACTCTCCGACCGATACACCATCGCGGCTAATGCTTTTGATCACACCAAACGGCGAGCGATCACCAACCGCATAGCTCTTGCCGTTAATGATGGCGAGGCTGCGGCGGCTGTTAGTGCTATACAAGATCGATTGCAGCTGGTGTTGTTTGCTGGCGCGCTGCGCATCCGCAGTTTTTCCAGGCGGACGCGTAGGATCGATAAAACCTGCGCCAGGCACACTATTTTCAGCCAGGCATGCACCCGCAAATACAAAAGATACAACTGCGACAATTAACCTATACACCAATCCAGTCCTTCTCTTTGCTATATGTAGACACATCGATCGTCAGTTCACCTGCAGGATAATCCTTAACTTCGAAACGCATCGCATCCCATTCAATTCGCCATTGCAGCTGCTCAAGCTGTTTCAGGTAATCCATCGAAGCCACATAAGTGCCTTTAAGAACTATCTTCACACCATGGCGATATAACAGGCTGTGTGGGTCACCAGGCTCGCCACTCAGCAACTGAACCGGCTTATTCTCCAGTGATACCAGTGCAAGGCTATCGCTGCGGCCCAACATTTCTTCCAGCGCTATGGGCATTTGCTGGGCGGGAATAAAACCAGCTGCAGCGCTACGCAGTGCTTCCTCTAGCTGCTGGTTTGTTGCCTGTAGCTTTTCTGCCTCTTGTTGTAACTGGCTACCGATCGCCGACTGCCCGAGCTGCAGGTTTTGCAGCTCTAGTTGCAAGGTGTCCATATCACGCTCTACTGACGCAAGCGTTTTCGACTGCTGTGCTCGCTTCTTGATAAGCTCGCCGGTTAAAAGCGCATCGATTATTACGAATGTTGCAGCCAGTAATACCAGCAGCAGTATGAGTCGCTCGCGCTCTGTTTTATCGTTAACAAAACTCTTGTACTTTTCCCAGTATTCACTCACGACTCGCGACCCTGGGTTGCATCATCGGCCTCTGTCACTACTGCCACTTCGAATCGCATTTGCTGTTTTTTCTGCGGCTGCTCCTCAATCTTCACCAGCTGGAAACGCAGGCCTTTAAAAACATTTTCGTTCCCAAGACGTTGCAAATAGCGTGGCAACAGCGAAGGTTTTTGCATGGCGCCACTAATCGCAATTTGCTCACCTTTATTTCCAACCGTTACTTTTTCCAGCCACAATCCACTCACGTGCTGACGGCCAAATCCGGCCATATACTCCGAAAAACCGCCCGCACCGCTATCACCTACCGAAGCTAGCAAACTACGCTTGGCTTCAATTTCGCTACGCAACCTGGCAATGAGATTGCCACTATTTGCTTTTGAAGCGTTCGCTTTCAGCACCGCAAGCTCCTGTTGCAAGCTATCCTTCTGGCTTTGCAGGTCGAGTAACGCGCTTTGCTGGATATTCGTGTTTAATTTAAGCGCGGCGCTGAAAAGCAGCATGCACACCGCAAGCGTGCCGGTGGCAATCAAGCCCTGAAGCGCAGAAAACCTCGGTTCATGGTGCTGATCGAGGTGGGTGAATAAGTTTATTGTCTGTTGCATTTAAACTCTTCAATACAAAGCACAAACACTTTTGTTAATGAATTTGCTCGTCAAACCTTTGAACTATGCTGCTGCCAAACTTGCGGAGGCCAATAACAGCGGCTCTGCTCCCGCAACGTTATACGCTGCTGAGCCACTGGTAATTTCGTCTGCATCTATAAGTTCGACATTCATGCGCATGCGCTCGCGAATAACTTCACACAGTGCCTGACAATCATTTTCAGTGGGAACAACAAGTATCTTGCCCACTACACCCTTGCCCATTTGGCTTTCGAAGTAGTCGCGTGAACGCTGTAGCTCCAGCAAAAAACTTTCCAGTATTTCCTCGCGACGCGAAGGATCGAGTTTTATTTGCAATAGCGTTGACTCACTCAGGCCGACATTGCGGGCCAGGTATATTGAGCCCTCGGCGAACACGCACAAAAATCCTGCGTGGCGGCCTATCACCAACACCACCTCGGTATTTTCATCGTGCAGGGATTCGTTCACCGCGTGCGCCATCACCAGCTCGGGAATTAATACGCGATCAACGCTTAACTCGCAGCCTTTCAGCTCATCGACAAGTTGCTGCAGCGCCGTGCGATCGGCCGCAACGGTATAAGCCATTTTCTGGCGCCCACGAAACGCATCGTCGGGGAGCGGGAAGCCATCAATGACCGCCTGCTCCAATGGCAAGTTAACCAGGTCCTTGACCTTCCAGCGCAGTGCCGCCGCAAGCTCCTCGGCCGGCACGGGCGGGGACTCAACCAGCAAAATCTGGTAGCTGCCGGTGGCTAGCACGATGGAGCAGGCAGGGTTTTGCAATTTCGCTTCTTCACGAAACGCGCTCACGGTAGCTACCAGGTCCGCGTTCATCACGCTCCGCGAGGCGATAATTTCGCCATTGCGGCTCGCCACCAGGTCTATCTGCCCCTGCTGGACGGTTACTGCTATTCTCTGGCCGCTGGACGCGCCATTTGCCCGCCAGGGCAACCGCCATTTCAAGTTGTCTGCTCCCCCAGTCCCGCCGTAGCAAGCAGGCGGTGACAGGAACGGCTACCAAGTGCGCACGGATAGCCCCCAAATCTAGAGTACTAGCTTAGTAAAATTCTCTAACTAGTTGCTTTTATTAGGAAATATTTACGCTTAAAATTTGTTCGCATAGCGCTTAACGTTTAACCACTTTGGCCACTTTATGCCCATCAACATTGCCCTTTACGAGCCGGAAATTGCACCGAATACCGGCAATATCATCCGACTGTGCGCGAACACCGGTGCGGCGCTTCACATTCTCGGCAAGCCGGGATTTGAGTGGGACGACAAGCGCCTGAGGCGCGCGGGACTGGATTATCATGAATGGGCAGATGTGGCCCATTGGCCTGATTACGAATCGTTTATAAAAGAAGTGGGCGCTCACTCACGCGTGTTCGCGATGTCGACCAAGGGCGGGCGTGATTACCATCGGGCAAGCTTTCAACAGGGCGATAGCTTGCTGTTCGGGCCCGAAACACGCGGCCTTCCAAACGCGCTGTTACGGCGTTTTGGCCGGCAAGAAATTTTGCGAATTCCTATGCGGCCGGACAGCCGCAGCCTGAATTTGTCAAACAGTGTCGCGATAGCGACTTACGAAGCCTGGCGCCAACTCGGTTTTACCGGCGCCAAGCCCGCATAGGGAAACTACGAGTTGAGTTGTTGGCCGTCGCTGCCCTGTGCCTGTGAATTGCGAAACAACGCATCGAAATCGATCGGGGCAAGGGATAGTGGCGGGAAGCCTCCGCGCACCACCAGGTTGTCGACCGCCTCGCGCGCGTAGGGGAACAGGAAGTTAGGGCAAACTGCGCCCAGCACATGCTGCATTTGCTGTTCCGGAAAACCGGAAATTACAAATATCCCGGCTTGTTGGATCTCCAGCAAGTAGGCAGTGCCCTCATCCACTTTTGCAGTGATGGTGAGGGTTAACACGATCTCGTGGGTATTGTCGGCGATACCGGTCCCGCGGCTGTTCACATCTAACTGGATCTTGGGTTGGAACGCCTGGGTGAATACCTGCACCCCTAGCGGCGTTTCGAAGGAAATATCCTTAACAAAAGTTTTGGTCACGCCAAATTGGGGCCCCGCCGGCTGTTCTGCGCCTGCCTGCTCCTGGTTGTTGTCGCCTTCGGCCATTACTTACCTCGTCTGTGTTGTGCAATGTTGTGCAATTGGTTTTGATCAGGGTTCTATTTATGCCCAGTGATACCTAACCTGGCGTTAGCAAGTCCGCCAGGCCGCCACTTGTTTCCAGTGCCAGCAAATCAGTATAACCACCCACATGGGTTTCACCTATCCAAATCTGTGGAACAGTTCGCTGCCCGCTGCGCTGCATTACCTGCTGGCGCAGCTCGGGTTGCTTATCGAGCAAAATTTCCTCAAAAGCCAGGTTTTTGCTTTGCAGTAGCTGTTTGGCGGCTCGACAAAATCCGCACCACGCCGAGGAGTAAACAACTATTTTAGTCTGCATGATTTCCTGCCCTGCAAAGCCAGCCGATAAACCCGGCCAAGCGACTGCACAAGCTTTTATGACTTGACCAGCGGCAATTGCGCGCCGCGCCATTCACTGATTCCACCGGCCAGGCGATAAACGCCGCTAAACTTGTCTTGCGCCAAGCGTCTGGCCACATGAGAAGACTGCTGCCCCAGCTTGCAAACCAGCACCAGCGGTTTGCCCGCGTAGCGCTCCAGCTGGGTTTGGCCGCCATCGCGCTGTTCACTCTGCCAGGTGCCAAACGGCAGGTTAACCGCCTTAACAATGTGCCCTTCATCGAATTCAGCTTTGTCGCGCAAATCCACCACCACGGTTTCCTCTTCGTGATTCATCATGCCGGTTAAAGCGTTAGGTGTCAGCGGCTTGCCGGCACGCTGGTTTTCAAGCCAGGCCAACGCCCAAATTGCGGCCGCCAGCGCGGTAATCAATAACCATTGATCCGATGCAAAATGAATGAATTTTTCCATGCCAGTTCCACGCAGTTGCGCTATGGTAATGCGGCGACGCCAGGGCGCGCGCTGGGGGCGGGCAAGTATACACGCGCGACAACCCCTATGGCCACGATGCAAGGGGCACTCCAGCCGCGCCCAGCCTAAAAATCACGGATCCAAGCAAAACATTGCCGCCAACTCGTATATTGCACACAACACTCCACCGGGGATATCACAAGCCGCGGCTTTTCCGCTGCCGCCGCGAACGGCGCCCCTACATTCGCCTGGCCTGCAAAGCTTATGTATTACTTTTGCTGCTGTTGTGCACGCCTGTGGCGCTATTTGCGCAATCGGAGCTTGAATCGCGCAAGGCAGAACTGCTTGAGGTACAGGCCGAGGTAGCGCAGCTGCAAAAATCAATCGCCGCCCAACGTGGCCAGCGCAGCGCCACACTGAAAAAATTCAAGCGCAGCGAACAGCGCATTGGCGAATTGGGCGCGCGCATCTTCGCACTAGAGAAAGAACAGCGGGGACTGGCAAGGGATATGCAAACGCTGAATGCCAAACTCGAAACAACCAGGCTACAACAGCTGGCGAAGCGCGAGCAGCTCGCAAAGCAGTTGCGCACGGCCTATATGTCGGGAAGGAAAAAGGCTTTGTCGGTTTTATTTAGCAACACCGGGCCTGCGGAGCTCTCTCGCCAACTTTACTACCTGGGCCGCATCAATGACGCAGGCAATGCACTAATTAGCGAATACAGCGATTTGCTTAAACACCAGCAGGCGTTGCTGGATAGTGTCGCAGCACAGCAAAGTAAAAGTAGCGCAAACCGGAAAAAGATCGAGAAGCAGCAGCAAAAAATTGCCAAGGAACAACGTCAGCGCAGTGAACTGCTGGCAAAACTTGAAAAACAAATAAGCAAACAAGACAGCAAACTCAGCACACTGTTAAGCGATAGCGAAGATTTGCAGGCCTTAATGGAAACCATGGGTAAGACGCTTGCCAAACAGGCAAGCCAAACCAAGGCCAGGCAAAAACCCCGCATAGCGATAAGTGGCGGCAGTTTTTCTGCCGCCAAAGGCAAACTGCCGTGGCCCGTTGCCGGCTCACAGCAGGCCAGCTTCGGACGGCAGGATGCGCTATCCGGAATAAGATCGCAGGGCGTGCGAATTGGCGCGCGCAGTGGCGATACCGTGCATGCTATTTTTCCGGGCGAAGTTATTTTCGCCGACTGGTTCGGCGGCCAGGGCTTGCTGGCAATCATCGACCACGGCGACGGCTACTGGAGCCTCTACGGGCACAACCAAAGCCTGTTAAAAACGATCGGCTCGCAGGTCAGTGCGGGGGAAGCCATCGCCACAGTCGGTAATAGCGGCGGGCGCAGCGATGCAGCGCTGTACTTTGAAATCAGGCACAACGGCAAACCCACCGACCCTTCGCTGTGGTGCCGGCGCTAGCGGCGGGCTAACGCCAGTGCATCGAGGCGTCGCCGTGCAGCAGGGCGCAGGCAACGGCCTGAAAGTCGCCAATCCAGGCTTTAAAAGGTAGAATGAAGGCTTGTCTAGCTGTTGCGCCAACTGTCGCGCTAAACCAGGCCCGCACTACTTCGAGCACACTCAATGCAAGCCTTTCCCAGTTCTGCCCCAAGGCTGCTATGCAGCCAACGCCTTCGCTCGCTATGCACAGCTGCCGGGCTGTTTTTTTCGGTACTGCTGTGTTTTGTAGCGCTCACCACGGAGGCTCAACCAGGCCATGAGCATGCGCAAAATGAGGCGCACAGTGACGTGCCTGAAGGCAAGCTTGCGTTGCGTGAGCTGCAAGCGTTTGTGAATGCGTTTACCCAAATTCGGAATACCTACGTAGAGGAAGTCGACGACAAAACACTGCTGGAAAATGCTATAAAGGGCATGCTTAGCGAGCTCGACCCGCATTCGAATTACCTGGAACCACAAACTTTCGAAGACTTGCAGGTAAGCGCTACTGGTGAGTTCGGTGGCCTCGGGCTGGAAGTTGGCATGGAAGATGGTTTCGTGAAAGTCATCGCACCGATCGACGATACCCCTGCACAACGCGCCGGCCTTGAAAGTGGCGACTTGATTATTAGAATCGATAGCAAACCGGTCAAGGGCCTGAGCCTTAACGAAGCGGTGAAGCTGATGCGCGGCGAAATTGATACCGAGATTACTTTAACCGTAGCCCGCGAAGGTACATCGCAACCGCTGGAGTTTGTATTAACACGCGCAGTTATTGCAGTAGTTAGCGTGCGCAGCCGCATGATTGAAGACGATTATATCTATCTTCGTATTGCACAGTTCCAAGCAAATACTGGCGCGGATATGCTTAAAGCGATTGCCAAAGCCAGCGCGAAGAGCGATGTAAAAGGTATTGTCCTGGATCTGCGCAACAATCCCGGCGGCGTGCTGCAAGCTGCTGTGGACGTGGTTGATGCGTTTATTAATGACGGCTTGATTGTTTACACCGAGGGGC
>JABDNS010000038.1 GCA_013043705.1 Pseudomonadales bacterium
GGTTATTACACAGGGTTTGCTGGACCTGGGCTTATTGAAAGGGGAGCTCAAAGAGCTTATAGAAACCGAAGCGTACCGCGAATTCTATATGCACAGGGCGGGTCATTGGTTGGGCATCGACGTTCACGATGTTGGCGATTACAAGGTGCATGATGAATGGCGCGTACTAGAACCAGGCATGGTGCTTACCGTGGAGCCAGGTATTTATGTGGCACCCAGCAACACGCGCGTTGCAGCCAAGTGGCGAGGTATTGGCATTCGAATTGAAGACGATGTGGCGGTTACCAAAACGGGTAACGAAATATTGTCGAAAGACGCATGCAAGAGCGTAGAAGATATCCATCGTTGGATGGATGCAGGCTCCGCCATGACGTCATTACCAGTGCCTGCAGGCGCTAAACGTGGCAGTAAACAAAAAAGCCGTGCTAAAAAAACTACAGCTAAAAAGCCAGCCAAAAAGCCGACCAAGGCGAACAAGAAAAAAAGTACTACGCCTAAAGCAGCAATAGCCGCAAAAGCTACAGCGAAAATAAAAAAGGCAAGCGCTAAAGCCAGGCAGGCCAGCAAGGCCAAGCGCAGAAAGGCCGTAACTGCCGGCGCCAAAAAACCTGCCCGCAAACGTTAGTCTATATAGTGGCAAATATAAAACATTCTAGCCCCTACGATGTCATCATCGTGGGCGCGGGGATAGCCGGCAGCACACTGGCTGCAGCGTTGGCATCGGGCTCTCACGGGCTTCGCATTGCGCTTGTCGAAGCGCGCCCGTCGCCCGCTCATGCGTTACCCGAAAAAGGTTTTTCTGTCCACGATTTTGAACCCAGGGTGAGTGCACTCACGCATGCATCGTGTTCGACGATGCAGCGGCTGGGTGTTTGGCCTGGTGTGCCGCCAGATCGCTGCTGCCGATTCAAGTCAATGCGGGTATGGGATGCGCGCGGCAGCGGTCAAATCGATTTTAATTGCAAAGATATCGGTGCAGAAAAGCTGGGCTGCGTTGTCGAAAACAATGTACTCGCCGCGGCGCTACGCGAGCATTTGCAGACGCAAGGCAGCGTTCATTTGCGCGATGGCTCGGCAGTGGCTACGGCGCACTGCGATTCGAATGGTGCGAACGTGCAATTGGAAGATGGCGGCTCGCTAACTTCCACATTGATGGTAGCTGCCGACGGCGCTAATTCGCCGCTACGTGAGACCATGAACATGCCGGTGCGGCGTTGGGATTATCACCAGGACGCAATTGTGTGTACGGCTAAAAATACGCGCCCTCATCAAGACACTGCGTGGCAAATATTTACCGAACAGGGGCCGCTGGCATTTTTACCGCTTCCGCCTGCAACTGACAATTCTGCAGATGCCGGTCGTTTGTGTTCGATAGTCTGGTCACAAAGCAGGGCGCGAGCCGAACAACTCATGGCGTTGGACGATAATGAATTCGCCAATGCTTTGGGTGTCGCTTTTGAGCACAAGCTGGGAGATGTTGAAGCGGTTTCCAGGCGCTTCAGTTTTCCATTGGCTCAGCAGCATGCTAAAGACTATGTGCAAAGCAGTTTTGCATTGATTGCCGATGCCGCGCATAGCCTGCACCCGCTGGCAGGCCAGGGTTTGAACCTGGGTATTGCTGATGCGATGTCTTTGTCAGGCAAACTTTTCGAGGCAATTGAAGCAGGTCGTCCCATCAATGATATTAAATACCTGAAACGTTACCAACGTGAGCGCAAAACAGATAATCTCGCGATGCTGGCTGCGGTAGAGAGTTTTTATCATTTGTATCAACGCGACCTGCCGTTGACGTTACGCTGGCTGCGCAATGAAGGCATGCGCACGGTGGCGAACACCGCTTGGCTCAAGCGGCTTATATTACGCCACGCAATGGGCGCGCAAGATTCAGCTAACAATTCCGAAAAGGGATACGCATGAGCAGTCAGTTCTTTGCCTATTTAAGCAAGATGCGCTGGATTTATCGCTGGGGCATGAAACGCAATGCCATCCAGGAAAATGTTATGGAGCATTCATTTGAAGTGGCGGCCATAGCGCATTGCCTTGCGATAATCGCGCGCGAGGTTTTCGGGCGTGACATCAACCCCGAAAGTGTGCTTACCGCTGCGCTTTACCATGATGCATCGGAGGCGTTAACCGGTGATTTGCCCTCGCCGATAAAATATCATAATCGCGCCATTCGCGACGCTTACAAGGCGGTAGAGTACGCAGCCGAGCGGGAAATGTTGTCCACTCTGCCCGAACAATTGCAGGGCGCATACGGCGCGTTTCTTCTCCACGAAAATATTTCAGTTGAAACCGCGCAGATGATCAAGGCGGCCGACCTGATTGCATCGCTAATAAAATGCAAGGCCGAAATTAATGCCGGCAACAACGAATTCGCGAAAGCGGTTGTGGATGTAGAGCAGCGCTTGCAAACAATGGGTATCGATGAGGTCGACTATTTTTGCGAGAAATTCATGCCAAGCTTTGACCTGACGCTGGATGAGTTGATAACACGTAGCGAAAGGCTGTTTCCGGATGCCAATCTCGAGCACAAAAGCTGATTGCTTGGGTTTTGCGGGCTGGCAGCGTTAGAATGCGCTCGCCGGCCTGGGCGAATAGCCTGCAGGTGCCGCCAGGATTTACCAACCGAACATACGAACAGAAGAGTGACACAAGCATGAGCGATCTACCACGGGAATTGCGATACGCCAGCAGCCACGAATGGGCCCGGCTAGAAGAAGATGGCACGGTAACGGTTGGCATTACTGATCACGCACAAGACCAGCTGGGCGATGTGGTTTATGTGGAGCTGCCCGATGCGGGCGACACACTGTCGGCCGGTGATGAGGCCGGTGTGGTAGAGTCTGTGAAGGCGGCATCAGACGTGTATGCGCCCGTATCGGGTGAAGTGCTCGAGATTAATGCTGCGCTTGAGGATGAGCCGGAAATTATTAATAGCGAGCCCTACGAGGGTGGCTGGTTCTACAAACTTAAGCCTGACGATACAATTGAGCTGGAAAACCTGCTCGATGCCGATGGGTATGTTGAGGTAATTGAAAGCAGCTAGGGTATCTCACCCTAGCCTAAAAAATAAAAGCACTAGCAGCTCACGCCGCGCAAGATCAAAACGCCCGCCAACAGGATTTCACTATGCAAGATATTGCCTTAGCCTCATCGCTGGTAGTGATGATCGGGATGCTGTGCCAGTGGCTTGCATGGCGGGTAAGGCTGCCGGCGATTCTGTTTTTGCTTGTCGCGGGCCTGGTTGTAGGGCCTGTGCTGGGCTGGCTAAATCCTGATGAATTATTCGGCGATCTGCTCATGCCGATGGTTTCATTGTCGGTTGCGATTATTCTGTTCGAGGGCAGCCTCACCCTTAACCTGAAAGAGGTTCGAGAAGTCAGTGTGGTCGTGCAGCGCATGGTTAGCATTGGTGCGTTGATCACCTGGGTGATCGTCGCGATTGCCGCATACGCTATATTCGATTTTTCCTGGCAGGTCAGTGCGCTGTTCGGCGCCGTTGTTATCGTAACTGGTCCTACAGTTATTATACCCATGCTGCGCTCGGTACGACCTACGCGCAAGATTGCCAATATTCTTCGCTGGGAAGGAATCGCCATTGATCCGGTTGGCGCGCTAATGGCGGTAATGACTTACGAGTTTATTTTGGCAAGCGCGCAGCAAACCGGATTATTGCATGTGCTGCAGATTTTCATGCTGGCCATTCTCACGGGCCTGGTGCTTGGCATCGTATCGGGCTACGTGCTGAGCACCTTGCTTGAAAATAATTTAATCCCTGAGTACCTGCAAAACATTGCAACCTTGAGCGTAGTGCTGGTGGCATTTACCTGCTCGAATGCGCTAACGCATGAGTCGGGCCTACTAACTGTAACGATTATGGGTATGTGGCTGGCGAATCGCCCCGACCTGGATATACATCCAATCCTGAACTTTAAAGAGCACCTCAGCATTTTGCTAATTTCGGTGCTCTTTATTTTGCTCGCTGCGCGCGTCGACCTCGATGCTTTGCTGGCGGTAGGTTGGCAGGCGCTGTTGCTACTACTGGTTTTGCAATTTATAGCGAGGCCTGCAAAAGTATTTGTGAGCACACTCGGTCAGGATTTAAGCTGGCAAGAAAAAGGCTTGCTGGCGTGGATTGCCCCACGCGGCATTGTCGCAGCGGCTATTTCAGCAATTTTTGCCGAACGACTGGTGGCGATGGGCTATGAAGATGCCAAGCTGCTAGTACCGCTAACTTTTTCGGTCATTGTTGGTACCGTGGTACTGCAAAGCGCAACGGCCCGATTTGTTGCACGCAAGCTCGGGGTTGCAGAGCCGGAGCCAAAGGGTTTTCTTATTATTGGAGCAAATACTTTTGCTCGTGCTATTGGCGCAGAATTTTCCAAGCTGGGCTTGCGCTGCGTATTGGCGGATTCAAACTGGGACAATATTCGCCAAGCCAGGATGCAGGGCCTGGAAACTTTTTACGGTAATGCAGTTTCACAGCACGCCGATATCCACCTCGACATGAGCGGCATCGGTAACCTGCTCGCGCTTTCACACCAGCGCTACGTTAATATTATTGCCGCTATCCATTACAGTGCGGATTTCGGCGAGCGAAGAATTTTTCGACTTGCTTCATCCAGTGATCACAGGCGCTCAGAAAAACACACCGTATCGAGTAGTCATCAAGGTAGCCAGTTGTTTGGCGAAAAAGTCACGTACAGTGAAGTTGTAAACAAAGTTAATAAGGGTGCAAAAATTAAAGTCACCAGTCTTACTGAAGAGTTTGATTGGAATACCTATCGTAATAAATACGCAGAAACGCGTATGCCACTCTTCGTAGTTGACCAGAAACAGAATGTGACGCCGTTCACAGTTGATAAAAAGCTACAGCCCGGTGAAGGCTCCACGATTCTTGCTTTGGTGGTTGGCGATGAAGAGTCATTGGCAGTAGAGAAGAAAGAAGCAGAGAAAAAAGAAGCCGCCGGTGAGGAGGGTGCAAACGGCCTGCCCCAGCCCGGCAGCTAAAAAACGGTACTCGCGCAGCTTTTCAGCGCACGGTTTTTGACGCTTACCGCGCGCTGGTCTTTACTTTAGTTAATGAGAAAACCTTTTTTTGCGACTGTCGCCAACGCGACATGCGGATATGAGCACAGCTGAAGAGATTCTGCAGCGAATTCTGGCGTCCGCCAGCGTGCCCACTTTGCCCGATTCTGCGCTATGTCTTGTAGAGCTCAGTGATGATCCCGACATTTATCCCGCCAAGTTGCAGTCGGTGTTGGGTAATGATCCCGCTTTGGCTGCGCGAATAATGCAAGTTGCAAATTCGGCAATGTTTGCGCGCCAATCCACAATTTCAAATCTTGGCGAAGCGGTAGCGCTACTCGGCGTTAAGCTTGCGTTGAATATTGCTATGGGTATAGCCATAGTCGACGGTTTTCGTGAACAGCAAGCGGGTTCGTTTAACTACGAGCTGTACTGGCGAAAAAGCGTGCTGGGCGCCATTGCAGCCAATGAGCTATACGCTGTGTTGGAAGTGGATGCACGCGGCGACTTATTTCTTGCGGCGCTATTGCAGGATATTGGCTCACTGGCGTTGCTTGGCGTGGTAGGAGAAAAATATACCAAGCTGGCCAGCGCCACGCGAAACCACCTTGATCTTATTGAATTTGAGCGCCGTGCATTCAGGCTGGATCATGCCGCTGTGGGAGCTGCGTTGGCACGGCAGTGGCAACTCCCGGAAAAAATATGCGCTGCGATAGAGCAAAGTCACGCACTCATGCTGCCCAAGTCGGGCGTCACACTTAGCGACTTGCAATATGGCGTTGCGTTTTCCGGTGTGCTGGCGGAACTATGGATTAACGAGTGCCAGGATTCAGAACAGGCAAATTGCATCGTTAGGCGGTACCTCGAGAAATATGGTGAGTCCAGCTACCAGGATACGGTGGAGAGCGTACTGGCAGCAATTCCCGGTGCCAACCAGCTGTTTAACATGCAACTGCTTAATGAAGAACAGATGCGTAATGTAGCCTAGCGCTGGAAGCTTGCAGTTGCAGTCGCTATCATAGGCGCTCACTGCTACCGCAAGCAATCAACGCATGACCCACTCTATTATAAAACCACACGAATACTGGCCACCGCGCGTATTCGAATTTCCGTTCTATTTTTATCTTTTTTTCCAATGCCTGCGCAATCGTGTTTCAGTGCGTGACCTGGCTAAGGCCAACTATGCGTTGGACCATGGCGAAATTGGTATAGGATCAAAATACCAAACCCAGTTGGCTTTTCCGCAGCAACGGTTTTTGCCAACCCTCTTGCTCGAAGCAGGCCAATCGGCAGCGTCGAAAGAAAAGCTGGCTACCGAGTTTGCACAGGCGCATGGATACCCGCTTATTCTAAAACCCTGCATCGGCATTGTCGGGAAGGGCATTCTTAAGATTGACTGTGCCGCCTCGCTAAACGAGGCCTTGACAGCCATAGATCGAAGTTACTTGCTGCAACAGTTTTGCAATCTGCCTGAAGAATACGGCGTTTTTTACATTCGTTTGAATGGCGAGTCACAGGTTACGGGTATTAACAAGAAACATTTTCCCGGTGTTACTGGCGATGGGCATTCAACGCTAGAGCAACTCGCCAGCCGTCATGAACGCTTCAGCCATCATTGGGCCAGCTTCCTGAAATATCATGATTTGGCGTCGATACCCGCGGCGGGACAAAAACTCCAGCTGTCATTTATAGGCTCGCACACAATGGGCTGTATGTTCACTGACGATTCAGAACTCGTTTCGCCAGCACTAGAGCGCGAAATATTTAGTATTTGCGACGCCCAGCCTGGCTTTAACTTTGGCAGGCTGGATGTGCGTGCCGCAAGTGATGAGGCGTTACAGGCAGGAGATTTCAGGGTCATAGAGGTAAACGGCGTTTCTTCTTTGCCCACCCATATGTTCGATCCAGGTAAATCCCTGCGCGAGGCTTACGCGATATTTTTCCAGCATGGTAAATACCTTGCAAAAATTGCACGAGAGCACCGCAGTCGAAGTATGTCGATGCTTCCCGCTTTCGCTCTGTTGAAAAAGGTGATAGCTTCGCAGCGGGATTTAAACCAGTTGCACGAACGGCTAAAGGAGCCTGGGCAAACTGGCCTGAATGGCTAAATGAACACAATCAACAGGAGATTGACAGGAAAATGAAAAAGCTTGCCAGTTTAGGTTTTATACATAATTTGCAAACAGGGTTCGGTTATATTCGAAGTGCTGCAATTTCAGTTGGCTGCTGTGTGCTCGTTATAGGCTTGGTTGTGGCCATGCCGACTAGTGCAAACGATATCGAGCTTGCCATTAGCAACGATATGATCGATCTGCGATTTCGTGCGGAGTACGAGCGGGATTTCAGCGGCACTTTTGCTTTTTTGCACGCGGATTTCAAGGACATTGAATCAGATCAGGTTAGCTATGGTTTTGAAACTCGAGGCCAAATTGAAAACGTCATCGTTAAGCTTGGTTCAAGGCTATTTTTCATTGATGCCGGTAGAGCGGATGGATTCGGTGCAGCGTTAGGTGTTGGTGCCGAGGCATTCATCGTAGAAAAAGTTTCCGCTACGGGCCAGTTTTACTATTCGCCGCAGATTATTACTGGTGGCGATTTGGAGAGTACGCTCGATGCCGAAGTTCGGGTTAACTACCAGCTTATAGAAAATGGCGCATTGTTTATCGGATACCGTGTTTATGAGATAGATGCTGAAAAAGGCGGCAGTGTCGATATTTACGATGATCCCTACCTTGGTATTAAATTCACGTTCTAGCTAACGGTTGTACAGACGTATATTTTGATCGTTATCGATTACTGCCCGGTGCAGCTGTTTTTATGTCAGACAAAGAAATACCGTACATCGAAAAAGAGTTAAGCTGGCTTTCGTTTAACCAGCGCGTACTGCAAGAGGCTGCTGATGCCACGGTGCCAGTGGTAGAGCGTGTGCGATTTCTAGGCATTTTTTCCAGCAATCTCGATGAGTTCTTTAGGGTCCGGGTTGCGGATGTTAAGCGGCGATTAATTATAGGGGCGCAGTCTGGGGAAGATGCCGCCGCTCGTCACTTGCTAGGAAAAATACAAAGTAAAGTTTTACAGCTACAGGAGCAGTTCGACGAAATCTATATAGATGTCATTAAAGGCCTTGCAAAGCAAAATATTTTTTTGATAAGTGAATACCAGCTTGATGAAGAACAGGGGAAATGGCTAAAGCGTTACTTCCGCGAAAAAATACTTCGCTATATAGCGCCAATAATAATACGCGATACGATTGATCTGGCCACAGTGCTTAAAGATGATCTAACTTATCTGGTAACCGAAATGGTAGGTGCCAAAGAGCATCGCTATGCCGCCATTGAGGTGCCTACCAAAGACGCATTGCGCTTTGTTGATTTGCCAAAAATTAAAGGTAGTAAAAGAAAAAATCTCATCATGCTCGACAACATTATTCGCTACTGCGCGGATGATATTTACCGGCCGTTCTTCGAATACGACTACTGCCAGTCCTACTCCATGAAGATGACATGCGATGCGGAATACGGGATTACTGATGATATTGATCTTTCATTAGTTGAACAAATGTCGGAGGGGCTTAAGCAGCGGCTAACCGCCGCACCGGTACGGTTCGTATACGATCGCGAGATGCCCCAGGATATGGTGGACATGCTAAAGCATCAGCTGGGCATTACAGGGCTGGACTCAATAGTGCCCGGAGGACGCTACCACAATTTTCGCGATTTTATCGATTTCCCCAACGTGGGAAGAAAGCATTTGGAATATGCGAAGATTAGCGCGCAAAATTCGCCGGAATTTGATGCGGCAAGCAGCACATTCGAAGCGATATCTCGCAAGGATATTTTACTCTACTACCCTTACTACAAATTTAAATATCTTACTGAATTTTTGCGACAGGCGGCGTTCGATCCAAAGGTAGAAGAAATAAAAATATCAGTTTATCGTTTGGCAAAGAAAAGCCGGGTGGTTAAATCACTGATAGATGCCGCAGAAAACGGAAAAAAAATTACGGTTTATCTTGAGCTTGCCGCCCGCTTTGATGAAGTGGCAAATATAGAGTGGGCAAAAGTGCTAACCGACGCCAATATCAAAGTGGATTTTGGTATTCCCTCGTTAAAGTGCCATGCGAAAATTGTTTTGATCAGGCGGCGGGAGGATGGTGAGTTAGTTAATTATGCCCACGTGGGCACCGGAAATTTCAATGAAAGCACCGCGAAAGCCTATACGGATTTCAGCCTGTTTACCCGCAATTCTTTGATTGCAGATGAAGTTGCAGCGGTTTTTGATTTCATGGCCTATAGCTATAAGCCTCGCGATTTCAAGCATTTGATTGTTTCGCCTAACGATGCGCGTAAAAAAATATACGCCATGATAGATACGGAAATCGCCGCTGCGAATGCCGGCAAAAAAGCCCGAATTTCAATAAAAATAAATAATATTGATGATAGGGATATTATTCAAAAGCTATACCAGGCCAGCGCCGCTGGCGTTCGTATTCGGATGATTGTAAGGGGTATTTGTTCATTGGTGCCCGGGGTCTCGGGCGTAAGTGAAAATATATCTGTGCTTTCTTTGGTTGGTCGATACCTCGAGCACCCGCGATTTTTTATTTTTCACAATGGTGGCGACAGGCAGGTGTTCTTGTCCTCGGCTGATTTGATGACGCGAAATCTCGACAGGCGAGTTGAAGTTGGCTGCCCGATTCTGGATGCTGATATAAAGGCTGAGGTCGTTAATATTTTTGATATGCAGTGGTCAGATACAACCAAAGCGCGGATTATCGACCAGGAACAATCAAATCGCTATAAGCCGCGCGGGAATAAACGCAAGCTCGACGCCCAGGAAGCACTGCACGAGTTTTTCAAGAACCGTAACAAAGAGATAAAGAGTGGTGTCGGTGCAGAAACTTAGCGCCGCTTTGCCCGACGGGCAGGTGTTGGCAGCCGTTGATATTGGTTCGAATAGCATCCACCTCATCGTTGCGCGCGCAGTACAGGGCTCATTGCAAACCGTAGCCAGCCACCGCGAGCGCGTGCAATTGGCGCGTAATATGGGGGCAAACTATGAGCTGGACGCTGCGGCAATACAGCGAGGTATCGATTGCCTGCAACGCATGGGTGCGATGCTGGCCGATGCACAGCCCGATAAGCGGCGTGCAGTTGCTACCTACGCGGTGCGTGAGGCGATAAATCGCGATGTGTTTTTGCGCCTCGCAGAAGCCGCGTTGGGGTGTGATGTAGAGGTTATTTCGGGGCGCGAGGAGGCGCGGCTTATCTTCCAGGCAATTGCGCACACGCAAAAACTGGAACAGTCGGTTTTGGTTATCGATATAGGTGGCGGCTCAACCGAGTTGGCAATTGGCGCCGGCTTCGATCCGGATTTTTGTGCCAGTTGCCGGATGGGCTGTGTGAGCTTCAGCGAAAAGTTTCTTGATGCCGGCTATAGCGCAGAAAATTTTCAGCGTGCCAATCGCGCCGCGCTCCAGTCTATCGAAAAATATCTTGCCAATTTGAAGGTTTGCCACTGGGGCCCTGTTTACGCGACCTCGGGTAGCGCAAAAGCGCTCGCGCAGGCGGTTGAACACCTGGGCGGCAACGGCACCGAACTCACGCTGGATCAACTTGTTGCATTAAGGGGCGAGATAATCCGTCGGGGCAACGTGGCGTGGTTAACGGAATACGGAATTTCCGATAACCGCATGCCATTGCTAGCTGGTGGCCTGGCAATTCTTATCGCTTGCCTGCAGTGTTTGGGTATTTCCGAGCTCGCCTATAAAGATGTCGCGCTCCGGGAAGGCGTGCTCTACGAAATGCTCGATCGAATGCGGCATCCGGATATTCGCCTGCGCAGCCGGCAAAGTATGCAATCGCGGTATAACATTGATGTTGAACACGCCACGCGCGTGGCCGAAACCGCGCAAACGTTGCTTAGCGGTTTACCGAAGGGTTGGTTTGGCAATAAGGCCAACCATTTGTCGATTCTGCTCGAGGCTGCCCACCTGCATGAAACGGGCTTGCAAATCAGCGCGAATGGCTCGCAGAAACATTCCGCGTATGTACTAGAAAATTGTGATTTGCCCGGCTACAACCGGGATGACCAGCGTTTGCTGGCGGCCCTGGTCAGGCAATACCGCAAGCGCATTCGCAGTGAAGATATTCCGCAGCTGCACGGGCTCGACACGCCACATTATTTGCGATTGTTGCTTGTTTTGCGGCTGGCGGTAGTGCTGAACATCACGCGCTGGCCGGTAGACAGCGAATGTATCGCGTTGCGTGCAGATTCCGACACCGGAGACTTGTATGTCGAGGCCAGCTCTGCTTGGCTGGAAGAGCAAATATTGCTGAAGGCAGACCTTGAACGCGAGGCAAGGTACTTGCAGGAGCACGGCATCCGTTTGCTATTTCGGCATTAAGTCTTTGATTTTTATGTATTTAATGAATTGACCGCCCGCGATCGAAAATACTGCAGCGTGGGTTCGGAATTGATACAATCGCTACCGGCACAGAACAAAGCGAATGCTCGCTCGCAAAAACTGCGCGAGCATTCGCTCTGGGCACTAATAGCTGATTTAGCGTAAACCCTTATTGTTGATTTAGCGTAAACCCTTACAGCGGAAGCCGGTTGGATTTCGAACCTCGCCTGGCCACCAGAATCAATCAGCAGAATATAGAGAGAAGATCATGCCCGACTATCAGGCTCCACTAAAAGACATGCATTTTGTTATCAAGGATTTACACGGATTGCAGGCCGTGTGTGAAAACCTTGGCAACCCCGATATCACGGTTGATGTTATCGATGCGGTTATTGATGAAGCGGCCAAATTTGCCAGCACGGTTTTTTCACCACTGAATACGCACGGTGATACCAATGGCGCAAAGGTTACCGACAAAGGCGTGCAGGAAACCGAAGGTTTCGCGGAAGCCTACCAACAGTTTGTTGAAAGTGGTTGGGGTGCGTTGCCGGGCGCTACTGAATATGGCGGCATGGGTATGCCGGAACTGGTGGCGGGTACCACCGGGGAAATGTGGACCTCGGCAAACATGGCGCTCTCGTTGTGCCCGCTGCTAACGATTGGTGCGATCCGCGCCGTCGAAACGCACGCCAGCGACGAATTAAAACAAACCTACCTGCCAAAAATGATCAGTGGTGAATGGACTGGCACCATGAATCTCACAGAGCCGCAAGCCGGTTCTGACCTGGCGCAAGTGCGTACCAAGGCTGTGCCAGATGGCGATCAATACCGCATTTCGGGCACCAAGATATATATTACCTGGGGCGACCACCAGATGACCGACAACGTTGTGCATCTGGTGCTGGCTCGCTTGCCAGATGCACCTGAAGGCGTGAAAGGTATTTCGCTATTTGTGGTGCCGAAGTTTCTTGTCAATGAGGATGGCTCGCTGGGCGAGCGCAACGACGTGCATTGCAGTTCTGTAGAGCACAAGATGGGCATTCACGGTAGCCCAACCTGTGTAATGAATTACGGCGAGAACGACGGTGCAATCGGCTACTTGATAGGCGAAGAACACAAAGGCCTGATGTATATGTTCGTAATGATGAATGCAGCACGCATTCACGTGGGCATATCGGGTGTGTCGATTTCAGAGCGCGCCTACCAGCACGCGCTGGATTACGCCAAAACGCGAGTACAAGGTTCGCCGTTGCAAGGCGGAAGCGCGGTTACCATTATCAATCATCCCGATGTCCGGCGCATGCTGCTGCAGATGCGCGCACTCACTGAAGCGGCCAGGGCAATTACCGCTGCGGTATCGGTTGAATTTGATAAAGAAGAAGCGGGTGACGAAAAGGCACTCGCGCGAATTGAATACTTAACGCCGATTGCTAAAGGCTGGGCCACGGAAATTGCACAAGAGGTAACATCGTTAGGCGTGCAAATTCACGGTGGTATGGGCTACGTTGAAGAAACGGGAGCGGCGCAATACATGCGCGATGCGCGAATCATCACAATTTATGAAGGTACTACCGGCATCCAGGCGATGGATCTTACCGGCCGCAAACTGGTTCGTGATACGGGTAAGAGCCTGGCATTGTTGATGGATGAGATGCAGGCCGACCTTGCTGCAATTAGTGATGACGGCGACGTTGGTGCCATCAAGCAATCTGCGTTAGCCGGTTTGCAGCAAATTAACGAAGCGGCAGCATGGATTGGTGACCAGGTGCAGCAGGATATCAACGTTATCGGTAGTGCGGCATTTAACTATTTAATGTTGAACGGCACTGCGATTGGCGGTTTCTATATGGCCAAGTCGGCGGCTATAGCCGAGAAGAAAATGAGCGAAGACCCGGCTTTTTACGGTGCCAAGATTGCCACGGCGAAGTTTTACGCGGAGCAAATTATGCCGCGAGCGGAAGCCTTTGCGAAGGCGATGCGCTCAGCGCCGGAAACCGTTATGAGTTTGGCTGAGGATAATTTTTAAGGCGAAGAACGAAATTCGCAGCGGGAGCAAGGGGGAAACACTGCTTGCATGACCGTCGGCGGCATGGACGCCGCCGTCGAGCGTACATGGATGTATTTACAGCGTGTCATGAAAGCAGTGTTTCCGCCTTGCCCTCGCTTGAGTGTTAGCTATCAAAGTTAATTAATCCAGTTCCGCGTCACCACAGATAGCCTGCTCAATAAAAATATCCGGTACTTCCAATAGCGCCGCAATTTCGTGCAACTGCCGCAGTGCTGCCGGATGGCATTTACCCTCTGCGCGCGCAACTACACATAAGTCCCTTACCAATTGCATCCGCTTGGGTACCGAAGTATTTTTTACCACGCGGTCAGCTCTAACAGGCAGGCGCTCGGTTAGCTTTTCAATGTCCAGCGTTTCGTTAAATTCGTTTTCGCCAAAGAATTTTTCGAAGACGTCGATTTCTTTCTCGGATATATCATTGTCTGCATTGGCAACGGCGAGGGCGCCAGCAAAAAGCATATGTCGCATGGCTTTGTCGCCTTCAGTACGTGCCTGCAGATAGGAGGGCTCCATTAGCCCCATCAGGCCCTCAATACTTAATTCCATATCGTCTACAGATGCGCCATTTTCGAGCATCAATTCGGAGCGGTGAAAAACCTGCAATGCTTTCACGCGCAACGGGCTAAAAGGATGGGTCATAAACCAGTCTTGCGGCGCAGATTGCATGCCTCCTTCGCCATCCTCAAATTGCATTTCGTCAACTTGCCGCAGAAAATCATCAAGCTTGAAGCGCACAACCTGGCTGGTAACACCAGAGGCCAATTTGAATAGCGCTCGCGATACAGCCTCAAAATCATTTACGCAGATTGCACCGGCACGATCGGCTGAAAACTCTGCATAGCGCGACCAGCTGGTAAGCCCCAAAGCCAGTTCCGGTCCAACCGGTGGATTACCTCGCAACAGGTAGCCGATGGGTAAATCGTGGTGGCCAAATATGAAATGGCCTAACTCGTGGCCCATCACGAAATGCAATTCAGCTTCATCAAAGGCGTCCAGCAAGCTGGAGGAAAACATGATGAATAACTTGCCTTCTTCGGGTTTTACACAAGCCGCATTAAATTGTGGGCTGTTGTAAGCGTAGAGTTCCGTGGGCAAATCAACGCTCAATTTTTCTATGCAATCTTTCGCAATGCGGGTCAGGCCAGGCGCCATCGATTCACTGAGCTTTACCGACGTTGCCAGCAGGCGGCGACGCGTACCTAGTGGCCCTTCGCGTTCCTGCCTGGCGATTTGCTTGTTAACTTCAATGACAGCGCGTTCTTTTTGCAGTTTGGTGAAAAGCAATTTGTCTTGCGCGGCGCGTATGTCTTGTGGATTCATTATTGAGTTCGCTTTCACTTAAACGATACCGTAGGCCAGCATGGCTTCGGCAATTTTGATGAAGCCGGCAATATTGGCGCCTTGCACGTAATCAGTTTGCTTGCCATCGCCGCCATTCTTTACACATTGACTATGGATGTTCTGCATAATTTCGCGCAGTTTTCGTTCCAGCTCTTCTGCGCTCCAACTAAGGCGCTGGCTATTTTGCGACATTTCAAGCGCGGACACCGCAACCCCACCGGCATTCGCAGCTTTGCCCGGCGCGTAAAGTATGTCACTTTCGCGCAGCAGCTTGGTGGCGTCAGAGGTGCACGGCATATTAGCGCCCTCGGACAGCGCGATAATGCCGTTTTTTATCATTGCTTTCATGTCCGATTTTTCTATTTCGTTCTGCGTAGCACAGGGTAATGCAATATCTGCCTCGATATGCCAGGGCTTTTTGTTTTCAAAAAATTTGTATTGTTTGTTTTTTGGGAATTCAGAAAAACTTTTTCTTGCTTCGAATTTGTACTGCTTGATGTCTTCGAGCATCTCTTTGCTGATGCCATCTTTCGCATACAAGGTTCCACTTGAATCGGATAAGGTAAGTACAACAGCTTCTAGCTGCAGCAATTTTTCGACGCAGTAAATTGCCACATTGCCTGCGCCGGATACCAGGCAGCGCTTGTCCTTAATATCTATGTCGTGCTGTTGGAGCATTTCAGTGGCAAAGTAGGCGTTGCCATAGCCTGTGGCTTCCGTGCGAACCAGGCTGCCGCCAAATTCGAGCCCTTTGCCGGTAAGCACGCTTAAAAATTTGTGGGTAATGCGCTTGTGTTGGCCAAAAAGATAGCTTATCTCACGCGCACCAACGCCAATGTCGCCCGCTGGAACATCCATGTCCGGCCCGATATGTTGGTAAAGCTGTGTCATGTAAGATTGGCAAAAACGCATTACTTCGCGATCGGATTTTCCTTTGGGGTTGAAGTCCGATCCGCCTTTACCCGCGCCAATAGGTAAAGTAGTTAAGCTGTTTTTGAAGGTTTGCTCAAAGCCCAAAAATTTCAGGATACTTAAGTTAACCGAGGGGTGAAACCGCAGCCCGCCCTTATAAGGGCCAATGGAATTGTTAAACTGCACACGGTAACCACGGTTAACCCGGATATTTTTATCGTCGTCTTCCCAGCAAACCCGAAACACTACAGTTTTGTCTGGCTCGGTCATGCGTTCCAATATTCTTGCGTCGAGATATTTTTTGTTGTAGTTGACGAAGGGAATAACAGTTTCGAAAACGTCCCTGACGGCTTGGTGAAATTCTTGCTCGCCGGGGTTGCGGCGCTGGAGTCCATCCATAAACGCGTTAATGTCTAGTTTATTAGGCATTCTTTTGTATCACACAGGTTTTATATTGCGAGCCATCCTATCATTTTTATGGCTATCAATCTGTTTGCAGGAGTACCGGGTAGCGCCTTTGGCGGCGTTACAGAGTGAAGCGAGACTCAGTTGCAATTTAACAATAGAATCCATTGACCTATCAGGTCTAAGCCATCTGTGTCGACCAGGTTAGAGCCTATTGGCGGCATGCCGTCTGCATCGCGTCTGTTCATTCGCTGGTAGATAATGGAGCGACTGGTATCGCCGGCTGCAACAAGTTTTGCATTGGCAATGCCCAGTGTGCTGCGTTGCGGCTTAATATTGCAGACGCCCATATTGGCGAGGCTGGTTGTATAGCGTAAATCCATTACAACCGGTGCATTGCCGTCTGGCTGATGACAACTGGCGCAATTAATATGCAAGTAGGCTTTCGCGCGATCCGTTAATGGCACACTTGTATCGAATGGGTCTGGCATTGCAGGCAGGCTTGAAACCGCTTCGCTAAGCTTGTTATCGAAATAAGCAATTTGATTTAGCGTTTCGAGTTGGTTTGTTGGCGCGTTCACCAGGGTGTCATCGAACGGGCCATTAAGCTGGGGCGTGTTTAGGCCAAGCAGATGGCCTGCTGCCGCGGTGTGGCAGGCCAGGCAGTCGTCCTCGGAAGGGTACACCCACTGCTGCGGTAACGTGGTGTGGGTTAGTGGCCGTAGTTTTCCCTGCGTAACCCTGGTTGCCATGCTCGCGTCTTCATTCCACTCGTAGCTATAACCGGCCCAATCACCGTTCGGGTGGCGCATGAAAAAGCGGGTCTCTATTAATTTGTCTTCTATAACAAAATTTTTCATCGCAACGGTACCCGGTGGAAAACGCCAGGTGTTTGATGCGGCCGGATCTATAAAGCTGCCGTCAGGAATAGCAATCCAGCGGGACTTATCTGCGCCATCTGACCAAAAAGGCGCGTTGGGCCGGTAGGCAATCATGCCCTGGATTGCTTGGGCGGGATTGGCTGATTCGACGCAGCTATTTTGAGATAAATTTTGCGGGATGACCGATGTGTCTGCAGCTGCACCGCGGACTATTTTGTAAAGGCCGCCACCAATGTAGTCGGTTAAATAAATTTCTCCTTGCAGGTCTTCTGCAAATGAAGAAATTAGCAAGCTGGAATCAATGATTTGCTTTGACGTATAGCCACCATTGCCGTCGGCTGCCAGCGTCCAGATTTGGCCCGAAAGGTAGTCACCAAAAACATATTGGCCCTGTAGCGGGCCAATCTCGCTGCCGCGGTATACAAAGCCCCCGGTGACTGAACCGTTGTTACCGGCGTGCGCGTAGTCGTGCACCGGTTCTACGAGCGGTGCCGGGCAGTTATTACGCGGCCCTTGAATAGTGCCCTCGCGACATGCCCAGCCGTAGTTACCACCCGACTCTACAATATTGATCTCCTCGCGCGCATTTTGCCCAACGTCGGCGAGCCAAATGCGCTGCGTCGCGTGGTCTATTGAAAATCTCCAGGGGTTGCGAAACCCATGCGCGAATATTTCCGGGCAATCGAGCGCGTTGCTCGCTGGCCCGCATGCAGGATTGTCAAAAAACGGATTGCTGCCGGGAATAAGGTAGCCCGGGTCGGGGTAGTCGACGTTCTCTACGTCAATGCGAAGCAATGCGCTGAACAAGTGCGTGGTAATTTGTGATTTGACGAAGACATCGTTTGCGCCACCGCCATCTCCGAAGCTTGTATAGAGGTAGCCATCGGGGCCAAAGAGGATGTCGCCCCCGTTGTGGTTGCTGGCAGGTTGATCAAGCCTGAGCAATACCTCCTCTGCGCTGGCGACCACCGGGCGAACAGAATCGTCCAGCACTCTAATTCGGGACACCCTGGACTGGGTATTGCCAGCCGTATGCTTGGCATAGGCGATATAAAAAGTTTTGCTTGTCGGCCACTGCGGCGAAAAGGCTATTCCCAGCAGCCCGGTTTCGGTTCTGGGCGAATAGCCGGCGTCGAATGAAAAGTAGGTCTCAGCGGAGCCTGCCTGGCTACTATTCGCTACGCGCATAACCTGCCCGCTCTGTTGCGCAACGTACCAATAGCCGGGTTCGTTAGGGGCCTGGACAGCTTTTACGGGGCGCGAAAACGCAACTTGTGGAATCACCCTTTGCAGTTGATAGTCAATGATGCTGCTTACACCGAGTGAGGGCGCGACACAAAAGGGGTTGGCTGGCCTTTCCACACATGTACGCGCCGACCCGGCTTGTTCGCAACTAGCGATGTTACGTTGGCTGCTTCCGGAATCCAGGCATGCGGCAAGCAGCGTCGATATCGCAAGCGCTGTAGCCGTGACTCGCAGCGAGTATTTTTGGCCGCCCGAATGGGCGATGTGACGACTGGTCATTGGGGCTGGCACCATCCGGATGCGACGTTTCGAAAGCTTATCACTTCGATTCTCAGCACACTTTTTTAACGAGCTGGGCGCCAGAATATACCTGATCGCGCTGAATTACGGGCTAATTTGATTATTTATCACCCAAATAAGGCAGTTTTCGCGGCCTGTTTCACGAAAATAGCTTTATATTTGCAAACAGACCAGTTGGTTTGTTATACTTCAGTCGTACGCATCCCGCAGGGCCTGAATTAACAAAATTCTATTCTTGTCGGGTTTTTTTAAGGCGCCAAACATACCAACTGGTCTGTACGAAGCGCATTCAATCCAGACCTGAATTTAAGGGGAAGGGCAAATGAAACAAGTACTCAACGCGGTTAACCAGGAAAAGTTGCGGCTGGTTTACGACACGCTGGTAGATGCGGTGCTAATCATCGCCGCGTTCGCGCTGCCCCTGTACATTATCGGCATCGTCTAGACCACGGGCGATGTTGAGTGACGACATGATTTCATGGCGATCCTCACTTACGTGCCCGATTGAGTTGTACGGGCATACTTTTTTTAACTGGGTTAGGATTGGTTTAAAGAGTTAAAGACTTCAAAAATTAAATAATTGCCGATTATACGGTAAATACACAATAACTAAGGATGATGAAGAGATGACTATACAACGCAGCGCAAAAGCTGAGTATACGCGTGAACGTATTTTAGAAGTCGCAGGCGAGGAAATGCGCCGGGTAGGTTATCGCGCCATGGGCCTGAATGACATTCTTCACAAACTTCGCATGTCCAAGGGTGCTTTGTACCATCATTTTCGTAACAAGCTTGAACTTGGTTATGCCGTGCTCGACGAACTCTATGCGAAAAGCTTTCTAAAAACCTGGGATTCGCCGCTGGATCGTGACGATCCTTTGCAGGCAATTATCAGTTACTTGCAGGCTATGAGTGAAAATATGAGCGATGACATGCTTAGTTGCGGCTGCCCAATCAATAATTTGGCAAATGAGATGTCTAACCTGGACGAAGGCTTCCGCCTGCGCGTCGAGGGTTTGTTCGAGCGCTGGAAAGCGCGCATGACCTCGGCGTTTGCGCGCGCGCAGAAGAACGGTTTCATGCGCGAGGACGTCGATGCCGAAGATACCGCCGTGTTTGTTATTGCGGCGGTGCAGGGGGCAATAATGCTTGCTAAAAATGCCCAGGACGCGAGTATTTTTTCGCAGGCTACACAAAGTGTATCTACCTACTTAAGCGGGTTGCAAACGCAAGCCGGTAAGGCTTCTGTAAAATCGCGCAACCATTAAATTAACTACGCGTTTTGCTAACGCGCATTAGCGCACGGTCAGTTTAGCTCGCAATTTATTAGCGCTTGCGCTCAGGCGCTCAACCTGGCCGTGCTTGCCACTGGTTTTTTTTGCGTTGCTTTTCGTTTCGGCGTGGCCGGTCGAGTATTCTGCATTAATTTTTCCAGTTCGCTAAAAAGCTGCTGCCTTTCGCTGCTACTTTCTCGCGTACTGGCGCGCAGGTGAGACGGGTGCTGTTCCCGATCGAGCCAGAACTTGCCACTAGCCTTGGCGGCTTCAGCAGCAGCTGCGAGCCAAACCGCTGTGTCGGCGCCTTGGCCGGGGCTTCGCAGTAGTCTTTTGGTGATCTTGTAAAAGGCGGGGAGCGCATCCTGTACGCCAGGTGTGTCGGCCCAGCCAGGGTGCATGGCGTTTACCGTTATGCCATCGCCGCGCCATCGTTCGGCCCAATTTTCTGTAGCGATCATCAGGCCGCGCTTGGCGCGGGCGTAAGCCCTGGAGCCCGAGTATTCGCCACGTTTGTAATGCAGGTCCGACGGCTTTATTTTCGCCGCATACATACCACCCGAAAGTACATTCACCACGCGAGCATCGTCAGACTTTTTGAGTGCAGGGTAGAGCGACTCGGTAAGGATATAGGGGCCCAGTAATAGCAACGCGAAGCTTTTCTCAAAACCTTCGCTGGTTTCCTGGCGAGGATTAAACAGCGCACCGGCATTATTGATTAACATATCAATAGGCTGGCCGCTGGCAAGTAGCCGCACAGACAGTGCATGCACTTCCGACATCAAGCTGAGGTCGGCAACTTCAATTGTCACATCGGGGTTGCCGGTTTCGCGAATGATATCGCTGGCCACGGCCATGGCCTTTTTTTGATTGCGCGCGACCAGCGTTATTTTCGCACCACGCGCCGCTAACGCGGTGGCGGCCGCTTCGCCGATGCCCGAGGTGGCGCCAGTGATAACGGCATGTTTTCCGCCCAGATAGGCCGAATCGGGCTGCCAGCGTCTTTTGGCTTCTTTAAAGCCAAGGCTGGTGAAGCGCCAAATACCCGGAACCAGTAGTTTATCGGCGGTTGCGAGCAGCCTGGAGGGTTGCGGGGCAGGTCGGTTGTTGTCAAGCGCGTGTTGCATGCCTTTCATTGTGGCTTTGCCTACGCGGTCCAGGACCCATGGGAAAGCTTTGCTTATTTTTGCAACGGAGCCCGGGAAGTTAAATTTCGCTATGTAGCGCACTTCAGTACCGGATTTTTGTTCCGCAAAGCGGATCTCTTCCTCGGCGCTGAAAAGCCTGGCTTTTACCGACATCAAAACACGTTTGTTCGCCTCGAATTCCTCAACCGTGTAGTGAAGCACCGCACCGCCACGCATAGTGATCCGGAATTCAGTGCCTATACCGGTTGCGCCCTGGCTTAATTTTTCTGCTGACGCAACGGCTGGGTCCCACTGCTCAATGCTGTTGAATTCGCTTATGTAGGCGAAGGTCTCGTCAAGCGGGCGGGGAGTAATGATTGATTCGTCGAGGATAATCGGGTCGGCCATTTTTTGATCCCTAAAGGTCTGGTAATTCGGCTGCATTATACGCCCATGTAGTCAATGCGGATCACAGCTGATTAAGCGGCTAAAATGGCGCAATCAACATTGCAGACGGTAAAAAATATTAGCGGCATGGATTTTGATTTCTGGCAATTGATAGGTGGCGTCGGGCTGTTCTTATTTGCGATGTCGCAAATGGAAACTGCGTTAAAAGCTTTTGCCGGGCGTGCATTCAGGCGCTGGCTGCAGCGCTACACGAGCCGGCGTTTTCAGGCAATTAGTGTGGGCACGCTGGCCACCGCAGTATTGCAGAGCAGCTCCTTGTTGGGCTTGATGGTGCTGGCATTCGTTGGCGCCGGCATAATTGCGCTTGAAGCAGCTTTGGGCGTTATTGTAGGCGCGAACCTGGGCACCACGTTTACTGGCTGGCTGGTCACGCTTTTTGGTTTCAAGCTTGACCTGGACGCAGCATCGCTGCCAATGATCGGCATCGGAAGCCTGGTGTTCGTCAGTGCAAAAGGGCGCCTCGCCGAAACCGGGCGTTTTATTCTTGCGTTCGGCTTTTTGCTTATGGGCCTGGGCCTGATGAAGGACAGCGTCGCGCAAATAGCTACCGAGTTTGACACGAAAATGCTAGCGGGCCTGGCCCTATGGCAATTTTTATTGCTGGGCGTTTTGCTCACAGCAATTATACAGTCAAGTTCCGCGACGATGGTTATCGCGCTAACAGCACTTTACGGAAACATAATAGAGCTACCATCAGCGGCTGCGATGGCGATCGGCGCGGACCTTGGCACAACGACGACCATCGTAATCGGCGCACTACCTGGTATTTCCACTAAAAAACGCGTTGCGTTAGCGCATGTCATTTTTAATGTTGCTATAGACAGCATCGCGTTTATATTTTTATTGCCGCTACTCGGCGTGGTCGCGTGGCTGGGTTTTACCGACCCGATGCTGTCACTTGTGGCATTCCATTCGCTGTTCAACGTGATTGGCATTGGGTTATTTTTTCCATTCCTTGGGCAATTCGCAAGCTGGCTTGAACAGCGTTTCAGGGATGACGACCGTAGCGAATCGGCATTTATTCAATTGGCTACTGACGAGGTGCCGGAAGCCGCTATCCGCGCAATAGAAAAAGAAGCCGCGCACTTGCTCGCACGCGTACTCAACCAGAATCGGCGCGTATTTACTCCCGCTTTACCAGCTCCTGTCGGCGATTCGCCAATACCCTATGCTGGCCAGCTGCCTGCACAGGACGTGGATTACGAAGAACTTTATCGCCGAACGAAGCGGCTTGAAGGAGAGATTCTTGCCTTTACAGTCGCGGTTCAACAGCATGAGCTCAAAGAGCGCGAGCTACTGCGCCTTAACCAGTTGCTGGTCGTAATACGTAACGCCGTACATGCGGCGAAATCGCTGCGCGATATTCGGCATAACCTTGTTGAATTCGAGCTGTCACCCGGGCGCGAAATTAACGCGTTTCGCGATGATGTGCGTAACGTAATGACGGAATTTTATGGCGAGCTATTCAGTTTGCCGGCAGCCCCCAGGGCCAGCTTTGCGGATTTTGCAGAATTGGTAGAAAAAATCCGTTATTGGCACGACCAGCTGCACGCCGATATCTTGCGGGACATCGCCAGCAGCGACGTAGGCGATGAGCATGCATCTTCGCTGTTAAATGTCAATCGCGAGGTTTTAAATTCAAATTTGGCGATTGTAATGGCAGTTAAGGAGTATCACCTTGGGCCTGCTGAATCTGAAGCGCTGGGCGAATTGCCGGGGGCTACCTGAACCAGCTCTTGAGAATATCGTTTTTGTACAGCTGCAAGGTTTGAGTTGTAAGGTTTGATAGAAACCTACTGCGGCTTAACTTTCGTTGAGCAAAAAACGCCCGGTTAGCCAGGTTATGCCTGCTAACCCGCGCCTGTTTACTTAGTCTCTCTGGACATGCCTTTGCGCATATCACTTCCGTATAATCACGCTGGATAAGAATATATCGATACGGATTTTGGGAGCGGTAATGCAAGATTTCACTACCTGCAGCGCGTACGTCATGCTGGCCATTGTGGTCCAGCTTGCTATTGGGTGCGCCTCCGGTTCTATACTTTCCGGGCAGGTGGCGAGCGACAGCGGAGCGCAACTTGATTCCAGCGCCGTGACAGAGGGCCCGAGTACAGCGCCGACCGTAGCCGACGGTGGTATCGAAGAAGGTGTTAGTTCTGAAGATAAAATACAGCGCGCCGCAGAACAACTTGGCTTTACCCGATTGCGCCTCGATGGCAAGCGGATAGTTTACGTCAATAACAATAATTTTATGGAGTCCTATGATAATTGGATGATTGATACCCCGGTAATTGAATTCGGCGAGGGGCAAAAACCGCTGAAGGACTCTGACCTACAAAAACTCGAGGCGATGCTGGAACAGATTCAACGCGACCGGACCGAAGGATTTGGTGCTGCTGTAGTGGATGCTCCGTCACCCTGTACGCTGAAACAAATTCTGAAGTTAACATCCTTGCGCCTTAACACGCTAGACGATGCTGTTTCGCAGATTAGTATGGTGCGCTCGTTCGGCAGCGCGGTGGTAATGGCTGAAGTACGCGACTCACAAACCGACGAAGTTATCCTGGCTTATTCTGCAACCGCTTCGCTGGGCGGCGGTACTGCCGGCCACGGTGGTCCCCAAATTGATCGGCTTGGAAGGGAGTTAAGGCGCGTGCTCGACAGTGGTAGCGTGGCCATACAAAAGCGCTTTCCGTACAGAGAGGAGCGCATCGACAACCGCAAGCACCTTGGCTGTTCGGGTCTAATGGGCCAGAGAGTTTTCCAACTCCGCAGCGAGCAGGGGCAATAAAAAACCCGATAACTCCTTGCTTTCAAGTGGTTATCGGGCTTTATCGGTTCTGTTGGAACCTGCTGTTGGTGGAGACGGCGGGAGTTGAACCCGCGTCCGTCAGTACTCTGCCATCGGCTCTACATGCTTAGCACCATCTATTAATTTAGTTTCTCTCGGCCCAATGGCCAGGGCGATGAGAAACGAGCCCAGTAAGAGATTTGCCTGTTGGCCCTGAACATACCGCCAGACTAGCTTGTTCTGTATGACAGTCGCTTCTCGTTTACAAGCATCCAATTGCGACTGCTAGCAGGGTTTATGCTGCTAGGGCGTACGTTTCGTCGTTGGCAACTATAAAGTTACAGCGATTGTTTAACGAGAGTCACTACCCTCTCGGCATGCACCTTTGGTTTCGCAACCGGCGTCGAATCCAGATCGTCCCCAAAACTGTGTTTAATAATTATACCTCATTTAGCCTCATTCGCTGCGGCGCAGCAGTCAGACTGTGCCCAGCTGCATCATTTGACAGCAAGAATGCTCAATAGTTGCGCATCTGATGCTTGGCAGGATAACGGCGGCCGGCCAATCCAGTCTCGGCACCGGCGCGCAAAAAGTGCTCGCGCTCACGTATAATGGCGATCGTTAGTTGCTAGCATTGAAGGGGAAATATCGTGAATAAGAGCCGTTTTTTAGCATTTTTCGTTCAAACAATCGGATCGGTGATGCTGCTTTTTGTGGTGGGCTGCCAGTCCACCGGAAGCCTGCAAACCATGGCACCAGGTGCCGCCTCCGGGTCAGGAAACAGCGCGACTGCCGCGGCCGCGGTGGCGGAAACGGGCATCGCAACGGCGCCCGCCAGCAACAGCGAAGCTGATCTTCCAGACGATCCTTTTCCGGGCTTTAAACGCCTATTTATTCGCGGCGGGGGCATTCTGTACGTTCGCGACGGAATGGACTTCGAAAGTTACGATAGCTGGTTTCTTGATGAGGCCGGTATCGAATTCAACAAGGAACAGATCCCGCTCACTGCCAAAGAGCAGGCGCAACTTAAAATGTTAATGTTTCGTGCTCGTGTGCAGCAAACCAAGTACTACGGCAATGTCGTTAAAGAGCCCACTGCCTGTACTTTAACCCAGCAGCTGCATATGAAAAAATTATTGCTTTACAAGTCGCCTACCGGCGGCCCAATGGTTAATTTTATTTCATCGTTTGGCAAGGCAGTGGTCGTTGCAGAGATCAAGGATTCACTCACCGGCGAACTGGTGTTTGCCTATATTGAGCCCGTGAGGCTTGGGCGTGGCGTTACCAAATCGGCCTCACCCGATATGGATAGGTTGGCTGCAGCATTAACCGAAGCCATGGAGCGCGCGCATCGCGCGCTGGTAGAACAGTTACCGGTTGACCCGGATAAACTTGATGACCGTGCAAGTTATGGCTGCAATGGCCAAATTGGCAGGAACGTGCTGGAAATCCGCAAGGTGTTACATAATAGCAGTGCCAATTAGTTTGTAAGGTTTATCGCGCTTAGCAGGCGCCCGGAAACATTAACTTTTTGCTAAACACCGGGCGCTACATTTCTTTTTTTTAAGAAAAAAAGTCAAGCGGTTTTTTCAGATCGTTGCGGCTCTAAACGCGTTCCTTTCATCGCAATAAAATACATACGCTTTGTGAAACTTGGGCGTAGTATCCACTTCGTAAGTCCGTTAAATCATGCATACCTTGAGTCGCCAAAGTAATAGTGGTGCTGTATCAGGGAATGGATAGGTCGAAGGAGTGGTCAGGCATGAATATTTTAATTTTATTCTCACGAGTACTACCGCCGCTAGTGGTACTAAGCGCGTTTGCCTGGGTTTATATTGCCCAGGCCGAGGAGCGATCGCAATACCGCGAATCGCGCGCAGAGCTAGCGCCGGCAAATGCAGCTGCGTCAAAAGCCACGGCTGCACCCGCATACAAGCGCTACGAGTTGGGCAAGGGTCGTTTGTTGTTCGTTAACAGCGAGAAGTCCTTTGAGTCTTACGACAACTGGATCATTGACCAAAGTAGTTTTGAATTCAGCAAGCGCCAGCGTGCACTGAGCAAGCGTGATAAAAAACGTCTGCAAAAAATGCTGTTAAAGGCGCGCGAAGAGCAAACCAAATCCTTTGGCGGTACGATTGTAACCGCGGGTTCGCCTTGTACGTTAAGGCAGCGTTTGCACTTGAAAAATGTTCGATTGAAGTCGTCAGAGCGCGGTGGCTCCCAGGTTAGTTTTTCCAGATCTTTTGGAAGCACCACCGTTGTAGCCGAGATTCGCGATGCACTGAGCGACGAAGTCGTTTTTATCTATAAAGAGGATGTCGCGTTGGGAGGTGGTGTATCGGGTGGCCCCGATGCGCGAATTAACCGCCTCGCCAAAGCCCTTCGTATAGTGATGGTGAATGCCCACAAAATTCTTGTGCATGCCTTGCCACTGCACGAAGAGCGCATCGCTACACGAAACGAATTTGGTTGTTCCGGGCAGCTGGGCAAGAACGCCATTTCGCTTCGCGCAGAGCGCGCTCGCCTCGCCAGCCAGTAGTAGTTTACGGTTTGACAGGAAACGCAGCGCAGGGATGCGCACTTTTTTCCGCGCTAAGTATTGTGCTGGCGCACAATGCGTTGCTTGTCGCGGTTCCAGTCGCGGTCTTTTTCTGTAGCGCGCTTGTCGTGATCTTTCTTGCCTTTGGCAATGCCAATTTGGCATTTCACCAAATGCTTTTTCCAATACATGGAAAGCGCAACGCAGGTGTAACCTTCGCGCTGGGTGGCTCCGAATAACTTGCCCAGCTCGCGCTGGCTTAGCAGCAATTTTCGCGTGCGGGTAGGGTCGGCAATGACATGTGAGCTAGCACTGTGAAGTGGCTCAATGTGCGAGCCGAGCAGCCAGGCCTCGCCATCCTTGAGCAGCACATAGCTGTCTACCAGCTGGCATTTTCCAGCTCGTATGCTTTTTACTTCCCAGCCCTGCAATACCATGCCAGCTTCAAAGGTGTCACTAATGTGGTAATCGTGACGCGCCTTTTTATTTTGTGCGATTGTATTGCTTGCGGGTTTATTTTTTTTCTTACTCATAGCGGGCGCGGAGTATAACAGCACCGCGGCGAAAGAGAGAGGCATGACAACGCAAGCTTCAATCCTTACACTGCGAGTGTTTCTCCAGCCTACGAAAAGATTCGCGGCAAACTTATGCTGAAAACGCCAGAAAACGATCCGCCCACGCAGCTCATCACTGTTGAGGTGGCTTACGCAACGCCAGAAAAACAAAAAATTATCGCGGTTGAGGTTGAGCCGGGCTGCCCACCGCTGCAGGCGGCCCAGCAGTCTGGTATTGAGCGCGAATTCGAGGGTATCGATTTGGATGCGGCGAAAATGGGGGTATTTGGTAAGGCGGTCGATCCCAGAACTTATCGATTGCAGGCTGGCGAGCGGGTAGAGATTTATCGGCCGCTACTGATCGACCCTAAGGCAGTGCGCAAGGCGCGCGCTGAAAAAGCGCGCGCGGAAACCTGAGAAGCAAGCTAGCCAACAATATCGTCGCCGTTAATTTTTTTCGGCACCTCCGGTCTGGCCTTGTACATCGAATTGGTAGTCGTTGTTAAAGCTTGCCAGCTCGCCATCATCAAAAATTATTTCCAGTTTCTGCTGCAGTTTATCACCGTTGGGCATGCGTAAATTGTAAAGGTAAAACCAGCGGTTATTATCAAACGTGTCTACCACCAATGGTGTGCCCAGTACATACTTTACCTGGCTGGGTTTCATGCCTACCTTTAATTTATCGAGCATGTCTTTGGTTACAACATTGCCCTGCTGAATCGGCATTTTGTGTGGTTTTAGAAAGCCATTGCATGCCGGTAGCACTTGCATAAGCATGCATAACAATAAAATTCGACTCAATTTTTTCATCGCAATACCTGGCATGTCGTATTGGGAAACCCTTTGCTCGTGTTTACCGCGGCTTCGTAAAGCGCTGCTAATGCAGGGCCACTAAATAAAGCGCCGCTAGTAATGGCGCCGCTGGCCCGTAACGAACAGCGACCAATTCGGCCTTCGCGGCTATCTCCTGTTGGTTAAAGGTGCAATAATACTGCATAAGGTTTTCCCCAACATCTGTCTTTTCACCGTTTCATCGCTTGCCCGCGAGGCTTAGTAATAACATTAACGCAGGATTAAACTTGCCGCAGCCTCCACAAAGCGATATTCGAAAGCAGAGTGATGCCATTATGAAAGCAGAAAACAAGGAGCTGAAGCGCGCCGGGCTAAAGGTCACGGTTCCGCGCATCAAGGTGTTGCAGTTGCTCGAGAATGCATCGGAAGACGCACGCCACATGAGTGCCGAAGAAGTCTACCGCAAGTTACTCGACGCCGGCGAAGACGTGGGGTTGGGCACTGTCTACCGCGTGCTTACGCAATTCGAAGCGGCGGGGCTGGTGGTACGACACAATTTTGAAGGCGGGCATGCCGTATTCGAAATCGCTCGCGGCGAGCATCACGACCACATGGTCTGCACAGAAACCGGCGATATCATTGAGTTCTACGATGCCGAGCTTGAAGCATTGCAGCATAGGATTGCCAAGCGCCATGGATATGAAATTATTGATCACAGCATGGTGCTATACGTAAAGCCCAAATCGGGTGGCAAGCGCTGATGCAAGCTACGCAAAAGAGCTAACTATGATCAGCGAAAACGACCCGGAGCTTGCAGAGCGCGTTGCCGATATTGAGCCCTTTCGTGTAGTAGAGATGTTGACTCGCGCTGGCGAGTTGCAAGCGGCCGGTGTTGATGTAATTCATATGGAAGCCGGCGAGCCCGACTTTCCAACCGCGCCTGCAATTGTAGCAGCGGCTAAGCGCGCGTTGGATGAAGGCCGCACCCGCTACACGCCCGCCGCTGGCATTCCTGAATTGCGAGAAGCATTATCGGCCTGGTATCGCAGCCAGCATGGGCTGGATATCCCCGCGTCGCGCATCATGGTAACGCCCGGTGGTTCCGGGGCGCTATTGTTACTGTCGGCTCTGTTGGTAAACCCTGGCAAGGGTATCCTGATGGCGGATCCTGGCTACCCCTGCAATCGCCACTTTCTGCGTCTTGTTGAAGGCCAAGCGCAATTGGTACCGGTAGGTCCCGTTGAGCGTTACCAACTCACGGCAGAAAAACTGGCCGAACACTGGCGCGACAACACCGTAGGTGCGCTGGTAGCTTCTCCTTCAAATCCTACCGGCACGGCGCTCGACAATACGCAGATGCGTGAACTATTCGAAGCATGCAATCAACGCGGCGGCAGCTTGATTGCCGACGAAATCTACCAGGACCTGGTATTCGAAGGCGATGTGCGTTCTATCCTTGCGCACACCGATCGCGCGCTGGTGATGAACAGCTTTTCAAAATACTTTGGTATGACCGGTTGGCGGCTGGGCTGGCTGGTGGCACCCCAGCACCTGGTGCAGGAGCTGGAAAAGCTTGCGCAGAATTTGTTTATTTCCAGCTCTGCGCCAAGCCAGTATGCAGCGCTTGCGGCATTTGAGCCAGCTACGCAAGCATTGTTGGCCGCCAGGAAAAAAGAATTTGGCACAAGACGCACCTATTTATTGCAGGCGCTGCGGTCGCTCGGTTTCAAAGTTGATGCGCAGCCGGTTGGCGCGTTTTACATCTACGCGAATATCCGTGGCATTAGCCAGCTGGATGCGCGCGAATTCTGTTTGCGACTGCTTGAAGAGCAGGGCGTGGCGATTACCCCTGGCGCAGATTTTGGTGATCACCTGGCCAGCGAACACGTCCGGTTTGCATTCACCACCTCGCTGCCGCGCATCGAACAAGCGGTACACCGCCTGGGCTTGTTTCTAGGCTAGATCTTTGCGGGATGCGCGTAGATTCGATGCCCGTAACAGCAATGCGGCTAGTGGCGAAACAGTCAGCAGCTAAAGCAAGCGGAGGGTATTTTCATGACCGTACGGCGGCATGGACGCCGCCGTCGAGCGTACACGGATGTATTTACAGCGTGTCATGAAAATACCCTCCGCTTGCTTTAGCTGCGTGGCCTTCTGGCAGTCTCTCTCGTCAGCCCCACAGCCGGCGCGTAGCTATTCACAGCGTGCCCCAAAATACCGCAGGCTTCCTGTAGCTGCTCGCAGCATCGCCACCATAAGGCTCACAGTTTTTAACAAGCGTTTAAGCAGTATCAAGCATCTCTGCTGCATGCGCGAGCGTCGACTCGGTAACATCCAAACCGCCTAACATGCGCGCCAGCTCCGCGCGCCTTGCGTCTTTGTCC
>JABDNS010000045.1 GCA_013043705.1 Pseudomonadales bacterium
GTGCAATACGGTGTTGAAGAGGCGTTGGACGCCGGCCTCTACGAAGTGGGTTTCGTTACGGGTCGCGGCAAGCGGGCGATCAACGACCATTTCGATACCAACTATGAGCTTGAAAAGGAAATAGCCGGCACCGGTAAGGAAGAGTTGCTCAACGGCATTCGCGATGTTATTAACCGCGGTACTTTTTCAACCACCCGGCAGCGCAAGATGGCCGGGCTTGGTAACGCGATCCTAACCGGCAAGACGCTTATCGGCGACGAGGCTTTTGGCGTGGTGTTGGCAGATGACCTGTGTTTTGGCGAGGGCAGTGGTGTGCTAAGCCAGATGGTTGAGCTGTATAACCAGTTTCGCTGCACCATAGTGGCCATTGAGGAAGTGCCCGATGACCAGATAGAGAAATTTGGTGTTATCGCCGGCGACCCTATTCGCGACGACCTTTTTCGCGTTACCAATATGGTAGAAAAACCGCCGCGCGACCAGGCACCGAGTAACCTTGCCATCATTGGTCGCTATATTCTTACACCCGATATCTTCGACATTATTAGCGATACGCCGCCAGGCAAAAATGGCGAGGTACAAATAACCGACGCGTTACTCACCCAGGCAAAGCGCGGCGCGGTGATGGCGTATAAATTCAAGGGCAAGCGCTACGATTGCGGCAGCATTAAAGGCTTTATCGATGCAACTAATTATTGTTATGAAAACATCTATTCCGGTGAAGGCTAGCGAATATGGCGGGCAACGGAACGGAATATAGTTGTTTCAAAGCTTACGATATACGCGGCAAGGTGCCGAATGAGCTCAATGAAGAAATTGCCTATCGCATAGGGCGAGCTTTTGCCGAACATTTGCAGGCTAAAAAAATTTGTTTGGGTCACGATATTCGCCTGACTAGCCCGCAGCTTGCCGCTGCGGCGGCAAAAGGTATTAATGATGCGGGCTGCGATGTGCTCGACATTGGTATGGTCGGCACCGAAGAGATTTACTTTGCGACCTTCAACAACGATGTTGATGGCGGCATGGTGGTTACCGCCAGCCATAACCCCAAAGACTATAACGGCATGAAGCTGGTGCAACGCGGCAGCGCACCGATTAGCGGCGATTCGGGCCTTGGCGAAATTAAGCGCATCGCCGAGCAAGGGAAATTTTCCAAGCCTGGAAAGATTGGCGGCGTTATGGCTTTGCAAAGTCGCGCCGACTACATCGAACACTTACTTGGCTATGTTGACGTTGACGCGCTGCGTGGCCTGAAAGTGGTTGTAAACGCGGGGCACGGCGGCGCGGGGCTGGTTATCGACGCGCTTGAGTCACAGTTGCCCATTGAGTTCGTCAAGATCTTCAACAACCCGGACGGGCATTTTCCGCAGGGTATACCCAACCCGCTATTGGTCGAAAATCGCGAGGCGACCAGTAACGCGGTTCGAGAATCCGGTGCCGATTTTGGTATTGCCTGGGATGGCGATTTTGACCGCTGTTTTTTGTTCGACGAAAGCGGTGCGTTTATCGAAGGCTACTACATTGTTGGTTTGCTGGCTGAAGCGTTTTTGAATAAGTCGGCGCAGGCCAACAAAGAAAAAATCGTGCATGACCCAAGGCTGGTATGGAATACACAGGCCATTGTGCAGGGTTTTGGCGCCACAGCGGTTATGAGTAAAACCGGGCACGCGTTTATCAAAGAGCGTATGCGTAAGGAAAACGCGGTTTATGGTGGCGAAATGAGCGCACACCATTATTTTCGCGATTTTGCTTATTGCGACAGCGGTATGATTCCGTGGTTGCTGGTGGCCGAACTGGTCGCGAAAAAAGGCCAACCGCTTTCACAGTTGGTGGCCGACAGGCAGCTTGCCTACCCGGTGAGCGGCGAGATTAACCGCAAGGTCGCCGACCCGGCGGCACTGCTCGCACGCATCGAGCGCGACTATACTGGCACTGGCGGCGATGCTGGCCATAATGTTGACGCGGCGATTGACCACACCGACGGGCTTAGCGTTGCCTACAAAGAATGGCGTTTTAATCTGCGCATGTCGAACACCGAGCCGGTGGTAAGGCTAAACGTTGAGTCGCGCGGCGATGTGCGGCTTATGCAAGAAAAAACCAAAGAACTGCTGGCGTTAATCGATAAGGCCTAGTTTTTTATTTCGCGTTCAACGATTGATATTTTTTGATCCAGCTGTTGGTTATCTCGTCGCTACCGGGCGACGTGTTGTTATCGGCAAGTGCTGCATCAATAGGTCCGCCCAGCTGCTTGCCCAATTCAACGCCCCATTGGTCAAAAGCGTTGATGTCCCAAAGAAT
>JABDNS010000054.1 GCA_013043705.1 Pseudomonadales bacterium
CCCCTCCTTGGGGCTTGATGCCCGCATCCATGCGGCCTACAGTTTTGCTGGCCCAATCCCGCCACCCGCGCCAACGGTGGACGCTTGACATTAAACAGGGCAATCGCGAGAATGCGCGCGCTCAAGACAGCAAACTTTTTGGCAAGGTAGCTCAGTTGGTTAGAGCACATCACTCATAATGATGGGGTCGGCGGTTCGAATCCGCCCCTTGCTACCAAAAAGGAAAACCTCCCTCGCGGGGGTTTTTTTGTTTGTAGTGGGGGGCTATGAGAACTGCCTCCAGTTCGATCAATTGCGCCAGCAATTAAGACGGCCGCAGGCCGCCCACTCCTCGCCCCCCCCTAAAACGTTGATCACTTCACACTTTCCGCCTTGCTTCAAAGTACCCGCAACAAAATAACCCCAATCATGGCCCGGCAATAAATTATCTGAAATACCTTGGCTAAGCTATGAAGAGGCGGCATTACGTTCTGTGCAGTTGGCCGCCGCAATAAAGCAAAAGTTCAGGGGAACCAGAGGTTGACTAGTTTGAGCGAAAAATTGTTCATTTTTTGGCATTATCTAAGCCGATTGGCTACCGTCCTGTGCCTGTGTGCAAATTGCACGCTGGTACTCGCAACGCCGTCCGCGAACGAGCCAATTTCGCCGCTGCCAAAACGACCCTACGCGCACCCTCATATCGTTCAACTTGGCAAAATTTTATTCAATGACGTCAGGTTATCGCGAGATAACAGCATATCTTGTGCTGCATGCCACAACCTGGCCAAAGGTGGCGACGATGGACAAAAAACGTCGACAGGAATTGACGGCAAGCGCGGCACCCGCAACGCGCCTACGGTGATCAACAGCAGCCTGAATATGGCTCAATTCTGGGACGGCAGAGTCAACTCGCTGTCACATCAAGTTATGGGCCCAATTACCAACCCAAATGAAATGGGTAGCGAATGGGATAGCTTGTTAGAAAAGCTCCGCAAGGACCTCGAGCTAAGCGCACAATTTGAACGCGTCTATGCCGACGGAATAACCCGCGAAAATCTTATTGATGCACTCGTTACATTCGAGAGGCAACTGATAAGCAACAATACACCGTTTGACAAGTACCTGCAGGGCATTCCCAATTCAATTAGCGCGTTTGCTGAACAGGGATACAAAACCTTCAAGCAAATTGGCTGCGCAGCCTGCCACCAGGGCAAAAATGTAGGCGGCAACATGTACCAGAATTTCGGCGTGGTTATTCCCTACCCCAAGCCCGATAGCGATGATAACAAGGAAGACTATGGCCGCTACGAAGCTACCGGCAAAGAAAGCGACCGCTACAAATTCAGGGTACCCAGCCTGAGAAACGTAACCGAAACAGCTCCCTACTTCCATGATGGCTCCGAAGCGACACTGGAGGGGGCTGTTAGAAAAATGGTGCACCACCAAATCGGCAGGCCTATTGACGATGAAAGCGTGCGCGCAATTCTTGCCTTTCTGAAAACGCTGCGCGGCGAAGTGAGTGGTGACCTGCTATGAGAAACTCTGCACGCTGGCCGCTATCTCTTCTGTTTCTGTGCGGATTATTAATTGTACTCTCGTGGTCATTATCGCGCGACTTGCTTAAAAGCGATTTACACCAATGGCACAAATCTTTCGCTGAGATAAAACTACTTTCCAGCAATGTCACGCACGACCTGCTTGAGTTGCGCGGAAACTTTGAAAATGACTTTGATAGCTTAACGGCTAGGAGCCTTGCACTTTCTAACGCCGTTGAATCAATAACCGAAAATTCTGCAGAGATTAAAACTGAAAACTCGCTCGCCCCGAAAAACTTCAAAATAGATACCAGCGCAGCTGAAACACTTGCCAAAACGCTGCGTGAAATGTCTGAAAATTTCAAAACAGACATTTCAATTATCAACAATTCGAAATCCGTTGCGCTACAGCTTTTGATTGAGATGCGCAGCCTTATAGGTCGCAATAATGCGCAGTGGCAAGCATTTCTAAACACGGTTGAAAACAGGCTGCTACAACAGGAGCTTGTTATGCAGCGCTTTGAAACTCAAAGCCTGTCTGATTATGTTCAGGAAAAAACAGTGCTGCTGGAATCTAAATCCAAGCAAGAACATATCGCCTACTTTTTGCCGCATATTAAAAATCTGGAATTATACAATCCACAACTCGACAGGCTAATTGAAAACTACTTGGCGGTCGAAAGCCTGCTACAAAAAGAAATCGACAGGCTTGAAAGAATTTTGGCTGACCAGTACGAAAGCCACCTGCAGAGTAATCAACCTGCACTGATCGCACTCGGCTTATGTGTGCTTTTTGTTCTTATCTATGGCGGCTACTTCGTATTTCGCTCATTTCACTACTCTCGCCAGCTTCATGACTACAGCAGGAACCTTGAGCAAAAGGTAGAAAACAAGACCCGCGATTTACAAAACACCATGCAGTCATTAAACCACCAGGTTGAGGTCAAGCGCATCGCGATGGAGAGCCTGGAGGCGAAAGAAGCCCAGCTCGCAAAGCGTGAGGCATTTTTCCGCGCAATTACCGAGACCGCACCCGACCCGATCATACTCATAGACAGCAATTTGCGAATACGCTTTGTCAATAAGGCGACAGACCAACTTTTAAAGGCCGATGAAGATGGTGTGACTGGACAAAACCTTTCGAGCTACCTGCCAGAGGCTGCCTCGCTTGACGATTTACTTAGGCTTTCGTCAACAGAGATCCGCGGACGCTGTGCGGATAAAACCGAACTGGAACTTCGCATATCAATTAAGAAGATTGAATCTGCAGCGGACGAAGAGCGCTACGTATGCATACTGCACGACCTAACCAGTCAAAAATCGCTTGAAAAGGAGCTTTCCCAAGCGCAAAAGCTGGAATCGGTGGGCCAGCTCGCTGCCGGCATAGCACACGAAATTAATACGCCTGCACAATTTATTTCAGACAACTTGATTTTTTTGCAAGAATCAATTGAGGAGCTGTTTGATTTCATCAGGGAGTGCAAGGACATAGCGGATTCAAAAACCGCGGATTCAACCAAGGATGATTTGCAAAATGCGATTGACGGCGCCGACCTGGATTATCTTATTGAAGAAGTGCCGTCAGCGATTAATCAATCCTCCGATGGTATTAAGCGAATCGCCACTATCGTAAGGGCTATGAAAGATTATTCGCACCCGGGCTCATCCCTGGAACTCTCGGACTTGAATGCCGCCCTGCAAAGCACGCTAACCGTTTCACGAGGCGAATGGAAATATTGCGCTGAAATTGAAACTTCGTTTGATGAAGACCTGCCGCTTGTTCCCTGCGTTGTATCGGATATAAACCAGGTAGCTTTGAATATCATCGTAAATGCCGCGCATGCAATCGAGGATAGATTTTCAGGCCAGGACGAAACTATGGGGAAAATCACGATTTCGACGAAGTCAGATGGCGACAATGTTGTTATCCAGATTAGCGACAATGGCAACGGCATGCCCGAAGAAATACGCAATCGAATATTCGATCCGTTCTTCACAACCAAAAAAGTCGGCAAAGGTACCGGCCAGGGACTTAGCATTGCCTATAAACTAATTGTCGACAAACATTCCGGGCACGTGGACGTGACTAGCGAGCCGGGCAAAGGAACCACCTTCACTATTTCGCTTCCGCTAAAGCAAGAAACCAATACCGGTGAAGATAGCGACCCCATAGAGTCAGCAGCTTAAACACTGCGGCAGGATATTATTATGACCACCATTGCATTTGTCGATGATGAAAGGAATATACTCGACGGTATTCGTCGCTCACTGCGAAAGTATCGCAAAGAGTGGAACCTGCACTTTTTTGAAACGGCGGACGCGATGCTGGAATCTATGCAAAGCGAACGCTTTGATGCAATTATCAGCGATATGCGCATGCCAAAAAAGAACGGCCTTGACCTACTGACTGAAGCCAGGACGAAATCGCCGGAAACGATCAGGATTGTTTTATCCGGTTACAGTGAGGAGGAAATCGTTCTTGAGAGCCTGCACGTAACGCATTCATTTATTGCAAAACCTGCCAACACAGAAACCATTGTAGATTGCATAGAAAAAACGCTGCGCACGCGCGAATGGTTAAAAAATGAAGAGCTGCGCCATCTACTAGGCTCCATTGATAGCCTTCCAACACTACCCGCCATTTACGATGCGCTTATGCAGGAACTGGCATCACCAGACTGCTCAATGCAAAACGTTGCCAATATTGTTGCCTCGGATTCAGCACTTTCCTCTACTGCTTTAAAAATTATTAATTCGGCATTCTTCGGCCTGGCTCGCCACATAGAATCAGTGCAACAAGCCGTGAATATGCTGGGCATAGAAACCATCAAAAATATTGCCCTGGTTTCGAGTGTGTTTTCGTCGGTAAAAGCGGACAAATCGATAATTGCGAAAATGGACTCGCTCAATGCAAACAGCATAAAAATGGGCAACCTGGCCCAGAAGCTGTCCAAAGCTTCCGGGCTGGATAAGCGCGGCATGGATCATACACAGATCGCGGCGATGATGAGCCAGCTTGGCGACCTTATAAGCGTTTGCTACAAAGCTGATCTCGAAAAGGCCAATGCCGGCGATATAGAACCAGCCTTAATTGGCAGCTATATGTTAAGCATCTGGAACCTGCCATTTGCGATCATCGATGCCGTCCGCTGGCACCGGGAACCCGCGTCTGGAGGAATTCCCGAACTGCACCCGCTAACCATCGTACACGCCGCCTGGGGCTTTATAAACTGCTATAAAGACACCAATGCTATCAACCTGCAAAGCGACTACCTGGACAGAGAGTACTTACTAGGCGCAGTTGACCAACAGACTCTTGATGAATGGGCTGCCATCGCCCTTGAATACTGTGGCAGCAGTGACGGCGATGACTGAGCGTATACTTTTCGTCGACGACGAGCCCAAAATACTCGAAGCATACCGCCGCACACTACGCAAAAATTTCACCGTACTGCCGGCCGAAGGCGGCAAGCAGGCGCTCGAAATTCTTCAGGCCGAAACGGATATTCCGGTTGTGGTTTCCGACATGCAAATGCCGGAAATGAACGGCGTGGAGTTCCTCACGCGGGTGAAAGAGCAGTACCCGGATATTATCCGCGTAATGCTTACGGGCAATGCCGACCAGCAAACAGCGATTGACGCAATCAACACCAGCGATGTTCACCATTTCCTGAATAAGCCTTGCCCGCCAGACAAAATGATTAATGTGCTCGAAAAGAGCGTTAGGTCTTACTATTCGCAGCACGCCGAAAAAGAGTTGCTCGATAAAACGCTTAGAGGCAGCATTTCTTCGCTTTCGGAAGTGCTTTCACTGGCTAGGCCCAATGTGTTTGGCCGCATCAGCCAGATAAAAAGTTACGTGCAAGCGTGTGCAGTGCAGCTTGGTATAGAGTACGACTGGTCGCTGGAATCGGTAGCAATTCTTTCACAAATTGGCCTGGTATCGCTGCCAGAATCCATTGTAGAGCGCGTACTGAAGGGCAACCCTTTGCCCGAAGAGGAGCAGAAGATGTTTGATGCTCACCCTTCAACGGCCGCAGATATTATTTGCAAAATTCCGCGCATGGAAGAAGTTGCGAACTCAATACGCCAGCAAAATCGTGATTTCGATGCGTCTGTCAAACCTGGTGATAAAAACGAGATACCGTTTGCCGCCCGTGTCATACGCCCGGTAATTGATTTGGTTAATGCACAGTCCATTGGCTTAAGTGGTTCTGAGGCCATGTCTCGTATTGAATCAAGTGATAAATCTTATGACCCGGAAATTCTCTCGGCGCTGCTGCATATCATTACTGAGAATGAAAAAGGCACTGTCATTGATATGAACATCACCGCACTTGCACCCGGCGCTATTATTGCGCAGGATATCCATACTTTTTCTGGCGCATTACTGATCGAAAAAGGCCAGGAAATCGGCCCGTCAATGCTGGCCCGTCTACTCAACTTTTGGCATAACGATGAGATTCCTGAAAAGCTTTGTGTGCTGATACTTCCTAACCAGGGCAACGCCAATAGCCCACCCCGGGCTGCAAACGCCTAGCCACCTGCGCAGCTATTCGGGTATCAATTGATACTTGCGTCAAACCGGCCGCGCACATAATAATAGCAGCAACGATACAGTGCACTGCATTCCGGCGGCGCACGCATACCGGAGCTGGCCAATGTCATTCAACTTCCGTCGCACTTGTGTGCCATTCATTGCACTATTTATTGCACAGTTTTATTCGCTTTGCGGGTTAGCTGCAGATGCAGAAAAAAAATCGGCCATCACAAGCCAGAAAATTACCGACGACATTTACATGCTCAGCGGGGACGGTGGCAATATTGGTGTTCTAATTGGAGACGATGGCACTTTTATGATTGATGACAAGTTCGCCCGCTTGAGCGATGACATTATGTCCAGTATAAAAAAACTTGGCGGAACAGAGCCTGACTATTTGGTAAACACGCATTTTCATGCCGATCACACCGGCGGCAACGAATCTTTTGGCAAGGCGGGCAGCACTATTGTTGCGCATCACAGCGTACGCGCACGCCTGACAACCAAAACGGAAATTGCGGCCTTCGATATGGTTACACCGCCACAACCCAAAGATGCATTACCCGTAATTACGTTTTCAAAGGATATGCGGCTACATATTAACGGGCATACTTTAAGCATTACGCACGTGCCCGCAGCGCACACGGATGGCGACTCGATCGTACACTTCGTGGAAGCCAATGTAATTCACACTGGCGATGTTTTTTTTAATGGACTCTTTCCGTTCATTGATGTTACTCACCGGGGCAGTTTGGGCGGCATGATTTCGGCTACGGACAAGGTCTTGTCAATTGCTAACGCACAAACCAAAATTATTCCAGGTCATGGCCCATTGGCGTCGCTAAGTGATTTACAGGACTATCGCAATATGCTGGCAACAGCAGAAAAACGATTGAGTGTGCTGAAAAAGCGCGGCATGAAAGCCAAAGATATTATTGCCGCCAAGCCACTGCAGGATATGGACGCAAAGTGGGGTAATGGTATGTTTAAATCCGATCGCTGGATCGAAATAATTTATGACGGGATTTAGCCGAGCAAGCCGGTCGCCTCTGCCGCCAAGCGCGTAATTTCGCTGGTATCTGGTTCGCCGCCCTGGAAGGCCATCATCCAGGAACCGCCAATGCAAAAAACGTTGGGTAGCGATAAATAATCGCGAAAATTTTCCAGGTTCAAACCACCTGTGGGACAAAATTTTAAATCGGGAAATGGCCCGCCAAGCGCTTTCAGCATGCCAATGCCGCCAACGATACTGGCAGGGAACAACTTGAAGAAGCGCAAATCGTATGCCAGCCCGGTCATAACCTCCGACGGCGTTGCAATACCTGGCAATAACTGAACGCCTTTGCGCTGCGCCCGCTCCAACACATCGGGCGTAAGCCCGGGTGTTACTGCAAAGTCCACACCAATATCGGCCAATGCATCGACATGCTCTGGCCTGGTAACGGTGCCAGCGCTTAACACAACATCAAGCCCGGCCTTTTTCACCAGTTCGATAGCTTTTATTCCTGCCGTTGTGCGAAGGGTGATTTCCAAACCCTTAATGCCACCTTCAGCCAGGGCGTTTGCAATTGGCAAAATATGCTCTGCCTTCTCTACCTTAATGACAGGTAAGATTGGCGCAGTGTTCGACAATAAAGCGGCAATATCAGTTTGCATAACTTCTCTCATTGGTTAGTAAAACAGGCTCTTTCATGGCGATAGAGCCGGTTCGGTGCGGGCGTACAGAAGGATAGTTGCATCCATGACCGTCGGCGGCATGGACGCCGCCGTCGAGCGTACATGGATGTATTTACAGCGTGTCATGGATGCAACTATCTTTTTGTGCGCCTAACTGAATCGCTTAACAAGATAAACCTCAGCACGTTTCAAACGATAAAACTGGCACCGGCTTCTGCAGAACTGGTATGCGCCCTGGCCGAGCCAAATAGATTTCTGCCAAGCGTTGCAGGGACATAAGGCGCGCTCGCTTGCGCACGGCTTGATAATTCTTCGGCATTTATCTCAACACTCATCACACCATTGATTGCGTCGACAGTAATGACATCACCATCCTGCAATTTGCCAATGACGCCATCGTGCACTGCCTCGGGCGTCACATGAATTGCGGCAAGCACCTTGCCCGAAGCACCGGACATGCGCCCATCGGTAAGCAACGCCACCTTGAAGCCTTTGTCTTGCAATACGGAAAGCGCCGGGGTTAGCTTATGCAGCTCGGGCATGCCATTGGCTGCGGGGCCCTGGAAACGTGCGACCACCACCACATCTTGCTCGAGTTCACCGGCCTGGAAGGCATCTTGCATTGCCTGTTGTGACGTAAATACACGGCACGGCGCGCTAACCGCCCTGAACTGCGGCTCTACGGCCGACACTTTCACGACTGCCCTGCCGATATTACCCTCGAGCAACTTGATGCCACCCTCGGCATCGAAAGGATCGTCACTTGCGCGAAGCACGTCAGCATTGCGCGATTCTTTAACCGGTGCAGACCAGCTGAGCTTGCCGTTATCGCTGACCGGCTCGCGCGTGTACGCATCCAGACCTTCACCCATCAGGTTCACCGTGTCTTGATTGAGTAAACCGGCGCTACGCAATTGATGCACGATAAAGGCAATGCCACCAGCGTCGCGAAAATGATTTACGTCGGCGCTGCCATTCGGGTATACGCGCGCCAGCAGCGGCACAACAGCTGATAATTCAGCCATGTCGGACCAGCGTAAATCAATGCCCGCCGCCTTGGCGATGGCCACAAGGTGCAGTGTGTGATTGGTAGAGCCACCAGTGGCCAACAAACCGACAACGGCGTTAACCAGTGATTTTTCATTCACCACAGTCGACAACGGTAGCTTGTTCTTTGCGGCTTGCAGCAGTCGCTGAATAGAAGCATCGGTAAGCTCGTCGCGCAGCGGTGTACCAGTGTTGATAAATGAAGTTGAGGGCAGCTGCACACCCAGCATTTCCATTAGTAGCTGGTTGCTATTCGCTGTGCCATAGAAGGTGCAGGTGCCGGCGCTATGGTAAGACTTGGTCTCTACATCAAACAGCGCGATCTCGTCGACCTCGCCCGCCGCAAAACGTTTGCGAACGCTGGCCTTTTCAGCGTTGGATATGCCCGAGGGCATGGGCCCCGCGGGAATGAAAACCGCAGGCAAATGGCCAAACTGCAATGCGCCCATCAACAGCCCGGGTACGATCTTGTCGCAAACGCCCAGGCAGGCAACCGCATCGAATACGTTATGCGTAAGCGAAACCGCGGTTGCCATGGCGATGACATCGCGGCTAAACAGGCTTAGCTCCATGCCGGGCTGGCCTTGTGTAACTCCATCGCACATGGCCGGAACACCGCCCGCTACCTGCGCGGTTGCACCGTGTTGCCGGGCAACGGATTTAATTCTATCCGGGTAGTCCGCCAGCGGCTGATGCGCAGAGAGCATGTCGTTGTAGGCAGTAACGATGCCAATATTGGGTGCTTTCTGGGTGGCAATGGAATCTTTGTCATCCTGCGGGCTGGCGGCAATGACATGCGCCATATTGCTGCAAGACAGGCAGCTGCCAGCCGGACTTTGCGCACCGGTTTGATCAAGCATGCCAAGGTAAGCCTCTCGTGACGGCTTACTGCGCTCGATAATTTCCCGGGTGACTTTGCGTATAACGTTTTCAGGTTTATTTTGCATTTTTTCTAGCACTCTTGGGCGTGGTAAACCGCCGCGGGCACGCCTTGCTCTTGTTGCATGCTACTACGACCCAGCACCGCCAAAATGGGATATTGCTGCTCAACTGCTTGCACATCGCCGTCAACGCCGGCAAGTGCCTCGCAAGCGTGGTTTAAAACCTGCCATTTACCAGGCCCGCAAATATGTAAAATTATATTGCGCGAAGCCAGCACCGCAGGCAAACGGAAAGTCAGGCGCCGCTCCACGCTGGCTTTCGAGCGAGTCTCGCCGATCAGGCGCGTATCGCTAAGCTCAAGCATTTCGGCGAGGTTATCGGCATCGGGGAAAAACGAAGCTGTGTGCGCATCATCGCCCATACCCAAAACCAGGCAGTCGAAGGGCAGCGGCAAATTGGCAATGCGTTGTTCGCAGCAAGCGAGTGATTCACCCTCTATATACAATGGGTGGAATTGCGGCTTAACGGCCAGCAAATCAAACAACGCAGCTTGCAATAACCTGGCGTTAGAACGGTCTTCGCTAGCTGCAACGCAGCGATCATCGACCAGGCTTACCTGCACACGAGACCAGTCAACAGTTTGAGCGGCCAGCGCCCTGAGAAACAGTTTCGGCGTGCTGCCACCGGAAAAAGCCACTGATGCTATACCGCGCTGGACAATCGCTTTATTCAATTTACCCGCCACATCAATGGCCAGCGCAGCAGCTAGCTCGGCGTGCTGCAGGTAGCGCTTGCTGATGGCCTCGAGAGCCAACTGATGCGGCATTGAATTTTTACTCACTGGTGATCGAACCAGCGTCGACGATCGCGTGCCAGCAAATCAACGGATTCGCTAGGCCCCCAACTACCCGACGCGTAATTGGCAACCGGCTGGCCATTTGTTTGCCATCCCTGAAGAATACCGTCTACCCAATCCCAGGCCGCGCACAATTCGTCAGAGCGCATAAACAATGTTTGGTCTGCGCGCATTACATCGAGCAGCAAACGCTCGTAAGCGCTGGGCGCGCGGTGCGCATCAAACACCTCGGCAAATGAGAGGTCCAGATCAACGCCCTGCAAACGGGTTTGCTCGGTAAGCCCAGGCACTTTGTTAACAATTTCCAGTTCTACACCCTCATTCGGTTGCAACCGGATCACCAGCTGGTTAGCGCTTAGATTGCCACCTACGCTGTCAAAAAATTTATGCACCACCGGCTTGAATTGAATAATAATTTCCAGTCTGCGCTGCGCCAGTCGCTTACCGGTGCGCAAATAAAAGGGCACACCCTGCCACCGTGTGTTTTCAATTTCTGCTTTTATTGCAACGAAGGTTTCCGTATTAGAGCGCGTAGATTTAGCATCTTGTTCTTGCGCATAGCCTGGCACCGATTCATCTTCTACCCTACCCTGCGCATACTGGCCACGCACTGTTACATCGCCAACATCGTGCGCTTGAACCGGCTTCAGGCAACGTAGCACTTTCAACTTTTCATCGCGAACAAAATCGGGCCGATTCTTTGCCGGTGGCTCCATTGAAACCAGGCACAACAACTGCAATAAATGGTTTTGAACCATGTCGCGCAGCGCGCCCGCCTCATCATAGAAACTCCAGCGGCCGCCGACTCCTATAGACTCTGCCGCGGTGATCTGCACGTGATCGATATAATGGCGGTTCCACAACGGCTCGAAGAATACGTTGGCGAATCGCAACGCCAATAAATTCTGTGCGGTTTCCTTGCCGAGGTAGTGATCGATTCGATAGATCTGCTGCTCATCGAACACCGATTTGATATGGCTATCTATTTCTTCAAAACTGGCTCTCGATTCGCCGAGCGGCTTTTCAACCACAATTCGGGTTGCCGGCGTAACGAAGCCGGCGTCATCCAGTGCCTGGCATATCGGCGAGAATATTGATGGTGGCGTAGACAGGTAGATAACCCGGTCGCCCTCGCCCACTTGCTCGCGTAACCTGGTATAAGATTCCGCTGCGGTTGCATCGCCAACGAAGCGAATCATTCTCGCAGAAAATCGCTGCCACACCGTTTCGTCGATCGCATCGGTGTATTCGCTCGCGTCTACCCAGCGGCGGACTTCATCGATAAAGTCTTGTTCTTCGAAGCGACCTCGACCAAAAGCGAACACGCGTGTGGCATCGGCGAGCATGCCTTCGCAGTCGAGGCTATACAGCGCAGGATAAAGTTTGCGAAAGGCGAGATCTCCCTCACCCCCAATGATGACCACTTGGCTTTGAACACTCATGCGCGAACTTTACAGGCAGGAAATGCGTGACGCAAATCGTCACAACTGACCGGGTGATTTTAAGCCAGGCTGAGTGGAATCACCCGGATAATAGGTTAGAGCAGCGTGAATACTCGGTAGAGCGGCCAGCAGGTTTAAAGCTAATCGCGGGCGCGATGCAAACCCGCCAAAAACAACGCTGCAACGAAGACGCATTACCCACGCCTGTCTTGTACACCGTAGCGCCAGCTGGCGATGTCTACCGCAGCGTTTACACCTCCGGTCGCATAAGTCTGGCGTTACCGGCCAGGCGTTGCAAGAATCTACACCACGGCCACAAGCCAATCACCAAGCGTGCGGGCGATGAAAACTCTTCGCCACTGCGCGCAAATATTCGCCTACTGAGTAACCCCCGGGAGAGGCAATTCATGACAACGACAAAAATTGGTATCAACGGATTCGGTCGTATCGGCCGGTTTGTGCTCAGGTTGTCCGAGCTGCGCGACGACATCGAAGTTGTTGCGATCAATGACCTTATCGATATTGATTACATGGCGTATTTGTTGCGCTACGATTCCACCCACGGACGCTTCGGCGGCCAGGTTGAGACCACTGACAACGGGCTATTGGTAAACGGCCGCGTCATTCGCGTCACGACCTGCAAGAATCCGGCGCAAATTGACTGGGCAACGGTGGGCGTTGACGTTGTTATTGAGGCTACGGGGCTTTTCTTAACCAGTGAAACAGCCGGTGAACACCTGAAGGCTGGTGCGAAAAAAGTAGTTATTACCGCGCCGGCCAAAGACCACACGCCTATGTTTGTAATGGGCGTTAACCACCAGGAATATCGCGGCGATGCGGTTGTTTCCAATGCATCATGCACAACCAATTGCCTGGCGCCAGTGGCGAAAGTATTGCACGACAACTGGGGCATTGCCGAAGGGCTGATGACAACCGTGCATGCGACTACTGCCACGCAAAAGGCAGTTGATGGGCCCGCAAAAAAAGACTGGCGCAGTGGTCGCGGAGCAGGCCAAAACATTATTCCAGCGTCTACCGGTGCGGCAAAAGCGGTTGGTGCAGTGATCCCGGAATTAAAAGGCAAGCTTACCGGCATGGCCTTTCGTGTGCCCACGCCCGATGTATCGGTGGTGGATCTGGTGGTCCGGCTTGACCGGCCCGCCAGCTACGAACAAATTTGCGCAGCTATGCAGCAAGCATCGCAAAACAGCCTGAAAGGCATCCTTGCTTACACAGAAGACGATGTCGTTTCGAACGATTTTATAGGTGAAACCTGTACCGCCGTGTTCGATGCGGGTGCCGGCATCGCGCTTAACAGCCAGTTTGTCAAAGTGGTTGCCTGGTACGACAACGAAATTGGCTACTCCAGCAAAGTATTGGACCTGGTTAGCTATATCGTCAATTTTGGCGAAATCAGCAACAGCGAATACAACCCGGAAATCACCTCGCTCAGTGCCTGATTCGCACCCTGCTTGATCAGTAGCGAAGCTATTATCCAGGCAGTTTTTACAGTGAAGTAAAATCCCCCATGGCGTGGCAGAAAGCCGAAACCTCTTCCTGTCGCGCCAGTTTATTTTCTCTATATTTCTTGTTCACTGTAAACGCTAAAGAAACAGCGTCTTAAGCAGCCAGTCCGCACCAACAACAATTCCAACCACTGGCAACACGCTGCCCACCAGCGTGCCTATCGTATGCTCTCGAGTACTCAAGCCCGACAGCGCGAACCCATAGTTCAGTGCCGGTGCAGTTGAAAACAAACAACGCAAAATTGCTACGGTTTTTACCGGGCGTTTCTCAAGGCCTGCAAGCATGCGTTGCATGGTCTTGTTGCGCACCGCTCCTGCTTCAAACCCACTACCATGCCAGCGCCTGACCAACAAGAATGAAAACGCAGTAGCGAGGTTAACGCCCAACAACGCGATAATCGAGCCCTGCACATTGCCCCAAATCAGGCCCGCCGCGACCATAAAAATCATACCCGGCACCGACAGCAAAAGCATTACGCAAAAAAGCAGTAAGAAAAGCACAATGCCCATCGCACCCATGCTCTGGATATAATCGCGCAGCGCTAACGGGTCGAAGCGCTCAGCCAGGTTATAGTATTCACCTAGCGAAAATAGCAGGGCGAGAACTACAACCAATATGACCAGGCGCTTGCGCGAACTGCGCGTAGCCGGGCTGGTGGCCGCTTCAGGATTGGTCATGGCAAGTAGTTCAGGCTATAGCCAAAGGAGTGACTATAGCGGCAAAAGCCTTACCGGTAATTGGTCGTTCGGCAATGGTATCGGCACATAACGCGTGCCTGCGCCTGGCTCCCTTAGCGTCTCGATACGATAATTGCGCAACAAGTGATAAAGGAAAACCTTTACCTGCATATCGGCGAACTTGAAGCCCAGGCATTTGTGCGCGCCACCACCAAAAGGAATCCACTGGAAGGGATGCTTTTTGTGCTCAGCGCGCTGGGGAAGCCAACGGTCCGGATCGAATTCGCCAGGATTACTCCAGTATTGTTCGCTGTGATGGATGTGATCTACCAGTACCGCTACAGCACTGTTGGCAGGAATTTGAAAACCACGATATTCGAACGCGTCTATTGCTCTGCGTGGAATCATTAGCACCGGCGGTATCTGGCGCAGGGTCTCGCGAAAAACGCGATCGGTAATATCCAGGTCGGCCGTCTGGTCAAAACCAATACCACCATCGTCTAACGCGAGCAACTCGCGGCGTACTTCTTCCTGCCACTCAGGGTGTTCGCCCAGCATCGTCATCATGCTGCAAAGTGAACTGGTGGTGGTGTCGTGGGCAGCAAACCAGATAAGCAGGGTATGGCTGACAATATCATCAACGCTTAACTCGTTAGCTGGATCTTCTGCCAAGTGACATAACGAGGTAAAAATGTCCTGCGAATCACTCTGCTTACGCGCCTCCACACTTCTGGCCAACCAATTACGCAGGTATTGGGTACCCTGCACCGCGCGGTTAAAAGCCGTGCCTGGAATGCGGAGCTGCAAAATAACGGCAATGCCACCAAGCATATCGACAAAAGCCTGGTTTAACTTATCTGATTCGCTACCGAGCTCGGAGCCCAGGAAAACACTGGCAGCGTTGTCGAGCAATAGCGATTTAACCGCAGGCTGGAATAAAAACTGCTCGCGCCTTGGCCAGTTAGCAAGCCCCTGGCTGATTAGCCCATTCAGCCTGTCGCAGTAAGCATTCATCACTTTACTCTTAAACGCTTGCTGCAGGGGTCGGCGGTGTTTGCGATGGTCGGCAAAATCGCGCAGTAATATGCCGCCGCCGAGAAACTCGCGCGCCATCATCCAGCCGCGCTCGCTGGAAAAGTTTTGCGCCTGGTCCATTAGCAGGTACTGCGCCGCATCTGCGTCTGCGAACATTACTTGCCGGCGGGTGAAAGCACTGGAGCGATAGATGCTGCCGTACTTTTCGATCATGCGCGTATTGTGGCTGCGCGCATCCTTCAGGATCGAAAAACTATTACCTACCAAGGGCCAGCCGTAGTCACCGGGAATGTGATCCAGGTTAGTTTCAGGACGTTTTGGAAGTGCCGCTATTTTCTGCAGCAGGGCTTGTTGCGCGGCAGAAACACTGGGGGCATTCATAGAAGCAATCTCGCAAGGCTGGCCAGCGAGCGCAGGATGCGCTGCTGGCCAGCCTAATTATGCGGACAAACCGTGGGTAATGCCAAACGGCATTACCACCCGGTAATTTCAGCCATGCCCGAACCGATTTCGGCCAGGCTTCGCACAGTTTTCACGCCCGCGTCTTCCAACGCGGCAAATTTCTCGTCGGCCGTACCTTTACCGCCAGAAATAATTGCGCCGGCATGCCCCATGCGCTTGCCTTTCGGCGCGGTGACACCGGCAATATAAGAGACAACCGGTTTGCTCACATTGGCCTTGATATAAGCCGCCGCCTCTTCTTCAGCGGTACCACCAATTTCGCCGATCATGACGATCGCCTCGGTGGCCGGATCCTTTTCGAAAAGCTCGAGCACGTCGATAAAGTTACTGCCCGGAATCGGGTCGCCACCAATACCTACACAGGTAGATTGCCCAAAGCCGGCATCGGTAGTTTGCTTCACCGCTTCATAGGTTAAGGTGCCGGATCGTGAGACGATACCCACTTTGCCAGGCTTGTGAATTGAACCGGGCATGATGCCGATTTTGCATTCACCCGGTGTAATCACACCCGGGCAGTTGGGGCCAACCAGGCGCACGCCCAGCTCGTCACAGCGCACTTTGGCTTCAAGCATATCGAGGGTTGGTATGCCTTCGGTAATCGCCACCACCAGCTTGATACCGCTGTTGGCGGCTTCAAGAATAGAATCTTTACAAAAAGCCGCCGGCACATAAATAACCGACGCATCGGCGCCGGTTTTATCTACGGCTTCCGCAACGGTATTGAATACAGGCAGGTTCAAATGTTCGTTACCGCCTTTGCCTGGCGTTACACCACCAACCATTTTGGTACCGTAGGCAATAGCCTGTTCTGAGTGAAACGTACCCTGGCCGCCGGTGAAACCCTGGCAAATGACCTTGGTGTTTTTATCGATAAGAATGGACATGAATTATTTCCCCGCTGCGGCTACGGCTTTCTGCGCAGCGTCGGTTAAACTTTCCGCGGCAATAATATCCAGCCCCGAATCCTGCAATACTTTTTTACCCTGCTCCGAGTTGGTGCCCTCTAGCCTGACAACCACCGGCACATTCACGCCCACCTCTTTAACCGCATCGACAATGCCGTTGGCAATCATGTCGCAGCGAACGATTCCACCAAAAATGTTAACCAGCACGGCTTTCACATTTTGATCTGACAAAATTAATTTAAACGCATGCGCAACGCGCTCTTTGGTTGCACCGCCGCCTACATCGAGAAAGTTAGCCGGGAAACCACCGTGCAGCGCAACGATATCCATGGTACCCATGGCAAGGCCCGCACCATTCACCATGCAACCAATATTGCCGTCGAGCGCAACATAGTTAAGCTCCCACTCCGCCGCCTCGGCCTCGCGCGCATCTTCCTGGCTGGGATCTTCCATGGCTTGCAGGTCTTTGTGACGAAAAAGCGCATTGCCATCAATACCGATTTTTGCATCCAGGCAATGCAGGTCGCCATCTTCTTTAATAACCAGCGGATTAATTTCTATTAAGGCCAGGTCTTTTTCTTCAAACAACTTGGCTAAACCCAGGAAAATTTGCGTGAACTGTTTAACCTGCGCGCCTTTCAGGCCCATGGCAAAAGCAAGCTGCCGACCCTGGTAGGGCTGCGCGCCGGTAAGCGGGTCGATCTCTGCCTTGAGAATTTTCTCTGGTGTTTCGTGGGCGACTTTTTCAATTTCAACACCGCCTTCCGTAGAGGCCATGAAAACAATGCGTCGGGTAGATCGATCGACAACCGCACCAAGATAGAGTTCGTCGGCGATATCGGTGCAGGTTTCAACCAGGATTTTGCTCACCGGCTGGCCATCGGCATCCGTTTGGTAGGTGACCATTTTTTTACCCAGCCACTCCGCGGCAAAGGCCTTTGCCTCGTCGGCCGAGCTGATCAATTTGACGCCGCCGGCTTTGCCGCGCCCGCCAGCGTGAACCTGGGCCTTGACCACCCATTTATCGCCGCCTATTTTCGCAACCGCATCCGCCGCTTGTTCGGGTGTATCGCATGCGAAGCCCTTCGACACGGGTAGCCCGTAATCGGCAAACAATTTTTTGCCCTGGTATTCGTGAAGATTCATCGATTGTTGTCCGTGGTGAAATGAAGAGCGCTGCGAGAGCGCAGAAATCTTTAAAGCGAGCCGGGTGCCTGCTGCGAGTGGATATGCATCGTCAGGCGCGAACGACATTTTCCCAAATAAGCCTTACTGCTAGCAAGTGCTTTGCCACTATGACGCATAGCCAATATGCGAAAAATGAATGAAATGGCCCAGAATTACGATTTTTTTGGCCCAATGGGACTAATGCCTATTCGGTGGCAGCAGCGCTGGATGGAAGATATTTCCCGGCGCGACCGTCGGCGGCAGAGAGCGCTGGCTGTTGCGCAACTCAGGCACTGGCTGAAACATATTCCTCGCCGCGACACGCTGTAAATACATCCATGTACGCTCGACGGCGGCGTCCATGCCGCCGACGGTCGCAGCGAGGAATATCTTGCATCCAGCTTCCCTGAACCGCGCTACCGCATCAACAAAAATCGCGGGGAAATATATTTCAGCCAGCGCATGCCCAACCAATTGATGCGCAAGCAAACTACTTTTTAGCTTTGCGCGGCTTCTTGTTCGGAATGTGAATCGCATGACCATTGACTGCCAATGCCGCTTCATGCACCGCCTCAGACAAAGTCGGGTGACTGAACACAGTAAGCGCCAGGTCTTCGGCAGAAGAACCAAACTCAATAGCGATAACCACCTGCTGCACCAGGTCCGCAGCGCTAGGGCCAATACAGTGGCAGCCTAGCACGCGATCGGTTTTCGCATCGGCAATAATTTTAACCATACCGGTGGTGTCATTGGCCGCTAATGCCCTGCCACTGGCAACAAACGGAAACACGCCCGCTTTGTATTCCTGGCCGCCAGATTTGAGTTCCTGCTCGGTTTTACCGACCCAGGCAATTTCAGGATGGGTATAAATAACCGAGGGGATATTGTCGTAGTTGATCTGGGTTTTTTGCCCTGCAATACGCTCGGCAACCATAACCCCCTCTTCCATTCCCTTGTGCGCCAACATAGGCCCGCGCACAATATCACCAGCCGCATAAACATCGCGCACATCGGTCCTACATTGATC
>JABDNS010000058.1 GCA_013043705.1 Pseudomonadales bacterium
CCAGCGCGCCATTTGTCGCGCAGGGAACATTGCGGCAATTTGTGGAAGCGTATTGGGTGGGCGCCAGCGTACTGTGTAAAGCACCTGCAAACGAAACGATCGAGAAAAAGGCTTTTGTAAGCAAATGCCTTGGCTACGGGCAGCAAGCGCTGCTACAACAGGAAATAAGCAGTAGTGCATCGGTGGCGAAACCACTTTTCGAAAACTGCTATGCACTTGCAGAAAACCGCAAACTGGTGGGCGAAGAGGCTGGCGACTGCAGCGAGTCGCGCCAGCAATTCAGGCAGCAGCTGAGGCAATTACTCGGCACGCTTGACACCGTTAAAGCGCGGGCATTGGACGCGGCTACCCGCCACGAATAATCAGGGCAAATAGTCGCCGCCATTCACATCAAGGCAGGCACCGGTAATCGCGCAAGCATAATCGGAAGCCAGGAATATAACCGGCTTGGCGCAATCCGCATCGTCCGGTATGTCGCCGAGCGGAATATTCTTTGCGATTTCGGCGCGCATCGCTTCGGGCTTGATACCAGCCTGCTTGGCCTGGTCGTTGACAAACCATTCCACCGGCGGCCCCCACATCCATCCCATGAAGGTCGAATTAAAGCGTATGCCGTGCTTACCTAGTTCAAACGCCAAACTGGCGGTGGCTGTTTTTAGCGCGCCCTTGGATACCGCGTAACCCGCCTGGTATTGCATGGGGCGCCGGGTTGCCATGGTATTGACCATCACAACCGACCCCGCCCCCTGGTTTTTCATATACGGAATAACCTCCTGGGTCATATTCATACTGCCAAACAAGTTGGTGTCCATGGTTTTGCGCCAGTCTTCCAGGTCGGCACTTTCAACCGGCTCAAACTTGCCGCTGGCATAAGCGCTATTGATAAGCGCATCAACTCGACCAAATCTATCGATAGTTTGTTCTACCAGCGCCTTGCACTGTGCGCGATCACTAATATCTGTAGGCAACTTGAGTATTTTCGTGCCCAGCCCCAGTTTTTTAATCGCCGCCTCGGCATCGTCCAACTTGCTGGCAGTGCGCGCACAAATTGCCAACTGTGCACCCTCTTTGGCAGCGCAAATAGCCAACTCAATGCCTAAACCAGGGCCAATACCCGAGACAATCACAACCTTGTTTTCTAACAACATAAGTTTCTCCAGTATTGTCTTTATCGTTGCGTCAGCAAAAAATAAAATGGTTTGAAAAATTGATTGGGGAACATTTAGCCTGCGTGCACGCGCTCGGCATAGTCTTTCAAGCAACGCGCGCACAGATTGAAGCCCGCTTCTACCGGCTTGGCCATGGCTTGCATCATGTCATTCACAGCGGGGCCTGAAAATTCATCGATAGATACGTAGCGACAGCTATTTGCGTCAATGCGCTCCAGCTTTTGCGTGCGCTCGGCATGAATCGGGTCCCCGGGCTTGTTCTCCATGGCCCAGGCGATGGCAACATGCGGCTCAATCCTTGATATGTATTCCAGCTGGTCCTGCAAGCCGTTGCCCAAATCGACTTTCATTTTTATCGGCGAGCCAAGCGTTAAATCCGCTTCCGCCTCGGGGCAGAATTGATTCCAAAGCCCGTAGTTTTTGAAATCAACAATAATATCCCACACCACTTCCACCGGTGCGTTGATAATTATTGGGTCTGAAGATACAGCACTTTCAGTAATCATAGCTTAAGCCTGCTAGTCACTAATCGGCCAGCGACTATCGTTATAATAGAAGGCAAATCGATCTGCGATAACTTCTTTTGTAAGACCGTAATTTGCTAAATCGTATTCGTGTTTACCGTGTTTGCCCTTGGGGTTGGCATCAACATGTGCCTGTAGCGCCGCCTCGGTATCTGCTGAAAACGGCAGCGCAAAACTTTCATAAATGCGCCTTGCCAGTGCGAGCGGCTGGTCTACCAATTCCTGTTGTGAGCAATCAACAAAAATATTTTCAGGCAGCTTTGCCCTGGAAGCCAGGCCACGCTCCAGCGAGCTGGCATACCACTGCATAACCCGCGGCCCTATGGTTTTTGCCCCAATGTCACTCCAGCCTCCGGCGAGCATGCTCATCACCTGCTCGTTCATGCTATTAATCGACGGCACTACGTGCTGCGGGTCGCGGTGGCACCAGATAAAGCGCGCGTCCGGAAACACCTGCAGAATTTCATCGATGGCCAGCATATGCGCCGGCGCTTTCAGCAGCCACTGCGCGCCGCCTGGCCTGCGCCACTGGAAAAGCTGCATCAACTTACGCTGAAATTCGTACAAAGGCTGGAAATTCTGTTGCAGAACCCAGCTGCGATACGGCTCGAGCATAATTTCGAAGCCCATTTGTACACCGCTGCAGCAATACGAGTGCAGCATGATGCACTCTTCAGGGGTGTCGGCTTCAACATGATGGATTTTACTAAATGCCGAATCCTGCTCGGCCAGCGCTTTTACCAGGTGCGGGTAGCGCGGGTCTTCATCACCGGGCGCTGAGCCAGGCCAAACATCGGGAAACTGGATCTCCCACTGCAAAATACCGCGATTCTCCGGCGCGGCCTCCAGCATATTTAACAGCGCCGACGTGCCAGAGCGCGGCAAGCCGGTTACAAATATCGGCGCAGTAATCTGCTGCTGGAAAGCTTCCGGGATTTGCTTGAACGATGCCTCAATGCGCAGCCGGGTTGCCAAAAGCCCAAGCACTCTATCGTGGCACCTTTTACGGCCAACCGGGTCGCTAAGGTTCTTGTCGTAGGTTTCCAGTAAAACATCAAGCGCTTCGCGAATCGGCGGCGCGCCGAAATCGTCTAGCTTGGTTTGCTCGCAAGCCGCTGCAAGCAACGCGTCTGCACTAAAAATGCTTTCCAGCTGTTGTTCATTCATGGCTGCTTTATTTCGCCAGCGCGGGTAAATCGGCAAGCTTCATAATGCGCGTGTTCAATGAAGGGTGCTGCTTGGCGCCGATCCAGCGCCAGCACATAGTGCCAACATTATGCCCGGCGGTTTCAATCCAGTTAGGTACGCCGGGGTTTGTGTGCGACACGACAACCCGCACGCTGCCATCACTATGGTATTGCGCGGTATGTTTGTTGACGTGGATACTGTGATAGCGATAGTCCAACGATTCCATCCACCAATTATTTAACTGGAAATTCCAGGTTTGGCATGCGGGAATTTCCGGCGCGTCGATCACCATAATTTCGTCATCGGCCAGCGACCAGGCGCTATGGAAATAATAGATATTCGGGTCACCGCCAATCGATTGGCAATAAGCTTGGTCGGCGGGCGGCAAATCATTGTTGGTAGGCAAGAAACTCTCGGCCCATTGCTCGAACAGGCCGGCGGAACCCTGCACCCACCCTATGGTGCCTTGCAGCGACTTAACAAGTTGCTCGGCGGTTAATGGTTCGGGTCGATCATCACTGGCGCCGATGCGCTCTATTTTTAGTTGCGCGCGCTTTTCATTGACCCTGTCCTGGAATGTTTGGCGCACGGTAATGGCATTACTACCTTCACTCATAGGCAGCCAGTTGCCGTGCTGCTTGCGTACGCTAACCATCAGTTCGAACGAGCCATCGTCGGCAATATCCAGCTCGCGCGCATCGACGTGGCCGGTTACCTCCATGGTGCCGCCGGATCCGTATTTATTGATAATGGAACTAATGCCGAGGTAATCAACGCTGCCACGTTGTCCGCTAATGCGATATTCGTACTCGGGGCGAATCGAGCAGCTTTCATAACGGTTGTCGGGATTGTCGGCGCCTAGCTTGATAGTTTCGTGCGCACCGCAGCGCAGTTGCGGAAACGCAGGGTCGCGAAACTCCATGCAGCTTTCCAGGCCACCGCGCAGCAAACGCGTTAGGTAGCGATAACCCTCGGCCTGGTTAAACGGATCCTGTGGCGCCTTTTGGCTCTGGATGATTTTGCCCGCCGCTTTTAGCGCGTCGCAAAATTCATCCCAGGCCGTGCCATCTACAATTTTTTGCTCCGCTTCGCTCAGTGACATCTCAATACTCCCGCCTATTCCAGCTACAGGCTTCATGAAAACCACAATTATGCCGCCAACCGGCGCGGCTGGCGAGATTGATTAGGGGTAGATTAATCGTCGATTTCGTGATCCATGGTGCGTGGCTTGGGCATGCCGCGGCCGGAGCGGATCAGGCCAGGATTTCGGCCACCGATTCCTGCAGCGCTTTGTCCAAGGAAGTATATTGCATGCCCAGCGCCTCTTTGCTGTGGCTCGCATCGAAAAGCAATGATCCGGCAGCAACCGTATTCAACACATCCAGCGGCAGCTCCGGTCGCTTACCCGTTAGCCGCGCAATACGTTCCAGGCCCTTGGCAAAAGGTATCAATAGCTTTTCGGGAATATTGCGCTTGGGTATAGGCACGCCGGCAATGCGACCAATTTTGTTGAAGTACTCGCGCGTGGTGGCGCGCTGGTCGCCAATCAAGAAAGCATCGCCCACGGCATCATCTTTGAGTAATGCGCGGGTGATCGCTTCAGCTGCGTCGCCCCGATACAAATAGGTATACGTAGTATCGGCGCCAACCAGCGCTGGCATTTTTTTCTCAACAGCCCTGCGCACCTCCATGGTCTGCTTGTCATCGCCGGCCCCAATCACTGCCGCAAGATAAACAATCGTCAGCGGCAGACCCCGCGCTTCATGCAAACGCCAGCCTGCCTGGTCGCCAAGATATTTACTGCGCGCATAATCGGTAGGATGGTCACCGGCCTCCGTATCTTCATCAAAAGGAATGCGGTCGGGGATGCCAAATGCCAGCGGCGTGCTTACCTGCACAACACGCTGCACACCGCTATCCAGGCAAGCTTTGAAAACATTTTCAGCGCCATGCTCATTGAGCTGGTAGAAGTCATCACGCTTGCGGCTCCAGAATTCGCGCAGGCCGGCCAGGTTAACGACGCCCCAGGCACCGTCGAAAACGCCTTTTAGCGTGTCCGGTTTGGTGATGTCAGCGTAGGCAAACTCGATATCCGCGCCATTTTTGGCCAGTGCTTCCAGCGCGCTGCAATCGCTGCCCTTTCGCACAACACAGCGCAACGTGAAGCGCGGCTCTTGCAGCGCGCGCGCAACGAATGCGCTGCCGACAAAGCCGTTCGCCCCGGTTACCGCCAGTATTTGTTTGCTTTCTGACATAGGTCATCCCCTCGCTCATGGTTGAGCTGATCCAGATTGATTCGCGTGCCGTATAAAGCCACCGGAACCGTTAGTACGTTACATTAACCGCAACAGTTCACCGTTGCCATTATTGATAAAGCGCATTGCATAGGACATAGCACATGAAAACACTCGTTATCGGCGGCAGTGGCTTTTTAGGCAGCTACATTGTTGAAGCATTGCGCAGTGCCAATCAACAGGTGGCCGTTTTAAGCCGCAACCCTGATTCGGCTGCAGCTTCATTGCCCGCCGATGTGGCAGTGCTACCCGGTGACCTGGGCGAGTTGGACAAGGCGCAATTTGCCGAATTACTCGCTCCCTTTGATGGCCTGGTTTACGCCGCCGGCGCCGATGAGCGCACACCACCGGAGGGCGATCCGCGAGACTTCTACTTTCACGAAAACGTTGATACCTGCCGCAAAGTGCTAATAGCTGCAGCCGAGGCCGGGCTAAGCCACTGCGTGATACTCAATTCGATCTTTACGCACCTGAATCGCTCGCAGCCGCAGCTCGAACTGGCCAAGCACCACCCTTACATTGCATCGCGCATCGCGCAAAGCGAAATGGCCATCGACGTTGCTAAAGGGCATTTCACGCTCACGGTGCTGGAAGTGCCCTGGGTATTTGGCGATAGTCGCGGCCGCGCTTCCCAGTGGGCTCCGCTGGTGCACTACGCACGCTCTGTCTCGCCGCTTTTTTGCCCACGCGGTGGCGCTATTGCGATTAGCGCAGAAAACATTGGTCGCGCTTCCCTCGGCGCATTACTCCGACCGCACAACGCCGAAGCGTTGAGCCTGCCTTTGGGCGACTGCACGCTAAGCTGGGACGAAATGATTGCGCAGCTCGCCGCTGCGTCCGGCCGGCGCAATGTTCACATCCGGCGCCTACCCGATCTAATGCTGCAAGCCGCAAACACCTCGGGTGCTCTCGCGCTCGCGGTAACAGGCAATACCGGCGGCCTGGACTTCGCGCGCATGCACGAGTTTTTGCTGCTGCAGCTGGATGCCGATCTTGATCATTCGCGCGAACTGCTTGACTATGAGCGCTCGGACATCCGCCATGCTTTAGCAGCCACTGTCGCCTCAGTGCCAGAGCCCGCCATTGCGCGCAGTTGGCGCCAACAGGTGCTCAATCGTCGCCTACGTTTGCCCATTATTGGCCGGTTGCAGCACAGCGAAGCTACGGCATTGGCGAGCTAAGCAGCACCTGCGCCTCTGGCTCGCCAACCAGGCGCGACTCGCGGCAATCGATAAGCCAGTTTTCACCCACTTTTATCAGCTCCCAGCGGTTAACAGCAACGCGCAGAAGGCGAAAATCATCGCCCTCACGCAGGTACAGGCGAGAATAACCTTTCACCACCGCGGAATCGCCCTGCACTGCAACGTGCACAGGCCCCACTGTATGCGCGCAATTGGGCAGCATGCTTTGATGTAGTGGCGAATCGAGCATCGCGGCAATGGCTTCGCGCCCTTGCATCTGCAAATCGTTGGTCGGCAGCGCCTGCGCATCGTTATCGATAGTGTTTATATCGCGGCCGCTAGTAGGCGAGCTCACAACGTAGCGTGCTTCTGGCGTGTGACAGGCGACAGCTGTATCGTTGTCGCCGGCATCAACGGCCATGCCGTAACTGGCAACCACATTGCGCACGGCCAGCTCGTCTTCTAGCGCAGTAATGCGCTGCTCTAGTGACAGTGTCATATTAGCGCTGGCGCTCGCAGTTAAATGGCAAGATAAGGAAAGTCAGGAAGAAAAGTCAGCGTCACGCTTTTGCACAAAGGCATCGCGCGTTTCCTGCGAATCTTCTTCGGTGTAGGCCTGCAAAGTAAAGCCCTGCTCCCAGCGATATTTATCCTCCAGGTTGCCGTCTTCAATGCCGTTCAACGCTTCCTTGGCAAGCTTGATCATCGGCGAGCTCTTGGCTGCAATCAGCGCTGCCATTTGCAAAGCGGTTTCGCGTAGCTGCTCGCGTGGCACAACTTTCTCCACGGCGCAGAGCCTGCGCGCCTCCTCGGCGTCGATAAATTCGCCGGTGAAATACATGTAGCGCACTTTTTGCACCGGGAACATGCGCTGCAAGTGCGCGCCACCACCCATCGCGCCGCGATCGACTTCCGGCACGCCAAAGCGCGCACATTCAGAAGCCAGGATAATATCCGCAGCGCCTGCAATGCCAATACCGCCACCCAACACAAAACCATGCACCGCTACAATTACCGGTACGGGGTTGCGATGAATTGCCGCAAAAGTGTCGTAGTTGCCCTTGTTAACCGAGACTATTTTATTGCTGTCAGCGGCTAACTCTTTAATGTCGACGCCCGCGCAAAACCCTTTACCGTCGGCACGAATAACGATAACCCGTACCTCAGGATTTTCACCAAGCGCAGCGATATGCGATGCTATCGATGCCCACTCGGCCGAGTTGAATGCGTTCACCGGCGGCTTATTAAAAACGACTTCGGCAATACCATCTTCGATGTTTGATTCAAATGCCATGATTTATTCGCCCGAATTTTAGTAAATGCAATTAACGACCCAGCTGACCGAGCCGCGCTATCGTTTCGTCGGCCTCACGCGCGATGGAATCGACAAGCTCCGCCACCGCTGGCAGGTCTTTGATAATGCCTGCCACCTGGCCGCTCGGCAAAATTCCTGACTCAGGATGGCCGTTGACCATGGCTTCCTGGATCATCATCGGCGCATTGGCGGCCATCATGGTCTGGCCCAGGCTCATCTGGTTAGCCTTGCGCATTTGCCAGGCCGAAGACAACATACCCAGCAGGGATCCACCCGTCAGCTTGGTAAACGCCAGCCCGTTTTTGATGGCGAGCAATAACATTTTTGGCGATGACGCCTGCTCTAGCGATGCAAGACACTTGTTGTAAATCATCCGCTGTGGCAAGCCATCAAGCTTGTCGCTAATGATAATTTGTTCGGCGGCAGCGTCGACGTATTCTGCTTTGGTGGCGCCTGGCACCGGTGATTCTTGCGTCATCAAGAAACGGGTACCCATTGCGATACCGGCCGCGCCGATCGACAGCGCCGCCACCAGCCCACGCCCGTCGCGATAGCCACCTGCAGCCACCACCGGAACATCCAGCGCTGCAACAACCTGCGGTAACAAAATACTGCTGGCCACCTTGCCGGTATGGCCACCGCCTTCACTACCCTGCACAACCACTGCATCTGCGCCCAACTCAACCGCCTTCACCGCGTGCTTCATTGCGCCCACTGTGGGTATGCAAACGATACCGGCCGACTTGAGTTTGTCGATCAGGGTACCCGCAGGTGAGCGGCTATAGCTGACGGCACGCACTTGGTGTCGAATACAAATATCGACGATCTCAGCCGCGCCCGGCGCATACATATGGAAATTAACACCAAAAGGTTTACTGGTGTGCGACTTGATTGCCTGGATACCCGCCTCTACCTCGGCGGGTGTCATTACCGCCCCGGCCAGGAAACCAAAGCCTCCCGCCGCGCTGCTTGCGCTAACCAATTTAGCGTCTGCCACCCAGCCCATGGCGGTCTGGATGACGGGGTGCTCACAGCCGAGCAATTCTGTTAACGGTGTGCGCATGCACATGGCTCCAGTAAGGGTATCGATCCGGATAAGGCGATGCATCGCAAATGCGCGACACGGGGCAGATAAGCCCATGCCCAACGTGACACTATTAGAGCATGAAATATGCCAGCGGGGGCGGCCTGGCTCAACCTCCAACAAGACTATCTGGCCGCGCTGCAATGCGCAGCCGGGTGGCGGCTAATCAAGGCTGGTAGTGATGCCAGCCACTGGCCAAAGCACCGATTAGCCCATTCGGGTTAGAAACGCATTGAGCGCTGAATAGGCAGGACGTTTACAGGGCAAACCGCTTCAAAGATACTGGCATCTATATAATAATGCCGTGGCGGTGGGTCGAAGCCAACGCATGGCCCTTTGCTAACGATAAATCCAACAGAAATGCTCACGCAATGAATGACTTCAAAAAATTCTATGAAACCGCGCTAGAGCAATTAACCACGCAGCCGGGCTCGCCCTTCGAGATTGGCCGTCGTGACATTAACGGGGTCAGTTACAAGGTTTTCCTGAATGCGCCTGGCGATATCCCCGCGCTTATCGCACCGGCGCGCGAATTTGGTGACCAGGAATTCCTGGTTTATGAAGGTGAGCGATGGAGTTTTGCGGACTTTTTTGAACAAGTCGATCGCCTGGCCTATTTGTTGCGCGAAAAATATGGCGCCAAAAAAAGTATGCGCATTGCCATTGCGATGCGCAATTATCCGGAGTGGATGAGCTGCTGGCTGGCGGTTGTGTCCACTGGCGCGGTGGTGGTGCCAATCAACAGTCTGGGCAGTGCTGAAGAGTTGCATTTTAATCTACAGGATTCCGGTGCCGAATTGGTTTTTTGCGACCAACGACGCTACGACTTGCTCGATGCGAACAACAGCTCAATAAAAGCCGTAGTTGCCAGGCCAGAGCGCGAGATAGCCGGCAACGGCCACATCGCGCTGCAAGCGCTACTAGACAGCGCGCCTGCAGCAGCTTCGCTGCCTGCACACGAGCATGACATTGCAGCCGAAGACGACGCCATGATCATGTACACCTCGGGCACCTCGGGCAAGCCAAAGGGCGCGGTATTCACGCATCACAGTTGCTGCCAGGCCATCATTAACCTGGACCTGGTTGGCGCCGTCTCCTACATGACCAACGAAGCCTTGTTCAACAAGCATTTTGAAAAAAAGCTGCCGATGAAGAGCTTGTTAACTGTGCCACTGTTTCATGTAAGCGGTCTTTACTCGCAGTTCCCGCCCAACCTGCGCGGCGGCCGCACGCTGGTAATGATGTACAAGTGGAATAGCCAAGTCGCTTGCGAGCTAATTGAAAAAGAGCGCATCGCCAATGTTGTTGCAGCGCCATCCATGCTGCTGGAATTAATGGAATGCCCTGCCTTCGACAATATTGATGTCGGTAGCATCATGAATATTTCCGGCGGCGGTGCCGCAACGCCAGAGCGCCTGTCAAAACTGCGCCGCGACAAAACGCCCGACGCAATGGCCGGTGCGGGCTGGGGCATGACCGAAACCGGTGGCAGTGGCGCGAGTTTTACCGGCGCTGTCGCCAGGGCCAAACCACTGGCCAGCGGTTTTGTGCACGCGATTGTCGAATTGATTTTTCGCGATGAAGACGGCAATGAAGTTGCGCCTGGGGAGCCCGGAGAGATTTGGATAAAAACGCCAGCAGGATTTAGCGGCTACTGGAATCGTCCGGAAGAGAACGCCAGTGAATTTATAGACGGGTGGTTTAAATCTGGCGACATCGGTTACCTGGATGAAGATGGCTGCATCAATATCTGTGACCGCGCCAAAGATATGGTGATTCGCAAAGGTGAAAATATTTACCCTATCGAAATTGAAAACTGCATTTTATCGATGCCGGGCGTTGAAGCGGTAACTGCCTTCGCCGTGCCCAGCGAGAGCATGGGCGAAGAGCTCGCCGTGGTCGTGAAATGCCCATCGGATGCAGGTGTCGGGGATATTGATGAGGCTAGCGTGCAGCAACATTGCGCCAAGCACCTGGCAGCGTTTAAGGTACCCAGTTTTGTAAAGCTCACCAACCAGCCTTTCCCGCTGAACGCCTCCGACAAAGTTATCAAGCGCCAGGTGCGCGACCAGTACTTTCCTGTAAGCTAGTGCCTAACCTGGAATAACCCTGTCTGTAAAAGGCTAAGCGCATGGAAAAAATAATGCTGCTGGCGCAGCTGCCAGACAATAGCAATGCGGATTTTTTTCGCGATAGCGACATGCACGACCTGTCCGGGCAACTGCTGGCGCGAGCCGATGTACACGCACTAACCCTGCAAATAGAAGACAGCGATGTAAAAGACGCTGCGGCATTGCGCCTTGAAGTCGCGGGCGGCCTGCCACAACTGGTTGTTTCGCTGTGGCTGGATAGCGCCAACGCGCACGAGGCTATTGAAGCGATTGTTGCGCAGTTTACGCAATCGATGGAAGGCTACCTGGTTAGCGAGTCCACGGTACTCAACCCATTCATTAAAGCGGGCGAGCGCGGTGCGGGCAGCACCCAGGTGTGCAGCTTTCGCGCACTACCCGATTTGAGCCACGAGGAATTTATCAAACGCTGGCGCGGCGACCATACGGCCTTGGCGCTAGCAACCCAAAGCACCTTTGGTTATCGGCAAAACCTCGTCGTATCCCCGTTAAATCCATCCTCCCGCCCCTGCTCGGCGATTGTAGAGGAGCATTTTCCTGCAGCCGCAATGGATTCACCAGAAGCCTTCTTCGACGCGATTGGCGACCAGGAAAGGCTGCAACAACACCAGCAGCAAATGGCCGACAGCTGCGCACGCTTTATTGATTTTGAGTCGATTAATGTCGTTCATATGAGCGAATACGTAATGAAAAATTTACTGTCTTAGGAGTTTGCGCAATGACATCAACAAAAGTATTCACCGGCAAAGTAGCGTTTATTACCGGGGCGGGCCAGGGCATTGGCCAAGGCATAGCACGATCGCTGGCCAAGCGTGGCTGTAATATTGCCGCCGCCGGGCGCACGCTGGAGAAATGCGAGCAGACCTGTGCCGATATTGAAAAAGAATTCGATGTAAAAGCATTGCCATTGCGTTGCGATGTTGGTGAGGCTGCCGATCTGGAGACCAGCGTTAAAAAAACTGTTGAAACCCTGGGTGGAATCAATATCCTGGTTAACAACGCCGTTAGCACTTCGCTCGGCCCGCTGCTCTCTCAACAAGACAAGAACATAGACGAAGCATTCCGGGTTGGCCCCATCGCCACCTTAAAGTTAATGCAACTTTGTCATCCGCTCCTTGTGGCAGCTGGCGGCGGCTCCATTATTAATATGGCTAGCACCGCAGCCAAGCGCTGGGACATGACCAACTACGGCTTGTACGCCGCCGAGAAAGATGCCATCCGTGCGCTAACGCGCGCCGCAGCGAGCGAGTGGGGCAAGGACAATATCCGCAGCAACGCTATTTTGCCGCACGCCAAGTCACCCGCACTGGCATGGTGGATTGATAACAACCCCGAAGAGGCTGCAGCGTTTATTAGCAGTATACCGATGGGTCGTGTGGGCGACTGTGAAGCCGATATTGGCGAGTTTGTTGCCGCCTTGTGCAGCCCCGAATCAGGTTACGTTAGCGGCCAAAGCATCGCCGTCGATGGCGGCCAGGCTTATATGGGCTAATGTAAGCCCCTTTTTTATTCCACCAGGAACTGGCTGTACCAGCGGCGGAACTGCATGAAGGCGCCGTCTGCGTTGCACAGCAGCGGGCGCTTGTAGTGTTTCTTGCGATTCCAGATGATGATGTCTTCTGCTTGTTGCCTATCCAAATTTGCAAGCAGCGCGGCGCCTAGCTTGGCATTGCCGCCGGCCAAAGCTTCTTTTTTCTGGATATACGCGTAGTTCGCACGCGTATGGGTTTTTGTTACAGGCGTTAAGCTGGCTAACAACAAGGTATCGCAAATGCCGGTAAACCATACGTGCGAAAGACCCGGGCCTACACTGCGGTTTTCAATGTTGGCATCCACAACGCCACGCGGCGTGGGCTGGCGCGTGCTCAAGCTACCGTGCATGCTGTGGCCATCAAACACTTGTGCAGCGACCTCTGGGATTTCATCGGTGCCGTGCACAAAGTGAAAATGCGCCGCGTCCACCGCATTTTCACCAATCTCCTGCATGTGCGTATAGATATCCCGGCTCACAATATGCGGCGCGGTCCACGCATCATTGTCTGCCGCGGCTTCAGGAATAAGCTCTGGCTCAAATAAAGGCGCAATGCCTTCAGGGTGATACCAGACCATGATGGTCTGGTTCATTTCCCGCACCTGCCAGCTGCCCAACACTTGCTCGCCACGCTGAATGCGCGGCGGGACTTTAGCGCTATAGGGAATTTTTGTGCACTGCCCTTCGCCGTTGTATTGCCAGCCATGGAACGGGCAAACAATACTTTCACCCACCACCGCAGCGCCGGTGCCGGAATGACTACGAACGCCATAACCGAGGTGAGCGCCCATGTGCGGGCAGTAGGCATCCACCACTTTCGCCACACCCGACTCGGTGCGAAACGCCACCAGTTCCTGGTCGAAGTAATTCAGCGGCTTTGACTGGCCTACTTCTAATTCGTGCGAATACAGAACGTGAAACCAGCCATAGGGCATGGGCAGGTTTACCCTGGTCTTATCTTTATCGCTAGCGAGCATCTCGGTCATCTATGGAAATTATTTAACCGCGCCGCCGCCATCAACACTCAACAACTGGCCGGTGATAAACGAAGCGCGATCAGAACACAGAAACACCACCGCTTCGGCAATTTCATTCGGCTCACCCAACCGGTTCATTGCCGCGGCGCGCTTTAAGCCTTCGGCAATTTCCGGCTGCTCTTTGAAATATTGCTCCACACCAGGCGTGCGAATAACACCGGGCGAAACGGCGTTAATGCGGATACCCTCACCGCCATATTCGGCTGCCGAACTTTTGGTCAGAATATTAACGCCACCCTTGGCTGCTGCATAGGCTGTGTTGTTGGCCTGCCCCCGTAGCGAGGAGTTGGAAGAGATATTGACAATGCTGCCACCGCCCTGCTCAAGCATCGCGGTAATTTCATACTTCATACACAGCCACGCGTTTGTCAGGCACATCTCCAGCGTTTGGTCGAACACTTCGCGCTCAAACTTGTGAATCGGGCCGGAACCACGACTCAGCGCTGCGCTGTTACAGGCAATATCGAGCCTGCCGAAGGACTCCAGCGCTTTGTCGACCATGGCCTTAACCGCCGCCTCGTCGCTGACATCAGCCTTGCAGAACACCGCGTCACCGCCTGACTGGCGAATGGCCTCTGCGGTGGCCTCCCCGGTTTCGGCGTTAAAATCCGCGACCAGAACTTTCGCCCCTTCACGGCTAAACGCCTCGCAAATAGCCCGGCCAATACCCACGCCACCCCCGGTTACCAAGCCGGCTTTACCCTGCAATAAACCCATTATCGTCTCCGTTAAAAAATTACTTAACTATTGTCTAATATTTTATTATAGTAACGTTTTTCGTGGCCAGCGCCAAGCCCGCTGGCCGGCTATTGTGGCCTAGCATACGCCACGTATATAGCCCATTTGGATAGCGAAGCACTGGCATGACTGACGTAAACTCCAACCCGGAGCTCGGCCTCAGGGCGCGCAAAAAACAGCAAACGCATAAACGTATTTGCGATGCTGCCGTAGCGCTTTTCGTCGAGCGCGGTTTTAACGAGACCACAGTGGAAGCGATTGCGTTGAAGGCGGATGTTTCAAAGCCGACCCTCTTCAATTACTTCAGCTCCAAGCTCGCGATTTTACACGAGCTGATTGAAACCATAGATACGCAATTCGTGCAATTCATCGACGAAGCGCTCCATTCAGAAGCAAGCACAGAAGCGCGCCTGCAAAAAATTATGCTGCGCTCTGCTAACAACGTCTGCGAGCAGCCTGCATTCACCCGGCTGACTTTGGTGGAGGGCCTTGGAGCCATTGGCGAATCCGACGCTACGCGCTCGCGATTCGCCCGTTTGCACAGCGCGATGGCAACTTTGCTAGAAGCGGGCGTTGAGCAAAACGATGTTAGAACTGATTACAGTATTGAGTTAATGGTACAGATGCTGGTGGGCGGCTACCTTTACGCAATCCTTGCCTGGCTGAATAACCAGGACAAGTCGCTAAAAAAAGCTATGCGTGACACCGCCAGTTTTCTGGCTGAAGCTGTCGCACCCCGATAGCAAAAAATAGTAGCAATAAAAAGTAGCAATAAATAACCTGCCTGCAATACAAGCAATGCGCCGGCGAATCAGCAATGCAACCTCTTACAATATCTACCAGGAGTAAAACAATATGGGCTCTTACGCAATGACAGGCGGCGCCACCGGTATTGGCGCGGCAATTAAACAAAGCTTGCGCAACGCCGGGCACAATGTCGTAGTTGCCGATATTAAAGATGCTGACATCTTAGGCGACTTGTCTAACCCGGAAGGACGCGAAAAAGCGATCGCTGCGTTTCGCGAGCACTGCGCCGATGGCCTTGATGGCTTGATAACCTGCGCGGGCGTAGCCCAACAAATGAAAGACCATGCAATCATCGCCAGCCTGAATTACTTTGGCAGCATTGCTATGGTTGAAGGGCTAGAAGACCTGTTGGCTAAAAACAACGGCAATGTCGTATTGATTTCATCAAACTCGGCGCCCATGTGCGGCAGCCCCGACTTTGTTGATGCGCTACTGGGCAACGACGAAGAGTTGGCGCGCAAACTTGCAGCGGATATTAGCGGCCATGATGCTTACAGCGGCTCAAAGCAAGCCGTGGCGCGCTGGATGAAGCACAATTGCGCGGCGCTGGCCGCCAAAGGAATACGCATTAACGCCGTGGCGCCAGGCTACATCGAAACGCCGATGACACAAGCGGTTGCCGATGATCCTGAATATGGTGATGCGATCAAACAGTTTGTTGCCAGCATACCCCTCGGCCGTCCCGGCCAACCGGAAGATATCGCCAACCTGGTTGACTTCGTGCTTAGCGACAAAGGCAGCTTTATTTGTGGCGCACTACTCTATATCGATGGTGGGCACGATGCCATGATGCGCAATGACGCGTTTTGATATGCGCAACAATTCAAAGCGAGCAAAAATTCAGTCCACCGTCACAATTCTATTTGGTGCAAGGCTTGGTGTTGCAACGCAAACGGCTAGCACTGCGACAAAAAAAGTGAGCGCAGCGCTACGCCAGTTATTCGCGGGCGCGCTGCTTGTGCTGCCGATCTTCGTGTACGCCGAAGCGGTGGTACCCAGCGCGGCCAATGCAGAGGCCACGGATCCGGCAAAAATGGGCTGGATGCAAGGTTCGCCGCCACCGGAAAACCGTATTATTCGCTTTGCCGACGGCAGTTACTTTCGCTTCCCCGCCACGCGCTGGAGCTTTTCCAATTTCCGGCGCCTGATGCCAACGATAAACGTGTCGCGCGGTTTGAACGCCACGGCCACGCTGTCGCAAGCGCTGCGAGATGATATCGATGACATACGGTTTACACCGGGCGACACAAGCACAAGCATGCGCTGGTCGGATTCACTTCTGGAAAACTACACCGACGCGGTGCTTATCCTGCACCAGGGCAAGGTGGTATACGAGCGCTATTTCGGTGTGTCTAGCCCCACAGGCCAGCACGGCGTAATGTCGATTACCAAAACTTTTGTAGGCACGCTGGCCAGCGCGCTTATTGCGGAAGGCGTGCTCGACCCCGGCAAACTGGTTACCGACTACGTGCCCGAGCTAGCCGGCTCGGCATTTGCCGGCGCTACGCTGCAGCAAGTGCTAGATATGACAACAGGCATTCGCTTTAACGAAGACTATGCCAACCCGAAAGCCGATATCTGGGTTCATGCCAAAGCTGGCAGCCCGCTGCCAATGCCCAAAGACTACCAAGGTCCGCGATCCTACTACGAGTTCTTGCAACAAACCGTTGCCGAAGGCAAACACGGCGAAGCGTTTCACTATCGCACCATCAACACCGATGCGCTGGGCTGGATTATTGCCCGCGCTACAGACAAGCCACTTGACCAGTTACTGTCGGCGCGCATTTGGCAAAAGCTTGGCGTTGAGCAGGATGCCTATATGAATGGCGACTCCATTGGCACGCCATTCGCAGGTGGCGGTTTAAGCATGGGCCTGCGCGACCTGGCTCGCTTTGGCGAAATGATTCGCAATAACGGCTATTACAATGGCCAGCAAATTATTCCGGCTGCAGCGGTGGCCGATATTCGTCGCGGCGCCAGCAAGCGCAAGTTTGCCAAAGCCGGCTACAAACATTTAAGCGGCTGGAGTTACCACAATATGTGGTGGCTTACACACAATGCACACCAGGCATTTCTAGCACGCGGCGTATTCGGCCAGGCGCTTTACATTGACCCTAAAGCAGAGGTGGTTATCGCCCGCTTCGGCAGCCACCCGCAAGCGGCGAATTCTGCCAACGACGCGACCTCGCTGCCGGCCTTCCACGCAGTGGCAAAACATTTACACGCTGCAACTACGACCAGCCCAGGAGTGCGCAAGAATGAGCGCTAACAAAGTTTACCCGTTGCTGAAATCACCTATAACGATTCGCGGTATGACATTGCGCAACCGCTTTATGCTGGCGGCAATGGGCTCGAATTTTGCGGAAGAAGACGGCAGCTGCGGTGAACGCATCCAGGCTTACTATGAAAATCACGCGCGCGGCGGCACCGGCTTAATCATGCTGGAAACCACATCCATAGCCTGGCCTGCCGCGGCCTCTATGCCGAATATGGTGGGCTTTTCCAACGAGAGCTTTTTGCCCGGCCTAACGCAAGTGGTTGAGCGCGTGCACAAGCACGGCGCAAAAATTGCTGCCCAGCTGAATCACAGCGGCAAAGTATCGCAGGAAGATATCGTTGCGGGCCGGCCGCTATGGATACCGCATCCACTGGAGAAACACCCCAGCGACATGATGTCGGTGCTTACGCCTGAAGAAATGGGTAACTTTATTAAAATGGCCGGGCCCGATGGCAAGGGGCCTCGCTATCATGTAATGACCAAAGACGACATCCAGACCCTGGTCGGGCAGTTTGTTAGCGCAGCACGGCTTGCCAAAAAAGCCGGTTTCGACGCCGTGCAATTGCATGCCGGGCATGGCTACATTATTTCAAGCTTCTTATCACCGGCGGTAAACCAGCGCGAAGATGAATACGGCGGTTCCAGGGAGAACCGCGCGAGGCTGCTGGTAGAAGTTATTCAAGCTGTGCGCAGTGAAGTTGGCGAAGACTTCCCTATCCTGGTGCGTATGGACGCCAATGAGTACCGCATTGACGGCGGCATTACGCCCGATGACTTTATCGTGTCGGCAAAGTTGGCCGAGCAAGCGGGCGCCGATGCTATTGACGTGAGTGCCTACGGCAACGTTGCCAAAAGTATTGCATTTACCGAGGCGCCATTAGTGCACGAACCGGGCGGTTTCCTGCCGTTTGCGAAAAAGGCCAAGGCGGCGCTGTCTATCCCTATCATTGCGGTTGGCCGACTGGAACTGGACGAAGCCGAACAAGGCCTGTCCGCCGGTGACTTTGACATTGTTGCCATGGGTCGAAAATTACTGGCCGACCCGGAACTGCCCGGCAAAATCATGGCCGATCGCAGCGCAGCTATTCGGCCCTGTATTTATTGCTACATTTGCGTAAGCCAAATTTTTATCAACCAGCCATTGATGTGCGCGGTCAACCCGCGCCTCGGCCAGGAGTACCGCGACGATTTGATTGCCAGTGCCAGGCAGAGCAAAAAAATTATTGTTATTGGCAGCGGCCCCGGCGGTATGGAAGCGGCACGCGTATTAGCTGAGCGCGGGCACAGCGTTAGCTTGTGGGAAAAAGACAAAGACGCGGGCGGCACAGCCCGCATCGCCGCGCTGGCATACGAGCCAAATGGGCGCCTGATTCGCTGGCTGCATAGTGAATTAAAGACGCTGCCAGTTGACTTGCAGTTTGGCAAGCTCGCCACCGTAGAAGCTATAAAAGCTGAAAGCCCGGACCAGGTCATTGTTGCCACCGGTGCTGCCCGCACGGCGCCGGACATACCAGGAAAAAATCTGCGACACGTATTCGACGGTGACCAAATGCGTGGCTTACTGTTCGGCACCGACCCGGTTGCAATGAAAAAATTGCCGCTCTATAAACAATTTATGTTGTTTTCCGCTCGTCACCTGCAAATTTTACGCAGCGTTGGCCTGCTACGCGCGCTGAGCCACGTATGGATGCCGGTTAAAAAGAAAGTTGTGATTATTGGCGGCGGGCTAGTAGGCGTGGAACTGGCCGAATTCCTACAGGAACGCGGCAGGGATATCACCGTGCTGGAACCGGGCGCCAACCTTGCATCGGAGCTGAGCATTGTACGTCGCGCACGGGTCATTCACTTGCTGCGCGAGCACGGCGTATCACTACAAACTAACGCCAAAATCGTGGAAATCAACGATAGCGTTGTGGTTTACGAAATCGATGGCGAAAGAAATGAAGCCAGCTGCCAGCAAGTTATTATTGCGCTGGGTGCCAGCGCCGATACAACGCTGTCCGATCAGCTATCGAAGGCCGGTATCAACACCGTAGCGGTGGGTGATTGCAAACGCGTCGGTTACATTGATGGCGCGATTCACGATGCAAGGGCCATCGCGAACGGAATCTAAACAAGCGCCCAACTCGATTGCCTATTTATTGTCGCCCGCCAAGTACAAAAATACTGGCGCTTCGCCGCCGCCATCCACTTCAAGGCTGGCGCCCGATACGTAGGATGCTTGCCCGGATGACAGATACAAACAGGCATCGGCAATATCCGGGGGTTGTGCCATGCGCTTGAGCGGCAACATGTTGGCCACGCGCTTAAAACCTTCCTCACCGCCATAGTGCTCTACGCCGGCATCGTGATGCACAAGCCCTACCACGATGGCATTCACGCGAACATTCGGGCCCCACTCCTGCGCCAGCGAACGCGTTGCGCTGAGCAGGCCGGCCTTTGCAGCGCCGTAAGCAGCCGTGCCAGGCGATGGCCGGGTTGCACTCACACTGGCGATATTGACGATGTTGCCAACCGTTTTTTGCCCGCGCATAACCGCCGCGCACTGGGTCGATAAAACCAGCGGGGCAACCAGGTTGAGCTGGATAATTTTTTGTGTAAATTCCGCGCTCGCATCGATGGCGTCAACCGGCGGGCTGCCGCCGGCGTTATTGATT
>JABDNS010000059.1 GCA_013043705.1 Pseudomonadales bacterium
CCAACGGACGCTTATTGACCGTAATTTGTCCACTACCCGGGGTCAGGTAGACCCTCGCAGCAGCGGTTTTGCGTCGGCCTGTTCCGTAGTATTGGCTAGCGGGCATAATAATGACTCAACTCTTTATTGGTGTGCAGTATTAACGAGCGCGGGAGGCCCTGGCTAAATGTCCAACGCCTGTGGATTTTGTGCAACATGAGGATGCTCCGCACCGGCGTAGACGCGCAGCTTGCCGAGCATTGCCCGGCCTAGCGGGTTGCGCGGCAACATGCCCTTCACGGCTTTTTCAATGGTTCGTTCCGGTGCTTTTTTAATCAGCTTCTCGAATGAAATGCTTTTCAAGCCACCCGGGTAACCACTGTGCGAATGGTACATTTTGTCGGTTGCCTTACGGCCGGTTACCGCAACTTTCTCGGCGTTGACCACCACGATGTAGTCGCCTGTATCAACATGCGGCGTGTATTCAGGCTTGTGTTTGCCACGCAGCCTGTGGGCAATCTCGGCAGCCATGCGACCCAGCGTTTTGCCGCTGGCATCAACAATAAACCAGTCTCGTTGTACTTCGGCAGGCTTGGCGCTAAAGGTTTTCATGGTATCTAGTTCTCTATAAAAAACACGGTGTCTGGCGGCTTGCGAACAACTATTTTGCAGCTAACTAAGCAACTATCCAGAGCATAACTGGCGCTTTCAGTGCCCGGCTACTGCCTGCATACGACCATCGCTGGCCTATCGATGGACCACAGGCAATAGGGCAAAAAAGGAGCGCGAATACTACAGCCTTGCAGGCTCGGTGGCAATAGCTGCGGCCGCTATGCCCTGTGGCCTAATGCCAGGTAGTCATGTGACTGAATTTCACGCAGGCGGCTGCTGGTTCGCTCGAATTCAAAGGCCAGCGGGCCGCCGGCGTACAGCTTCTCCAGTTCCACGTCGCTAGACAGTACCAGCTTGATGCGTCGATCGTAAAATTCGTCCACCAGCAGGATAAAACGCCTGGCCGCGTCGCTTCGCTCAGCACCAAGTTGCGGCACATTGCTAACCAGCACAGCGTGGAATTCCCGCGCCAGTTCAATGTAATCGTTTTGCGAGCGCGGGCCACCGCAAAGTTCTTCGAACTCGAACCAGGCCACGTCGTCGGCCAGGTAGCGGGCACAAATGCGCCTGCCCTCAATATCCAGCGGCACGTTCGACTCAATGCAAATGAACTGCCGGCCGCCCACCGGGGCCAACTGCTGGAAACATTGCAGCATGCTCGACTCGGTGGATGAATCAATGGGCGCGTAATAAAGCTGGGCGTGCTCCAGCGTACGCAAGCGATAATCGACGCCGCCATCGATATTCATCACCTCGGTATGCTCTTCCAGCAATGCGATGGCCGGCAGGAATCGCTCGCGCTGCAAGCCGTCGCAATACAATAAACCGGGCTCTATATTTGAGGTGGTTACCAGGCAAACGCCACGCTTGAACAGCGCGTCTAGCAAACCCGCCAGCAGCATGGCATCGGTGATATCCGACACAAAAAATTCATCGAAACAGATTACTTCGGCTTTCCGCGCAATCCGCTGTGCCACTTTTTCGAGCGGGTTTTTTTCACCCTGCAATTTCGAAAGCTGCTGGTGGACGCCACGCATAAAACGGTGAAAGTGCACACGCATCTTGCGCTCAAACGGCAGGGCTTCGTAGAAGGTATCCATCAGGTAGGTTTTGCCGCGGCCGACGCCACCCCAAAAATACAGGCCTCGTTCGGGTACGTTTGCACTGCGCTTAAAGGGCGAAACGATTGCTTGCCAAAAGCGCCGGATTGCGGAGCGCCGGTGCCGTTGCTTTGCGCAAAGCCGCTGGTAGAGATCCTCCAGGCTTTCAACCGCGCGCTGCTGAGCGGCGTCGAAACTGAAGTCAGGCTGCTGCAAATCCTGGCGGTAACGGGCCAGCGGGCCAGCGTGTTCCTGCATGTTCATTGGGCCACGAGCGCCAGGCGCTGCAAATAGCGTATAATTTCGCGGAACAATTGAGGCATGAGCATGTACGAGTTAGAAGTCGTTATTTTTGTTGGCATTGCTGCGGCTGTTTCCGGTTTGTTGCTGGGCGCGGGGTTACACCGCAGCGTGGGCAGCTCATCGGCCAAAGTGCGCAAGCTAAAGCAAGCGCTGGAACAAGCAAAAGCGCAAAATCGCGATTACCAGAGCGATGTCGCAGAGCATTTTAGCCAAACTGCCGAAATGCTGAACGGTTTGACGCGCCAGTATAAAAGCATTCACGATCACCTGGCTGGCGGCGCAGAAAAACTCTGTCGCGATCCGGCCGGGCACACTTTACTCGCCGGCGGTGGCCCCGTGCAATTGAGCATCGAGGAGCGACGCAACGATGCTGAAATGCGCGCCAAGCACGAAGAGGCGAACTTGCAACCCCCACTAGACTACGCGCCCAAAACCGAAACACGCTCCGGCACGCTATCAGAAGAATACGGGCTCGAGAAGGTCAAACTGGCCGAGGCCCCCGAACCGGCCGATGCCGCCAACCCGGCCGATACCAAGCCGCCCGAACCCCCCGCAGCGAAACTTTCCAGCGCCTGAGTTGGCCGCCGCCGCGCGACGCGCGATTAGACCGGGTTATCGCAATCGATGAACTCGGTCTCAACCTCGAATTGACCTGCCAGGTAATCTCCCAGGGCCTGCACTCCGTAGCGCTCTGTAGCATGGTGCCCCGCTGCAAAATAGTGGATGCCGCTTTCGCGCGCCTCGTGCACGGTAGACTCCGAAATTTCGCCGCTAATGAATGCATCGCAACCCAGCGCAACGGCATCTCCAATATAAGATTGTGCGGCGCCTGTGCACCAAGCCACGCGCTGAATCGGGCGCGAGGCTGGAATGTGCAGCGGCGCGCGCTGCAGTCGCTGGCCGAGTAATTTGGCCAGTTGCTCGCCGCTTTGTTGCTGCGGCAAATCTGCCCATAACAGCAGCTTGCCTAAAGATTCACGGGCTGGCTGCCAACCGAATACGCGAGCAAGCGCCACGTTGTTGCCCAGTTCTTGATGCAGGTCTAACGGCAAGTGGTAGGCAAGTAAACTGACATCGTGGTGCAACAGCGTTGCCAAGCGCTGCCGGTGCATGCCTGTAATCGTACGCGGCTCATTTTTCCAGAAGTAGCCGTGATGCACGAGAATCGCATCTGCACCTTGCTCGAGCGCACGCTCTAGCAGCCGCTGGCTGGCAGTTACGCCGGTTACTATTTTTTTTATTTCGGCTTTTCCCTCAACTTGCAAACCGTTGGGGCAGTAATCATCAATCCCCGCTACGGCCAGCTGCGCGTCGAGGTGTTGTACGAGATCGGCCAGTAAAATCATATCGCTTATTCAATGCGCTTGGGAAAATCCGGAGCGTAGGCAGCCCGCGCAAGTCAAGTGGCGGCCTGGCGCTGCTCGCTAGCAGAGAATTGTGCAGACACTGCTAGCACGGGCATAATAAGCCATCAATTATACCTGCAATGGCAAAACCAAACGCAGCACCCGGAATCGATGGCAATCCAAGGCAAACTTCAATGAGGCACAGCCACTGGCAGCAATTTCTATGGCCCGTGATCGCAGGACTTGGCCTGGCGGCTGCCCTGCTGCTGCTACGCGCGCCCGGCGATTCTGGCCGCAGCGCAGACACCAACGCCATTGACGGCGAGGCTGCGGTGCAAGGCTATGCCACGGCGGTTGCCAATGCGCTGCCATCGGTCGTTAACATTTATACCATTCGAGTGGTGAGCACCGGGCAGTATAGTGTCGTGCCTGGCGGGTATTTTGGCTTACCGCGCGCAAAGCCCGAGAATCGTATTTTACGCGGGCTCGGCTCAGGCGTTATCGTGCGCGGCGACGGCTTCATTATTACCAACCATCACGTTATCGACAAAGCCGACAGGATCGGCGTAATGCTACACGATGGCAGAACCCGCGATGCCACCGTTATAGGCGTTGATGAAGCCACCGATATTGCGGTGCTAAAAATAGATGTAGAAGCATTAAACCCCATTGAATTTGCCAGCCCGGATGCCGTGCGCATTGGCGATATCGTACTTGCCATTGGCAACCCCTATGGCATCGGGCAAACCGTAACCCAAGGCATTGTTTCCGCGCTCGGCCGCTATGGCATTGGGCTCAATGCCTACGAAAGTTATATCCAGACGGACGCGGCCATTAACAATGGCAACTCCGGCGGTGCACTGGTGAATACGCGTGGAGAATTGGTCGGCATCAATAGCGTACTTTACTCGCGCACCGGAAACTTCAACGGTATTGGCTTTGCAATACCTAACGACATCTCACGCCACGTGCTAAAACAGCTTATTGAAAATGGTGAAGTGATACGTGGTTGGCTGGGCGTTATCGGAGAAGAGCTAACCGCACCACGCGCCGAATATTTTGGCTTCAAAATCCGGCGCGGCCTATTGATAAACCAACTCGCGCGCGGCGGCCCTGGTGATTCCGCTGGCCTGCGTCCCGGCGACGTAATTACGCATATCGACGGTGAAGTTATGGGTAGCGGCAACGCCAGTATGAACCGCATTGCACATTCCGCACCAGGCACCGCGGTTAATATCAGTGTGTACAGAAATGGTGCAACCCACAATATACTTGTGAAGCTTGGGCGCAAACCCGCAGATCGCTCTGTTTAGGCAGCGCGCAACCCGAAAAGCTAACGGAGCTGATGTGAACGATAGAAAACATTTAACGCTGCAGCAATTGCTGGACTCCAATAAATCCTGGCGAGAGAGACTGCTGGCAGACGACGAGAGCGCTTTTGCAAAATTCGCCGACGGGCAGCAGCCGCCTTTTTTCTGGATCGGCTGCTCAGACAGCCGCGTACCCATCAGCCACCTGACCGGGCTGGATCGTGGCGATGCATTTGTACAACGGAATATTGCCAACCAGGTCAAGCTATCTGATACAAGCATCCAGGCCGCATTGGCATTTGCGGTGGAAGTGTTGGGCGTTGAGCATGTGGTAGTTTGCGGGCATTACGGTTGCGGCGGCGTGCAACTGGCGGCGGAACTGGATGATGCGCAGCAGGTTGACCACAAGCTCCGCCAGTGGGTGGCTTCGTTGCACTCGCTTTGCCAACAACACAGCGGCAGCCTGTCTAGCCTGGAAGGCGAAGCAAAATTGCGCAAACTGTCGGAGCTTAATGTGGGCAAACAGGTAGATAACGTATGCCTGCACCCGGCTGTACAGGCGCGCTGGGCGCGCGGTGAATCGCTTGGCGTACATGGCCTGATTTATGATATTAACGATGGCAGCCTGCACAATCTCAACATTAGTCGCAACGCATAAAACGCGCAAGCACCAATGCCGGCCTACTTTAGCTGCGCCCTGTTTTCACTGCGCCCTGCTTTAATTGCGTTCTACCAACCTGAAAGTTAAATTGATTCTTGCATCGCTCACCTTGAGCCGTTTCGGCAGTTGGTGCTGCCAGTGCTGTTGCATACAGCCGGCCATCAACAACAAACTGCCCGACTCAAGCGCGCAGCTGTAATTGTGCTTACCGAGTTTATTGTGGCGAAAGTGGAAATCGCGGCTGGCGCCGAGGCTTAGCGATGCAATAAACGGCGCATCGCCCAATTCTTTTTCGTCGTCTGCATGCCAGCCATTGCTATCGCTGCCATTGCGATAACAATTCAAAAGCACGCTATTGAATTTGCGCTGTGTGCTGCGCTCGACGTCACGCTTTATTTGTTGCAGTGTTGCGCTCCACGGCAGCGTTTCATGGCGCACGCCAGAATAGCTATATTGCAAGCCCCTATCGCCGTAAAACGCAGTAAGCCGCGGCACCTTGTGGGTTTTACCAAACAGGCGAACCTGTGGCTGCGACCACTGAATTTCCCCCTGCAGCTGCACAAAAAGCGCGGCAGCTTGTGTTGATGTATAAAATTCCGGGCAATACTTTAGGCGCGCATCGGGCAGTTCGCGCCAATGCCCGGGCCGGCAATCGAGCAGTTCAGGCATGCATAACCTGGCTTAGCGCACCAACCCATAGCGAGCATCCAGCACTTCGACAATCTCGGCTTTGGGGTCATCGCTAACAGAAATAGTTTTGCCAGTAATCTTTGCGGCAATATCCAGGTAGGTACGCGAAACTTCCAACATCATTTCGGCAGGCAAGGCTGTATTTTTTGCCAGCGCCAGGCGTTCGGGCATTCGGTTTTTGTCGAGCAGAATATCCGGCTCGTCGAAATAATTCAGCAAGCGCTGCCTGAAGCCCTCTTTGGATTGTTCAATCACCTTGCCTTCGCGAAAAGCCGAGCCATCCCAAATCCTGGAAGAGTCCGGCGTGCCAACCTCGTCCATGTAGATTAGTTCGCGCTGGCCAGCTTTATTGCGCGCGTAACCAAATTCAAATTTTGTATCAACAAAAATCTGGTCCAGCGTTGCAAGGTGTTGCCCAATCAAGCTAAAGCCCTGGCGCAGCAGATGCTCATAGTGATCGATATCCTCAACGCGGTCAAAATTGAACGCCGCATAGTTGCTCTCGATATCAGCACGGGTCACGTTTACATCGTCGGCTTCGGGCACGCCGGGTATACCCTGTAAAATACCCTTGGTAGATGGGGTAATTAAAAGCTCGGGAAGTTTCTGGTCGCGCGTAAGGCCATCTGGAATGGCAATACCACAAAAGTTTCGCTCACCTTTGGCATAGGCGCGCCACATCGATCCGGTAATGTATTGCCTGGCGATAGCCTCGATCAAAACCGGTTCTGCTTTCTGCACAATCCATACGAGTGGATGCGGCACATCGAGAATATGGCTTCGCGCCAAGCCCTGCGCACGAAACTTATCGAACCAGAAACTGGAAATGGCATTCAACGCGGCGCCCTTGCCGGGCACACCGGCCATGCCGCCCTCGGCACGCCAAATACATTCAAAAGCTGAAAGGCGATCGCTGATAACCATAACCGCCAGTTCCGCGTCGGCGGCCACGGCGTAATCGTTTTGCGCGACCAGGCGCTCGCTATCGGCACGATCGAGCCAATAAACCGATCGAACCTTGCCGCTGTGTACCGGCTGTGACGTTCGAATCGGCAGGTCGTTGCTAGCGGCCATTACTTTTGCAGTAGCCCCTGTTTGCTTGGCATTCATCCCAGTAACCTCAACTTTTGGCAAATAACTTCTTTTCGCAATTAACGGTGCGAGCGCACTGCCCTTGCGCCAGACTTGCGCGAAAAAGCCGCGCATTCTAAAACAGCGCGGTGCGCGACTCCAGCGGTGGCGGGCCATTTCGGCTGATAAATCCGACCATAGCGGGGAAAACTGGGATCAGCGGGGGTAGACGTCAAATCGTACGGTCTTGGTTGATAGCTGCGAGGCGGGCTTCAGGCCCGCCAGCGGTGGGGCCGCAGGCGGCCGCTTCACAATCACTTTGTGCTTGGCAAGCCGCAGCGCGGCCTCCATCAATTCAACCGGGTCTGGCTTTGGCATGCGCGGCGCGTAGAGCGCGTCGATGTGTTGCAGCACTCGCATTAACTTGTTGCTTAGCGCGCTACTTTTCAAACCCTGCTTACCGCTGGCCTGGCTGTGCTGGTACAGCGGATCGAGATATATCACCTCCGGTGGCGCGTGCGGCCAGTCGGCCATGAGCTGCGCACTATCGACGACGCCGCGCAACAGCTGGCAGCGGCTTGCCGCCGCACTCAACTCGGGCAAGGGATCATGCTGTGCGTTGCTCAATGCGACTGCCAGTAGCTCCGCCAGCAGCGGCAGCCGCTCACACAGCATCACTTCACAACCAGCGGCGGCCAGCAGCATGGCGTCGCGACCGGCCCCGGCGGTGGCGTCGAATACCCGCACCACAGCGTCGGCCGGTGCACGCCCGCGCACCGCGCGCACAACCGCCTCAGCCATAATGTTAGGTGCCAACAACCTGCGTGTAAATTCGCCGCTAGCAAAGTCAATGGTAACGCGGGTTTTTTCGCCCGGCAATTGCAGCACCCATGCGTCTTGCTGATAAAACATGCGCAGTTGAATGTCGGCAACGTTGTTTTCTATACCCGCTATTGTTTCGCAAACATCTAGCGACGCAAAAATTTCCGCGCTGCTGGCGCTGGCATTGCGAGTATCCAGGTAGCAAACCGGCGAGTCAGGCATCGCGCTGCATGTCTGTACGCTGCGGCACCCATCTGCCAAGTACATCGGCAATTTGCTCCAGTGTAACCGGCTTGGCAAGAAAGTCATTCATGCCCGACTCGTAGCAGTGCATGCGATCTTGCGGCTCGAAGTTTGCGGTCATCGCCACAATCGGCACCTGTTCATCGGCGGCTTCCTGCGCCCTGATCCAGCGCGTAACGTCGAAGCCATTGGTGCCCGGCATACGACAGTCCATAAAAATAATGTCAAACTTGCCCGCTGCGTAGACCTGCTGGCCTTGTTGTCCACTATTAGCAATACTTACCTCGGCGCCGAGCTCGCGCAGCATCCCTACCGCGATACGCAAGTTAATATCGTTGTCGTCTACTACTAATACCCTGACATTCGAAAATTTTGCTGCGCCAGGCTGTGCCGACTCGAGCTGCGCAGCTTGAAGTAACGATGATGCGCGCTCACCAAAACACTGCTTAATCTCTTCACGCAAATATTGCAGGCGAATTGGCCGATCCAGGTAAGTTACCTGCTGGCCCTGACCGACAGGTATTATCCCAGCGTCAGAAAAAGAACGCGGCTTGATAATGATTAAACTGGCATAGCCGCTGCGCGCAAAATTGAGCAGCCACTCAAGCAATGCAGCATTACTGCGCACGCTCGATTGCGAAAAAAGAATAACTGTCTGCTTAGACTCGGGATTGCCCAGCCATTGCGCAGCATCGTTTTGCTTAATTTCGCCGGTGTGCCGCAAGGTATCAGGTAACGCGAGCGCGGTTGCCTGAAAGCCTGCCAGCTCGACTACGTTGGCAAGATTGGACAATAATTCAGGCGTGTCCGCACATAGCTTGATGGCATTGCTGGAATTGTTGGCCCAATGCTGCGCGCCGCCTTGCGTTAGGGCATCGCGCATGGTGGAGCGAAACGGAATGCTGATAAAAAATTCGCTGCCTTTACCAGGCTCGCTAAGCACGCCAATGTCTCCCTGTAGTAGGTCAGCCAATTTTTCTGAAATCGCCAAGCCCAGCCCGGTGCCCCTGTATTTTCGCGTGGTAGAACCGTCACTTTGCGCGTAGGGTAAAAAGATTTTTTTCAAATCTTTTTCATCAATGCCAATACCGCTATCCAGTACAGAAATCCTAACCCAGATCCTGTCGCCATCCACCGCCTCCATGGATGCACGCAAGATAACAGAACCGCTATCGGTAAATTTAATCGCGTTGCTCAAAAGGTTATTTAGCAGTTGCCTGAGCTTGTTGGGATCCGATTCGAGAACCAGCGGCAACCTGGTATCGTAATACAGCAGCAAATCAATTGCACTTGCTTCACTAGCGCTGGACTGCAGCGCTACCAGTTCTTCAAGCAGTGCGTGTAAATTGAATGCGGTTGCGTTCACGCTTGACTGGTCAAGCGTCAGGCGTGAAAAATCGAGGATATCGTTAATTAATTCAACCAGTGCATTACTCGCCGACTCGGCCAGCGATACGTACTCCAGCTGTTGGCTATTCAGGCCCGAGCGGTGCAACATATCCAGCGTACCGACAATGCCGTTTAGCGGCGTTCTTATCTCATGACTGACGTTGGCGGCAAATTCTGACTTCAGGCGCGCTGCATCCAACGCCTGGTCGCGCGCGTTGGCCAACTCATCATCGCGCTGCTCAAGCACTTGCATCATATGATTAAAGGAATCGCTTAATTGCAGCATCTCTCGCGAACCAGAAAGCTGCACGCGCTGCCTGTGGTGCTGGCCCTCGGCACTACCTTGCATAGTGCTTACAAAATCTTCCAGTGGGCGGGTTAGAAAATTACCGGTGCGCCGCAGCGCAAACAACAGGACCAGGAAAAATATAGAGATAACGATAATATTACCCGCGATGATTTTGTCGCGTGCGGCAAACAGCGGGCCTTTGTCAATTCTTATTCGCACCCAGCCAATAAGGCTTTTATTTTCCTGCTTCGCTTCCAGGTCTTCGAGCATAGGCTCGGCGCTATCGGAAAAAACCGGCGCAATAAATTGCCAATATTTACTGGTCTCACTTTCGAGTTGCGTCTGCGCCAGCGCCAGGTAACGCTGCGCGTTAAAAGATGCCCACGACTGCTCGCCTCCAAACTGCGAGAGTACCGCGCCATCAAACTCGTAAACTGCAGCTTGATCCATACCGGGAAACAGCCGCACCGTTTCTACCGCGCGTCTTGCGCCCTCAGGATTACCAATCAGTACGTAAACGCGAACCTGCTCGGCCAGCACGGTGGCAATATTTTTTCCCGCGCGCATATAGTCGCTGGATAAAGCGCTACTGATTAACATGGATGAGACGATTGCTGTTGCGACAACCGTGAACAACAAGCTACCGGCCACCATTATGGTGATCTGCGATGAAAGTCGCCAACCGGCTCTGCCGGCTGCGGCCGGCGAGCGCTTCTCCTCCCTGTCTGTGCGGGTCGAGGCATCCATAATCTTCAGCGCCACTGGATAAAGAATGAAACTTTTGACCGCGAGACTGGCGGTGCAAAAAACTGCTAATTAAGCTCGAGCCAGTCGAAGCCCTGTTGCTGGTCGGCCACCACGAGCCGTTCGTGACGGGAAAACACACCCTGAATCTGCTCGAGCGCCAATTTCTTACAATTATTTTTTTCGCTGATGTGCGCAAGCACAAGCCACTGTAGCTTGTCGGGCTGCAATTCACAAAGTAACTCGCAAGCCTGGGTATTGCTCAAATGCCCCCAGTCGCTGCGAACGCGCTGTTTGACCGAAGCAGGGTATGGACCTTGCATCAACATGTCGACATCGTGATTACATTCCAGCACCAGCGCATCGCAGCCACTAAAAGTATCGATCACGTGCGCAGAGGCGCTGCCAAGGTCGGTTAGCAAGCCCAGCTTTTTCCCCGCGTACCCACACTCGCCACCGCTGGCAACAGCGTTATCCGTGCGAGCAGGCAGCATAGTTTCCCGAACCAGGTACTGGCACGGCTCGCGCGCATCATGTGGAACAATAACCGCGCGCACTGCCAGCCCACCCACATCGATCTCTTGCTTGTCGCTGATATAAACAACCTGGGGCAGGGAATTGCAAGCAGCCGCCAGCGCAGTGCCGTGGGTCATGTACACAGGCACCGAGCGGCGCCGCAAAAGACTTTTCAGGCCCCGCACATGGTCACCGTGCTCATGCGTAATAAAAATAGCATCCAGGCTTTCAAGGCCGAGCTCCAACCTGCACAGCGCAGCTTCGGTATGTTTTAGTGACAACCCGCAATCGAGTAATACGTGCGTGCCCTGGTGCGACACAACCAGCGCATTGCCTTTGCTACCACTTCCCAAGGATGCAAAACGCACTGCGGCTAGCTCAACTTCTGCAGAATCTTGCGCAGCAAAAACGCCTGCTCGTTGGCTTGCAGCTGCGCTCCAGCGCGGCGTTGCAAACTAATTTTTACACCGCTATCGGTTTGCCGCGCTTCTATTACCAAATCGCTTTGCTGCTCTTGCGCCGGTTTCTCATCGCGCTTGAACAGCCTTGTTAATGCACCCGGTTTTTTCTCGGCTTTGCGCGTCCTGTCGATATAGTTGGCGAAATATTTACCCTCACTGCGATCAAGGTCACTTACCTCGAACGACGCTTTACGCAACGCCAGGCCCAGTGAAGCCCAGCCACGATCAAAGGGTAACTGCAGCATTAAATAGGGTGCGCCGCTTTTTTCGTATTGCATAGCGACCTTGCTCGCCGTGCCCAAGCCTTGCGCTAGCAAGGAGTGCGAGCTGCGATCCGGCGAGTTGGCCAACTGCTCGGCGAGCAACTTGAGCATATTCTTTTGTCGCGCCAAATCTGCGCCCGCTTGCTCAACTGGCTGGCCGTCACGGCTTCGATAAAAATGCTGCACGCGAACTTCGGTTGAATTTTTTTGCACGCCCGCACTGAGTTCAAAACGATAGGCTTCCAACTGGCCTGCGGCGTTCGATGCATCGCTAAGCAACTCGGTTTCGATGACACCCTGCTTTGCATCAGTTTGCGCTAGTGCAATCTGGTTACTGTTCAAAAAATGTAATACCAACGGCCAGGTCTGGCTCGGTGCGCGCTGGAATAATATCCACTCATCATCATTGAAGCGCTGTATTCGAACGCTACCTTTGCCTTCAATCGCATTCAGCGCATCAACCCGCGGCACTTCGAAACGCTTGGGCAAGACATTGCTGTATTGCAAAGAGGGGATAGGATAGGCATCTTCAATATCAGGCTCTGTAACGCTTTCGGGAAAGCGCAGCGGCGGCGCTTCGCTGGCCTTAAGGTAGTCGTTGGCTTTGCTGGGATACAAACCGTCTGCACCAAAAAGCGCATTGCAGGAAGGCAGCAAAGCTGCCAGCAAAACGAGCAGCACTACGCGCAGGCAAGCGTTGCTTTTGGTATTAACCAGCGCAGCCATTACGCGGTCTCTTCAACCAGCGCACCAGCTTGCACCAAGGCTTTTTCTACAAGCGGCCAGTATTTCTGGTCGAGCACAGTTAGCGGCAGCCGGATGTCCTCGTTGATCTTGCCCATTCGCGACAGCGCCCACTTAACCGGAATCGGGTTCGACTCAACAAACATTGCGTCGTGCAATACAGCTAAATCGCTGTCATCCTTCAACAGCGCGGCCCGGTCTACGCTGCCACCTTGCTGCGCCGAAAGCGCCCTGCGGCAAAGATCGGCTATTGTTTCGGGCACGACATTCGCGGTTACCGATATGTTGCCGCAAGCGCCGCGCAGCATCAGCGAAATTGCGGTGGCGTCGTCGCCGGAGTACACCGCAAAATCTGTCGGGCAGGCCCGGATAATTTCAACACCGCGTTCGATACTGCCGGTTGCATCCTTAACGCCAATAATATTGTCGACCTGCGCCAGCCGCACAGTGGTTTCCACTTGCAGGTCGACCGCGGTTCTACCTGGCACGTTGTAGAGAATATTCGGGATATCAACCGCCTCGGCAATTGTTTTATGATGTAAATAGAGCCCATTCTGCGTTGGCTTGTTGTAGTACGGTGTAACCGACAGGCAGGCATCCGCGCCGATGCGGGCGGCAACTTCGGTAAGCTCAATAGCCTCGGAGGTAGAGTTAGCGCCGGTGCCGGCGATAACGGCGAGCTCGCCTGCCGCTGCATTGATCACCGTGGCGATCACTTCGCAGTGCTCATCGACGTTCAGGGTGGCAGACTCCCCGGTTGTGCCCACCGCAACAATAGCGGCGGTACCAGACGCCGCATGCCAGCGCACCAGCGAGCGCAGCGCGCCAAAATCCACGCCACCGCTGGGCAGCATCGGGGTGACAAGGGCAACGATACTGCCACGGATTTGCAAAGCCGCATCGGCGGCGCGGGAACTACTCATTTTTTTGAGCCTCTTAAGCGAAACAAGCAGCGCAGCCAGGGCGGCGCGCGAGCGGTACACAACACCCGCCGATAAGCTGGCACGGCGTCGCGGAGCAATAAAAATGGCACTAAAGGCCTTGACGCATGGTACTTGTGCCCCTATATCAGAACAAGGTAAAGAGTACGAAAAAAACGCTGCGGTGTGACAACGCTATGGACTTTCAACAGGTGACCCTGGGGAGGCAGACGATGAGAGTTGAAAACGTATTCGCGAAACGCAATTACCACCGCTGCTTGCGCAGCATTGGCATCATTCTTTGCTGGCTAACCTGCTGGCCAGCTGCCGCTGCCGACTCCACCGGCAGGAGCATGTCCGAAACCTACCAGGTGCGCGAATTTCGCCACATCGATCGCGAGTATGTAGGCCAGGCGCTGGAACGCGTCAACCAGCTGGCTGGCGAAAGATTCGGTGAACGGCTCAGTGGCAGCCCCGAGCGCGATATCGCGTTGCTACAGCGCCTGCTGGACGCGCGCGCGGTCCCGTTCGACGATCTGCAGCTGCTGCAGTCGATGGGGATTGCATTGGGTGAGATCATTCGCCCACAGCGCAACCTTATCTGGGTCAGGTATATCGACGGCAAGGGCGCTTCGCGGGCGCTGCAGCTCAAGCGTGAGCCGCTGTTTATCTACCCGGTAACCGCAATTTCGAGGCGCGCCGCGGTGGGAGCGCCTGTGGACGTGGAAGCCATTTATAAGCGCGCACTCGACAGGGTGGACGAGCATATTGAAGAGCAGCGCTATCGCTAGCCAGGCGCCGCCGCACTGCACAGATTTTGCGCGCGTTGCCGGGCGTTAAAATCGCTTTCACGTTTGGCGTATAATCGCTACCATAGGCCAGCATGCTTGCAGCGGTATCCAGCGACGCGCAGGCCTTTCATCTTGGCATATCACGAATAAAAGAGGCTGTACTATGGCGCGCGCACGTCACGCCGCAGGGCAAGAAGACGACTCCGAAATCGACCTCACCCCCATGCTCGACGTGGTTTTTATCATGTTGATCTTCTTTATCGTCACCGCGTCCTTCGTCAAGGAATTTGGCCTCGAAATCAATCGACCCGACTCCAATTCTCCCGAAGTTAACATCCCCACCGAAAACCAGAACGTGCTGATTGCCATCACTGCGGCCAGTGATATCGAAGTGGACGGACGCCGTGTAGATGTGCGCTCGGTACGCTCGATCATCCAGCGCAAATTGGCTGAAAACCCGAAAGGTTCGGTGATTATCAACGCGAATAAAGAAGCCAAGGCAAGCGTTTACACCGCGGTAGCCGATGCAGCGGCACAGTCGAAAGAAGGGGTCGGCGTTACACTGATTGTCGATTAATGGCGCTTTTACGCAGCGCTTGCACGTAGTTCTGGTTTAAGGTTCTGGTTTAAGGTTCCGGTTTACAGTTCAGGCCGGTACAGCCTGGTCGGCTTGCTGGCTCTTCTCACTGCGAGAACCCCTGGCCTGTAAGGTTTCTGCTTCCAGGTTTATTAACCACTTCTTCCTTTCCAGCCCACCGATAAACCCGGTCAAGCTACCGTCGCTGCCAATAACGCGATGGCAGGGCAGCATAATGGGCAAAGGGTTTTTACGGTTTGCAGCGCCTACTGCGCGAACCGCACGGGGCTTTTTCAGGAGCCTGGCAATATCGGCGTAGCTGGCCGTTTGGCCATAGGGAATTCGCGCCAGCGTTTCCAGCACGCGCAGCTGGAACTCGGTTGCCTCGGGATTCAGGCGCAATGCGAAGCGTGTACGCTGACCCGCAAAATATTCGTTCAACTGCACGATGGCATTGACGAAATAGGCCGCGTCTTTGCGCCAGCCGCGCTCCGGGAACATCGGCTCCGGGCCATCCTGGAACGCCAGGATACGCAAGCCATTGGCGTCGCCGGCCAGCATCAGCTCGCCAAGCGGCGAATCGGTATAACAATAATGTATGTTCATTTGGCGCACTCCGCTCAACAGCTAACAAGTCGCCGTTGGTGTTGTGAGCCCCGTTCCCACCCTGCGGGTTCGACGCGCACGCCCGCTACACTGTAGCAGCTGCGGCTGGCTCGCGCCGGAAATACGGGCTTTTCGGGGTACTAGTGCCGCGAACCCGCAAGCTTGAGAGCCGATTGGCCCGCCTCGCCAAACGCAAATCTGTTCATTTTTTAGCCTAATTATTCCTAGCGCAACGACTTGCGGGTGGTGCCACAGCGCTGGCAGCGCTCTATCGTTACCAGCTTGCCCGCTTTCACATCAAAGCGACTCGCCTTGTCGACCTCCCAGCGGTGATGCCCATTGGCACAAAGCGAGGAGCGGGCATTTTTTGCCCGTCGTGCCTGGCTGCCAAATTTGCCGTTTAATAGCTCGCCCATCGCTCACTCAACTGCGCGCTGCCCTTGCCTGGGACGCCGCGGCAAATAGGATTGCAAAGTGGCGCCCTCGGTTTCGCCATGGCGCGTGTCGTTATCGTAATCGCGGTCGATTTTTCTCAGCTCGTCGTGCAGCTGGCTGGCCATGCGCTGGGCTTGAGCATTCATTGCTTCGCAGCTGGCTTGCGGCGGCAAACCCAACAAACGATGCTCTCCCCGCCTGGCGACATGTATTGCATTATTCGCGTGCTGCTGCTCGTGACGGGCAAGCGCTGGCATCCACTGCTGCCAGACGCGCTCAACCTCGCTGCCTGGTGTCGTCCAATAAAGCCGCGGCAGCGTGGTCTGGATATTCACGATGGCCCGCGCCTGTTGTACGCGACAACGCGAACCAGCTTGCGCCAATTGCCAGTGCCAGTTCACATCGGCCCGCGTATAACCGTGAAAGGTCTTGCCGCCCGGCCGCTCGGGTACCTCGCTTTGCAGCACCAATAACAAGGTACCCAGCGTATCGGCTGAAACGTCGTAGTACTCGGTGGCAGAATTCACCTCCGGCTCGGCGCGGGCAAGACGCAGGCTAAAAAATAATAGCAAGGCAACCGCGCAAGCCACGCGCTTTCGCGGTTGCCCGGGGTCGCATTGCTTTGAGGTGAAATAAATCAAAATTGGCAAATCGTTAATTTGGCAAAGTCTTATTATAGATTGCGCAAGCCGCTTTGGTCAGCATGCCAATGCGATCATTGCGCACAATAGCCGTCGCTGAACCCGCGCTTCAGGCGCGTGCTAGCAAGATTGCGCGGCGCGGCGCAGGGTAACCTTCCAGCGTGCGTGAGGCATCATTCGGGTCGAGAAAATCAGACAGCGACTGGAATTGCATCCACTCGGTTGAACGCTGCTCATGGCTGTTTGTGGTGCTCACATCGACGAGCCTGGTCTCTGAAAAATTGACTTTTCGCAGCCATCCCTGCAGCGTTTCTACGCTTGGAATAAACCAGACGTTACCCATTTTCCCGTAGCGGCCCTCGGGCACCAACGCCTCACCTGTGCCGCCTTCAATGACCAGGGTTTCCAGCACCAACTGCCCGCCTGACACCAGCGCCTCGCGCAATTCCAGTAGGTGGTCGATCGGAGAGCGCCGATGGTACAAAACGCCCATCGAAAAAACGCTTTCGAATGCTTTCATGCCGGCAGGCATTTCCTCGCAGCGCGCCGGTAACAACCAAACCCGCGAATCGCGCAGGTACTTTTGCATGGCCCAAAATTGCATCAAGAACAGCGGCGTGGGATCAATTCCCAATACAAAATCAGCCCCTGCGCCGGCCATGCGCCAACAATGGTAGCCATTGCCACAACCCACATCCAGCACCCGCTTGCCGTTTAATGGCTCAATTTCGGCTGCCAGCCGATTCCATTTTAAATCCGAGCGCCACTCGGTATCGACGTGCACACCAAAAAAATTGAACGGGCCTTTGCGCCAGGGATGCAAGCCGCGCAGCGCCTGTTTCAGCTGTTCGCGCGGCTCCAGTGTTTCGAATTGCTGCGCTGCCAAATCCTCCGCGGTGCCAACGCGCACAACATCCGTGCCCAGCGAAAAGGTAGACGGTGCTATATCTGGCAGTGCATCCAGGGCCTGTTGCCAGCGCGGTAGGTCACCATAGCGCCGTGTATCAAAGCCTCGCTGCAAAATACCTGGCAAGGCATTGGCCAAAGCGGGCATCCCATGCTCGTTGAGCAGTCGCGGCAACTCGCCGTAATCAAGCATTGGCAAAGCGAGCACGAGGCCTTTTCATGGTGCACCAGGCGAATTGAAAAATAGTATAAGCGGGCATGAAAACTACTTGATGGCGACCATCGAAACAAAATTAAAGCACTGGAACCATGTTTCCACGCGCTTGAAACCGCAAGCATATAAACGATCCTTGTGCTGCTGCATGGATTCAGGAACCAGCACTTTATCAAGCGCCTCGCGCTTTTGGCTTACTTCCAGGTTCGAGTAACCGTTGGCTTTTTTGAATCGATGATGCATACGCACAAATAAATCGTCGTCGTCGGGATGACTAAGCGCTATTTTCTCTGACAAAATCAACGCGCCGCCGTCGCGCATACCCTGGTAAACCTTTTGCAGCAATGTGCTGCGCAGTTCAGCGGCAACAAACTGCAGGGTATAATTAAGCGCAACCACCGAGGCGTTATGCATTTCAATATTATTGATATCGTCGCAGCTTACCTGAATGGGAAGTGGCTTCTGCTGCGCATCAAGCCACTCCTGTAAGCGATCGATCATCGGCTGTGAGTTGTCTACTGCAATAACCTGGCAGCTGCTTGCACATTCTGCCGCCATCGCTATTGAAGTGGCGCCCAATGAGCAACCCAAGTCGTAAAGTTTACTGCCGGGCACAGAAAACTCCCCGGCCAACATGCCACTTATGGCTACTACCGTGGCATAACCGGGCACCGATCGCTCTATCATGTCGGGAAAAACCGACGCAACCGAAGCGTCGAAAGTAAACTGTGGAACCGGGCCGAGAGGCTTTGCAAAAAGCCTGTCGCGTAGCTGGTCATTCATGGCAATATTTTTAACTCGAGTACTAAATTGCTAAACACAGAAGCCGGCCACCTCAACTTTAAGCCCGAAGATTTCGAGCCTGGCTCGCGCGGGCTGGAGCTGGACGGAGCGCGTATTTACCGCTTTGGAGAAACCGCCATTGTACTCGACATCATCAACATTGCTGCCACACATCGCCTGGCCACACAGGCAAAAATTTATGCGCTCGATCATGCCCTGAGGCTCGCGCTACAAAACCACGCCACAACCGCGCCCGCGCCAGGCGTCGGCATGGATATTGTGCCCGGCGACTGTAACCTGAGTATTTTCTTTAACCCGGAAACGCTATCCGCCACCCGAATATGCCAGTTAATGATGTCCTGTTGGCAACATGCAAGCGGCGCACAGGCGCGCGATCAGGGCACAATCCATAACTTGCAGGTAAGCTACGGTGGCCGATCAGGACCCGACCTGGAGCCGCTGGCCCGCCAACTTTCATTGCAACCCGAAGCGCTGGTTGAGCGACATATGCAGGCTGAGTACCGGGTTGCCTTCCTGGGCTTCCAGCCCGGCTTTGCCTACCTGCATGGCTTGCACGCAACGCTGCAAGCACCCAGGCGGCAAACTCCGCGGCAAAGGATCCCCGCCAACAGCCTCGCCATCGGTGGCCCGTACACGGCAATTTATCCCGCCGCGACGCCAGGGGGCTGGCATATTATTGGCAGCTACCAGCCCGGCAGTCTGCTCTTCGACCCGGCTCGCGATACGCCATCGCTGTTGCGTGCAGGCGACCGAGTGCGTTTCGAGCGCTCATGTTAAGCGTTGAAAAAGCCACCGCCGTTTGCACGGTGCAAGACCTTGGCCGGCCGGGTTTTATGCATATGGGGGTTAGCAAATGCGGGGCACTCGATAGCAACGCACTGTGCCTCGCCAACCTGGCGCTTGGCAACGAGCCCAATGCCGCTGCTATTGAAATTTTGCGTGGGGAAATCACGCTCAATTGCGTTGAAAGTTGCTGGGTTGCGGTAACCGGCGCGCGCGCCAACCCACGATTACTGGCGCGCGGCAAGCAGCCAGTGCAGGTTCTGCTCAATGCCAGCCCAACCTATATACC
>JABDNS010000063.1 GCA_013043705.1 Pseudomonadales bacterium
CCCCAGCTTTGTACAAACGGCTCATCGTCAAACACCGCGTCGGCGCCAACGCCCTGCGTACCACCATCGATCAACGCCTGCGCGTCGGGCCTTTGGTTGCCGCGCGACAAACCTTCGTTATCGTTGCTATCCAATGACAAGTTAAGGAAACCAACTTCACCAAGCGCAACACCTGTATTAGCCGCTATTTTCCAGCTCATTTCACCCTCAAAGTGTTGGCCATAAGTTGCCTCCACTATGCCGCCTTCTGACGCGTCTTTTAGTGCGAAGTTAATAACGCCGGCAATAGCATCAGAGCCATATTGCGCCGCTGCTCCGTCTCTTAGGATCTCAACATTTTTAAGCGCGATGCTGGGAATTTGCCCTACGTCTGGCGCATGCGAACCATTGTTAGCGGCCGGCGCAAACAACTGCACCACTGCGGAGCGATGCCTGCGCTTGCCATTAACCAGCACCAGTGTCTGGTCTGCCGCCATGCCGCGCAGCGATGTGGGTCTCACCATCGCACTGTCATCTCCAGTCGCAGGCGTTGCCGTATACGATGGCACGAGAGTATTCAGGTTGTCTGTGATATCGGCCGCACCACCGATCGCAAGGAAATCGTCAGCGCCTATTACGTCAACCGGCACCGGTGAGTCGGTAACAGAACGGGGCTTGTCACCCCTTGTGCCAAGCGTGACAATCTCTTCCATCATGCCCTGCTCTGCATAACTCAAACTGCTTGGTAGCAGCAGACTCAGGGCAGGTAGTAACGCGATGCTCGCAAACCTGTTTGTTATCGCTTTCATTGGGTTCTCCACGACGCTTTAATCCACGAGTGCGTTGCTATGGGCAGCGTACGACACCATAAAGGCGCAGCATCACTCTTGGTTTTTGTTGGTAAATGTTGGTTTATAGATTTACTTAGCCCGCTGTTCTCTGCAGCAGGATGAAAGCACGTTAACGCGTTTCACCGCGAGCGGCAAGTTAAGGCAAAGCGGAAAGCTGAGTTGTTATCGAGCAAACCAGCAAAAGCGATCAAAGTTGCAGCAATCAATGCGAAATAAATGAACAATTCCGGCTCTAATTCTTGACCGCGAGCCTTAATGCTATAGAAAGGACTATATAAGTTGAGGGGACATTTTCATTACAAATACTTTATTATCTAACTTTCTCAAGTGTTCAACTCTATATCGCTCGCCAACAAAAGACCCAATCTCCGATTAAAATCTTCCAGCAATTTAATCTGCTTCGACACTTCACTACTAATACCTACAGTTCGTTAGCCAGGCAGATTGATACGGCTCCAGGATAATTTCGTTTGAACCATTCCCGTAACTATTTTCTCCTATAAGATCAAACCAGCTTTCGTTGTCGATCAAGTTTAAATCCGACATCAATAACTGCTGCGGGCGGTTGGTCACATTGTTCAGGCAAAAAATACTTTGGTCACGCTTTAGGCTCTGGCGCCAGAACGAAAATATCGAGTCGCCAAGTTGTAGCGTGTATTGCGTTACATTCGGGTGAAAGGCTGGTTGTAAGCTGCGAATTGATATCAAGCGTTTTAGGCTATCGAGCACTTTGCGATGATGCAGCGCGCTATCCTCAAGCGCGGCTTGCAGGCCCGACCTTTCCCACTTATGCCGATTGATAGCACGTTTATGCCCGGTATTTTCAAAGCTCTTGTGGTCGTTGGGTGTGCCGAGCAGGCTGTGAATATAGAGCGCGGGAATGCCCTCCAGCGCCAACATGATGGCGTGTGCACAAAAAAAGCGCTGGAATTGCCAACTATCTTCGCCCTCCTGCAACGTACCCTTCATAGCGTCCCAAAGACTAATATTTATCTCATAGGGTTTTTCAAAACCACCCGGGCCCTTACGAAACGAAACGAGGCCACCGAAAGACTGCATCGCTTCAATTAGCTGTGTAATTTCCTGCTCCTGCAGCAAACCCTCCGCTGGCCTAAGACCAATACCATCATGGGAAGCAATAAAATTCAGGTACGCCGTGCCGTTTTGTGCTGGTGGCATACTCATCATCCATGATTTCAAATGCTGGCAATTTCCGGAAATCATTGTATTCACAAGCAGCGGTGGCAGGGAGAAGTTGTATACAGCATGGGCCTCGTTGGCATTGCCGAAATAGGTTATGTTTTCGCGATTCGGAACGTTAGTTTCTGTAATAACAATTGCACGGGGATTCTTGTGCTCTATAAGCAGCCTCAGCACCTTGATCAATTCATGCGTTTGCGGCAAGTGCAAAGATGAAGTACCTGGTTTTTTCCACAAAAACCCAACAGCGTCCAATCTGAAAATTTCCACACCCCACTCCATGTAGTGGGAAATGATATTGACAAATTCGAGCAGCACTTTTGGGTTCGAAAAGTCCAGATCAACCTGGTCCTTACCAAAGGTGCACCAAACTAATTTTTCACCCTCGGCAGTTTGCACCGCGTTCAACAGCGGCGTGTTTCTAGGTCGGACCACCTTGGAGATATCAGTATTTTTATCGGCGGTAAAAAAGTAGTCTTTGCCGGGATCAATGCACTTGCGAAAATTTTCAAACCAGCGACTTCTTGCCGATGCGTGGTTGATTACAAGATCAGCCATTAGACGAAAGTCTTTGGATAGCGCTGTGACATCTGGCCAATCGCCGAGTGACGGGTTGACGCTGGTATAATCCATTACCGCAAAACCGTCGTCGGAACTGTAAGGAAAAAATGGCAGGATATGCAGAATATTGATGCTTTCTTGTAGCTCGTTCCGTAAAAACTGGTGTAGCGTAACTAGCGGTTTTTCATTTTTAGAAACTATTGAGTCACCGTAAGTAATTAATGCAATGTCTGATTGGTCCCAGTGGTTTTGGTGAGCAGCAACATTTGGGAGATCATTTGAGTAGCGCATACAGCTAACAATTTTTTCAGCCCAATATTCGTAATCAATATCCGGGTAAACCGTTGCTAGATGAGGACACAACTTTTGCTGGAGCTCTGGTCGTCCGGTCGATTGGCTCATGAAATTTGACTTGTGTAGTGCTGGCGATCCTCTTCTACGGCTTGCATCAGTATGTCCTGAATACCAGGGATCGCACTGATCACGCGGTTCCAGCTGGGAACAAAAGGTGTATCCATGGGGTTGTGCAGGAAAAATGCACCCGCATCTACAACATTCTGTGCGAAAACTTCTACTGCCATTTCTTCAGAGTGACGGTCGAAATCCAGGCCGTTAATTTCTGCATCGTTCGCATAAGTTTCGATAAAATCCAGCGCGATGCGGTAGTAGGCAGCTTTTAGCGTACGGAATTTTTCAGTCGAGAATATCTCGCCATTTGTAGCCAGCTTTCTGAACAGTGTCTTTGCGATATCCAGGCTCATTTTAGACAGTCCACGGTTGGCATCTTCTGCTGAAACATCCTGGTGCTTATGGTCGTAGACATCTGCGATGTCGACCTGGCAAAGTCGATTAGTCGAGTAATTTCGATACATCTCGGATAAAACGCCAATCTCCAAGCCCCAATCGCTGGGTATTCTTATATCGCGCAACACGTCTTTGCGTAGGGAAAATTCTCCTGAGAGCGGGTAGCGAAAGCTGTCCATATAATCCAGGTAGTGGCCAGGGCCGCAGACCTGCCTTAGGGCTCGAATCAATGGTGTTACCAATAGCCTGCTCACTCGCCCGTGCATTTTTCTATTTGCAATGCGGGTATAGTAGCCCTTACAAAATTCGTAGTTAAAGTTTGGATGCGCTACCGGGTACACCAAGCGCGCAAGCAACTCCCTGTCGTAGGTAAGAATATCGCAGTCGTGTAGGGCAACCGACTCCACCGCATTGCAAGCGAGTGTGTAACCAAAACAGAACCAAACATTCCTGCCCTTGCCCATTTCAGTAGGAGAAAGGCCGTGCTCAAAAAGTACTTGATCGACTTTTTTAAGCCTTGGACCATCGTTCCACAGCACCACTGTGTCCTGGGGCAACTTCGCAAAGTACGACAGCGCCTCAATGAACTGTGCTTCGCTTGCACTGTCGAGACCAATAACAATCTTATTAAGGTACTTTACGCGAGACAGCTCTTCAACAATATGGCCTAGCGCAGGCCCCTGCAGCTCTGAGTAAAGACAGGGTAAAACGAGACCGATGGGTCGTTGACGACTAAATCCGAGTAGCTCGGATTCCAACTCGTCTAGTGGCCTGCTTGTCAGGTTGTGTAGCGTGGTTACGATGCCATTTTGGTAAAAGTCTCCCATGGTTAATTCTCTCTCGCTAAGTGTTATTCAATATCTGCAGTATCGCCTTGTTCCAGCCAGCGGGGCCCGGCTGTTCTGTTCGAATGACCTTGTGTGCACCGGATGCTGCGATTTCCTTAGATCTAGCGGAACGGATTATCACGGCGATGTCCGCCTCGTTTAGCATTGAAGCATCGTTTGGGCTGTCACCTAGCGCAATGATTTGCGGGTCGCCAACATTAGGAGCGTGAAGCAGCGAACGAAGCTTTCTAACCGCCGCCCCCTTGCTGCAACCTGCCGCTATATTGATAAAGCGCCCGCCCTGTTCGGCGGTAAGCCCCTCCTGTTTAAGACATTCAAGAAAGTTTTGATACTCCTTATCATCGCTTTGCCAGAGCAAGGGCTCAGAGAACTCGCGCTGCCTAGCCAACCGGGCCTGTTCGATGCGGAGCCCGGTTAGTGTAGCTACACCTGCATCGCTTAGGTCGTGAAAACCCGAAAATTGAAAAGCGTAGCGTTTGCGCAGCTTTTCCAACTTGCCCAGTATCCAGTCCCTCGGCCTTCCTAATACCAGCATGTCATCCGTTTGTTGGCGCCAGATTGCATCATGCTGGTGCAATAAGCCGCCAATAGCCGCACCATTTTCCAGCACGTAGGGTGCGGTGTTGTGCATCTCCTCACGAAGTTTCAGTAACTCCGGACGGGTTTTGCTAGAGCAAAACACAACGGGTATGCCCCTGGAAGACAGCGCCTCCAGTGCTACAGTAGCCGCACTGTAATCGTAGCTATCATGGTCGAGTAGTGACCCGTCAAGGTCTGTGATGACTAATTTCAATATTCTGGTTTCGCCTGTTTCAATTAGTAATTCAAGATTCAGGCCAACTTTTATCAACGCAATTTTTGTTTTAGCGAGATAAGGGAGTGATCGGGTTTCATCTCTAGTAGATAATCAGTCTTGTCCGGTAAAACTTTGAGGTTGTGTCGTGTAATGCGTTCGTAATGCTGGATGAAACGAGCAATTTGCCTCTCACTCATGAGTTGTGAGGTGTCACGCTGCTCGCTTTCAAGCCGTTGCTTCAGCTTTTTTTCTTGTAACAGCCGCCAGTCATAGATGCAGGACCAGCCCGGCGCACGTATGAAGACCAGTAAATCAATGATGTTAAATAAATCTTTATAGGCAGTAGCAAGTTGCTCATTAACATAACTTCGCCATACGCCATTCGCATCCTCAATCCGCTCAAGATCATTTAAAGGCGCGGCGAGGTCTATTGCAGGCTGGGCGACGGAACCTACACACCAGCCTTCAAAAATTATTACATCCGGCTTGCCTCGAAACTCATGGCTACCAGACTCAGGCAGCCGTTCATCAGTAGCCTTGTCAAAAGCCGGAATTACAGTTCTAGTTCCTTCACCGGCGCTACACAAACTCTCAAATAGCATATGACCGAGGTTCAAATCGTGCGTGCCGGGTACACCCCGAGTAGCGAGCAATGGATGAATTTCCTTGGCCAAACGCAGTCTTTGCGGCTTTCGCAGATACAGATCGTCAAGCGAAAATTGTACGACCGACAAGTTTTGCATATCTTCAAGGAGCGCTGCCAGGAATAACGCCAGGGTAGACTTGCCGGTACCCTGGGCACCGTTGACTCCAATAACAAGTGGATTAGTGCTCGCCAAACACCGTTGGCTGATACTGTGGACGAGCGGAATGTAGTAGTTTTCTACCGTAGAGATAAAATCATTGGGCAGCCCCTCAGATTTTATTAAATGGTTAACTGCAGCCGGAGTATTTTGCATGTGAAACGAGGAGTAACAGGTTTTAAGCACACTAGTATTTTTAACCGAATAATAAGTTAACTATGTCAGTCGCATAAAATCTACCCTTAATTTATTAAGCTACCACACTCGTGGGAGTAGGCGCCACTAACAAGTAGTGCAAAAATATATTCGGCGAACAAGCTTGCCGACCGTAAAATGCAGGCATGGCCATATAAATTTTGCACGCATTGTTGGCCGTTAATCTGTAGAGGCCTCTCCGATTACAGTGCGCGTACCCAGCAATACGCCAGAATTTCGATCGAAATTACCCAGCACAACAGCAGCCACCCTTGCGCCTGCCTGCTCAAATTCAATTGAGGCACTACTGACGAAACCGGCCGATAACTGCTTGGTAATATGCGCGCTCGACGGAACACCTTCAACCATACCGCTAGCGATATATTGTTTAAGAATTTCTTTACCTGCCTCGCCAATACTTTGCCGGGCCTGCATGAACCCGAGCATGCCACCAATGCCAAGATGCCTGAGCATTTTTATCGCGTTTTTTATACTGGCCCCGAGTGAGGCCAGGCCAAAACGCATAAGCTGCCTGGACATGGGCACAAGCTCCCAATGGGCTGCCAGGCGCTGTATCTTTAGCTCTCCATCTTGCTCTGTTAACTCATACAGCAGGTGCATAGGTACTACTACTTGCACTTTTTTTGACATAACAATCGTCATGCTTAAATCACGTAGCACCATGCCGTCTTGAACAAAATCACGCTCAACGTTAAAAATAATTTTGTTGCCGTGTATGAAGGTATCGTAAAAGCGCGCTAACGGGCCTTGCGGATTGCCCTTATCATGAGTGTGTGGCCGCGAACCCACCGGGTCTTCCACTATTGCGCGCCTGGCAAATAAATTGAGCCACGCCTTTTTATCCTGGCTTGTTACCGCAGCTGGAGACAAGTTAACGAGGTTCAGGCACGCGTGTGCGTTAAAAGATGGCATTAGCGAATTCAGTTTTTCTCAGCCGCGCGATTTACGCTGCACATAGCGCGCTACTAGTTTGTCGAGCAGGCCTTCACCGCCCGCGCCAGGCCCGGCTGCCGCAATGTCCATTTCTCCACCACCCGCACGGTACTGCTCAGAGTACATCTCAAGTACTTTTTTCTTCACCATACCGCGCAACGGAACGTGCGCCATCATCCCGTAGGTAGCTGCGCCACCACTATTGGCCAGTTCAGGATTTTGTTTCACGGTGGCAACAGCCGCTCGAAGGTCATGCAAATAATTATCCACCACCTGTAAATGCTGCGCCGTTACCATGGCGTGTAACCCGGGCGGGTGCTGGTTGCGATTGACTTGCCAACCGCTGGCATCCATTTGATCGCCCACTGCGTAGATGTTTACATCGGGATCGATAGAACGATAAGAAAACAGTGGTCCTTGCGGTGCGCCGATAATCTGTAACTCTGGAATGCTTCCTATTCCAGCCTTTAACTGATTAACCGCATCGAGGGTCTTCACTGCTAAGCTGCGGTAGCCTTGCTTGCCAAAATACCGGGTGATCCCCCAGGCCGCAGCATAGGCGCCACCGGGGCGGGTTCCCAACAATGCCGATGATGCAAAAATACCGCCAGGCCAGTCTTCATATACGAACATCTGGTAGCGCAGGTAATCGAGATTGCGGTAAGTAATAGTTGACGCACCCTTGGCCGCGTAGCCGTACTTGTGAATATCAGCGGATATTGAGGTAACACCGGGAACGCGGTAGTCCCAACGCGGTAAAGACTCGCCGTTCATTTCCATAAAAGGAAGAATGAAGCCGCCCACGCAAGCATCCACGTGCAGGGGAATTTTTTTCTGTTGTGCGATGGCACCCATTTCTTCGATTGGGTCAATAATGCCGTGCGGATATTCTGGGGCACTGCCAAGAATCATCACGGTATTGCGGTTAACCATTTTTTTTAGTTTTTTTAAGTCTGGCTTGAAATCTTTGTTTAATGGAACCAGTCGAATCCGCACATTAAAATATTCCGCGGCTTTAAACCAGGCCACATGCGCGGTGGTTGGGATAACCATTTCGGGCTTCTTAACCCGTCGTTCAGCTTTTGCCATGTCGCGATATGTCTTCACTGCCATCAGGCAGCTTTCAGTACCGCCTGACGTTATGACACCGCAGACCTCATCTGTGCCATTGAGAATATCGGCCGTAGCACTGATGACTTCGGTTTCCATTTTCTTCAGGCTTTTAAACGCACCGGGGTTTAGACCGTTTTCACAAGCATATCGATGATAGGCTTCTTTGATAAACGCCGAGTGCTCTTCATCCAGATAGTAGACAAGGCTCCAGACACGCCCCTCTTTATACTGCGGATCGCAGGTCTTAAATGCTTCCAGTTGGGCGAAAATCTCACTACTTTCGCAGCCTTTTTCTGGCATGGGTTTGTGCATGGTTGGCTCTCCCGGAAACCTCAAAGACTTTGCAAAAACAGGCCCAGGCTAATGCCTAAATAATTGCCCAGCGCGTAGCCAATAATACCCGTTGTCATTCCCGACAGTATCGTAGTCGGGTTGCCCAATGCGCGGGCCATCATGGGAACGAACGGCGGGCTACACACAGCCGCTACCGAGGTCACCATGAATGTGTCACTATCTATTCCAAAAATCCGGCACAGCAGGCCATGTAGAAAAAGGCTGCCTGCCACGGTACCAAATAGAAAAATCGCAACGTCGATATCCACAGCTGCCAGCTTTTCAAAACTCGCCATTGAAGCTACAACAAAGCAGAATACATAAATAAGGTACATGCCGAGCTTGTACGAAAACATCAGGCGCCTCACGCCAGGCAACAACGACAAGCCAATGCCCAGCGTGGTCAGTGCCACTATCATTACTGCTGCGCTCGCGCCTGTAGCAAAAAAATGTGTATAGCCCTGCGATACAGCCCAGGCCAATGCGACAACGACAATTGCAAGCGCAATTGGTTTGCACAGCTGCGGCAGGTTTTGCCGCCGAAGCAATGAAGAGTAATCGTCACTTTCAAACCTCTCTGCAGCGGCGTTAATATCTTGCGCAGCGTTCGGGACAGAATTCGAGGCAGGCAATACGGCACGAAAAAATGATACGCCCAGCGTTAGCATCAGCAGGATATAGGCGGATCCGATCAGTGTATCGAGCGAGTGAAATACAATGTATTCACTGTGCGGAATATTCAGGCCAGCCTTGATGGCCGCAAGATTGGGCGTGCCGCCAGTGTACACGCCAACCGACATGGCCGCGTAGTGGCTGGCCGCCGCGTCTCCGGGCTCCCTTATTATGAAGAACAAGCAGCTCGCCAGGCTTACAACTGACGTTGTGGCAAGCACCATCGATAGCAGGGCTTTGCCGGCAACGCTACGCCACAGCCGAACATCGAGGGTGAACAGCAGCAGGGGCATAGCCAACGCAATAGAGAGATCGGAAACCCGGGATTGTATGCTCAACAGATTCGGCGGTATCAAGCCCATATTGCCCGCCAACAAGCCCATCGTGTAACACAGCACAATAACGCCCAGCTTATTTGCCCACGCCTGCTGGCCAGCCAGCCACAGAATGCCAGCGGGGACCAATAGCGCTACCAGTACAAAAACAAGCTGTTGCATCATTATGTTTTATACAGCACTGTAATGTCATCCTGAAGCTTTGCCGATGGATAATATTGGCGCTTATACGCATTCATGCACCAATTCTAACAAGATTACAGCGTGTATTTGTTGATGTTGCCATTTCAGTTGCGAACACAGATCTGCAGCTGCATCAGCCCTTAGAATCAACTTGTATGCATTCCGGCAAAACCGATAGACTGGCAATTTAGCTGGCTCTAAATGGTGGGGAGAATCACAAAAACAATGAAAGCATTTGCAAACAAGACGGCGGTAGTCACAGGCGCTGCAAGTGGCATCGGCCTGGAGCTGGCCAAAGTTTTTGCCGAGCAAGGTATGAACGTTGTGCTGGCAGACATAGAGCAAAACAAGCTAAGCGAAGCGGTAGAGGAAGTAGCGAAGCTGGGCGCAGAGGCGTTTGGGGTGCTAACTGATGTGGGTTCTGGTGAATCTGTAAAAGCGCTTTGCGAAAAAAGCGTCGATCGTTTTGGCAGCGTTCAGGTGTTGTGTAACAATGCAGGCGTTTACACTGGTGGCCAGCTTTGGGAACAGACCGAAGATGATTACGAGTGGCTCATAAAGGTAAACCAGTGGGGGATTATTCATGGCCTGCGACACTTCGTGCCACAGATGATCTCGCAGGGTGACGAGTGCCATATTGTAAATACCGCTTCAATGGCCGCTATGTGCACACTGCCGTTTGCCGGTATCTATCACATGACAAAACATGCCGCGCTGGCGCTGAGTGAATGCTTGTTCCATGAGTTAGCTATATCCGCACCACAAATTAATGTGTCGTGCCTTTGCCCGGAACTGGCGAACACGGCTATTGCTAACGCGTCGCGAAACCGCCCTTCCGAATTGAATGAAGAAAACATAACCGAGATGCATAATATGTCGATGACGGCAATTGCCGACGCAACGGCAGGCTCACTACCACCACGGGTGCTAGCTGATCGCGTATTAGAGGCAATAAAAGACAATATTTTTTATATCTTGCCACCTGAAGAAGATCCGTGGCGGGCTACAGCCAATGCAAGGTTGGAAGACCTGCGCCTTGTGCGCAACCCAACATTGGCCCCGCCTGCAATTTAAATAGTAAAAAACGATTTCACTCTTAGGGATGGCACTATGGCAGCTACAAGTACATTTCGTATAGCCATTATTGGCGCCGGCCCCGCGGGAATCGCGGCGGGTCGTGAACTTCTTCAAAAAGGCTTTAACGAATTTACCATTTTCGATGCGCTGGATGCGCCGGGCGGCACCTGGCGCCTGCACAGCTATCCTGGCCTGGCTTGCGATGTTTGGGCACATTCCTACACTTTTTCCTACGCGCCCAATCCTGACTGGACCGCGAGCTTCGTCGACCAACCCGAAATCCAGGCCTACCTGGCGCGCTGCGCCACGGAATTCGGGCTGGACCCGCATATCAAATTAAATACCCGGATTACCAGCGCGCGCTACCAACCGGGCGGGGCATGGCGTTTACAAACCAGTAGCGGCGACGATTACGAGTTTGATGTAGTGATCAACGCGATGGGTAACCAGCACACACCGCTATATCCCGATGTACCAGGCATGGATTCGTTCGAGGGACACAGCTGGCATGGCACCCGCTGGAATCATGATATTGACCTTGCTGGGAAACGCGTAGTTATTGTCGGCTCCGCGGCAAGTGCCGTACAAATTGTTCCAGAGGTGGCCAAGGTTGCCGGGCATCTTACCGTGCTACAGCGCTCCGCCAACTGGATTATGCCCCGCGGCAGAAAATTCTACTCGCCAAAACAAAGAGCGCGCGCGCGACGCTTTCCCTTCCTGATTGCCTTGACCCGTAAATGGCAGCAAACGGTAATGGGCCAGGTTGAGCACGCTGTGACATTAGGCCATAAGCGTATGGACCAATTTGAAAACATGGTGCGTAAATTTATCAAACGCACCATCAGTGACCCGGCAATGCAAGAGACACTCATTCCGGATACACCTTACGGTTGTAAGCGCGGGCTGGTGTCCGATGATTTCTACCCGGCGTTAACACGAGACAATGTTGAACTGGTCGCTTCCGGCCTGCAGCGGGTTACACCGACTGGCGTGATAACTGCAGACGGGCGCAGCATCGACGCTGACGTTATTGTTTACTGTACCGGTTATCGCATTCTGGATTTTGATCGCATTGATGTTGTTGGTGCTACGGGAAAGTCTTTAGCCGAAGTTATGGACGATGACCCAAGAGCGCACAAGGGAATCGCATTGCCTGATTTCCCCAATTACTTTTTTGCGGTTGGCCCGAATGGCCTGGTGCTCAATGTATCGTATTTTATTACCGCAGAAAAAAACGTCGAAACTATTGTGCGCTTATTGAAAGAGATGCGGGACTCAGGGAAGCGGCAAGCAAACGTCAAGCGAGAGGTCTTCGAGCAATACAATAGTTGGATGGATGAACGCTTTGGCCGTTTTTCGTGGGGCTCGAGCGATTGCCACAGCTACTACCGAAACGCGGCTGGCCACGCGCCCTTTCTTTTCCCCGGCAATTTTAAGGAATACCGGCGCCTGCATGATGAAAGCGGCCTATTCGAGTATGAACTGGGTTAAACCACTTTATATTGAGCGCTGCATTTACAAATTAATTTAAACTTCTATCGAGGCGTTGTTATGCAAATCACATTACTTTACGCAGGATTGTTATCTATTGTTTTGTTCGTGCTTAGCTATCGAATTGTGCAAATTCGGCAGCAAGGTGTGAGTTTAGGCGACGGTGGAGACCCTGCCATGCAAAGAAGAATTCGCGCGCAAGGTAACTTCACAGAATACGTGCCGATAATACTGATAATGATTGCGTTGCTAGAGCTGAATCAACTACCAGGCTATGTTTTGCACGCACTTGGCTTAGCCCTGCTCGTGGCCCGCTGTCTACATGGTTACGCAATGTCGTTTTCTGAATCATTCTTCATTGGCAGGTTCTGGGGCACCGCAATAACTTTCTTATTGCTGGTAGTTTGTGGCATACTCTGTGTCTATACCTCAATCGTATAGTTAGTGCGTGTGGGTGCACCAGCTTGCATTGACTCGCCGCCAGCCACTATGTTTGTCAAATCCTCTAACTTTAATGCCAAGGCACTTGCCCGTTTCAGGGATTTGCAGCGTACATCTTTTGCAATTCTGGAGGATACGGCAGCGAGCCTATCCGGCGGCGAATCGGAAATAGACGTCGCGCATGAACTGGTGAAAAAGTATCGTGCGGCCGGCGCCGGTTCGTTTTTTCACTTGCCCGTGGCACTTTTTGGTGAGCGTACCGCACTGCCTGGCAATTGGCCTTTGCGAAAGTTTTTCCCTCGCGCCAAAAAATTGCTAAGCGGCGATAGTGTCATTCTCGACGCGGCGCCAATCTTTGATGGATTTCTAGTAGACACGTCATACAGTTTCTGTTTTGGCGAAGACGAAGTACACCGACGTATGATGGAACACTTGTCCCAGTATCGCGCCAGTGTGCCCGCTGCCATCAATCGCGGTGATACATTTAAACAAATTGCACAGCAGGTGGAGCGGGAAATGCTGGCAGCCGGATATGAACCGGTACACCAAAAGCATCCAGGCAACGTGCTTGGGCACCGTGCAGTTAAAACACCTAAGCTGCCCTTTCAAATGCGCCTAAAAGGCTTTGATGCAATGTCGCTAAGCTGGTTCAAGATTAAAGATCAATTAGCAACTACAGGCGTAGGCAATAGCAGCCCGCTCTGGAATACGTCGAAGTCATCGGATCATAAAGCCCATGATGGACTCTGGCTTGTTGAGCCGCATGCAGGTTTTAAAAATGTTGGCGCGAAATGGGAAGAGATACTGGTTATTGAATGCGGCACAGCACAATGGCTAGATGATAAACCGCCACACGTTTGCCAGTGGGCGCATATCGCAGAGGGTGCCAACTACTTGCCCTGCGCAAGCGCCCACGCAATTTAAGTTTATTAACTTATTACCTGGCTAGAAAGATACAGCGGCCAATCACCTCAATCGAAATCAATTCAGGAAAATATTATGCCTAGTACATCTCGCGAATTTGACGTAATTGTATATGGCGCCACTGGATTCACTGGTCGCCTGGTTGCTGAATACATCAGCCAGAAACACCCGGGTATCAAATGGGCCATGGCTGGTCGCAGCGCCGAGAAACTTGCTGAAGTGCGCGACCTCATAGCTGCACCTGCAGATGTACCGCTAGTCGTGTCCAACAGCGCTGAAGAAGGGTCGCTTGAAGCGATGGCTGCGCGCTGCGCTTGTGTTATTACCACTGTTGGCCCCTACCAGTTATATGGCGAAGCCCTGGTCGCTGCCTGTGCCGAGCAAGGCACCGACTATGTTGACCTATGCGGCGAGCCCGCCTGGATGCACGATATTGTTCGTAAATATAACGAACCCGCCAAGGCGTCCGGTGCACGCATCGTATTATCTTGCGGGTTTGATTCCATCCCCTTTGACCTGGGTGTTTACTTTTTACAGCAGCATGCAATTAAATCAAGCGGCGCGCCGCTAAATCGCGTGAAGGGCCGCGTTCGAAAAATGCAAGGCACCTTCTCTGGCGGTACTGCTGCGAGCTTTATGGAAACCATGAAGCGCGCCAAGGTCCAGCCCGAGGTAATGCAGTGGCTAGCCGACCCGTTTACCTTGTGCCCGGATTTTAAGGGCGCTGACCAGCCGCATGGTGCAAAGCCGCTGTATGAAGAAGATCTGGGCAGCTGGTCTGCGCCGTTTATTATGGCCACTATTAATACCAAAAACATTCACCGTTCTAATTTACTGCTGGGGCACCAATACGGTAAAGATTTTGTTTATGACGAAATGTTGCTCACCGGCCCTGGCGAGGAAGGCGAAAAAATAGCGCTTGCGGTTGCCAGCGATAAATCGATGGCCACCAACCCGCCCAAGCCTGGTGAAGGCCCATCTAAAGAAGAACGCGAAAATGGTTTTTTCGATGTCATGTTTACCGGTGTCGATAGCAGTGGCACTCGCCTCACAGTGAGCGTTACTGGCGACAAGGATCCCGGTTACGGCTCCACATCAAAAATGATTACCGAAGCCGGTCTTTGCCTGGCCCATGACATAAGTCGTGATCAAACTGCGGGCGGTGTTTACACCAGTGCGCCGGCAATGGGTGACGCACTGATTGCAAGATTGCAGAAAAATGCGGGCTTAACATTCGAAATAGAAGGCTGATTTTTTGCAATTAAAAATTTAATAGATGAAATATTTTGGCAGTTTTACATGAGTAGATATACCGGCAAAACAGTAGTGGTGAGTGGCGGCGCCGAGGGTATTGGTTTTTCAATCGCCAGGGCGCTGGGGCAGCAGGGCATGAACGTTGTGCTTGGCGATATTGATAGAAGCACGCTCGCGAAAGCCGAAGCGCAATTGCAGCAAGAGGGAATCGCGGTGCTCGCGTTACCGCTTGATGTAGTAGATACCAAGCAATGGCATGCGCTTGCCGAGCAGGCTATCGCCCGCTTTGGCGCAATTCATATGCTGGTAAATAACGCGGGTATTGGCTCGGGTGTCGGCAAGCTGGAAGACGCCAGCATAGACGATTGGCGCTGGGCTATTGATGTAAACATGGTTGGCGTATTAAATGGCGCGCAATGCATCGTCCCGCACATCAAGGCGCATGGCGAAGGCGGCTGGCTGCTCAACGTTGCCTCGATGGCGGGTATGTCCGGCGTGCCTTTCGCAGGCGCTTATACTGCCACCAAAGTTGCGGTGGTGGGTATGTCTGAGGCCTGGGCGGGTGAGCTGGCCGCGGATAATATTAGGGTTTCGGTGTTGTGCCCGGCCTTCGTTAAAACCCGGATTCATCTTTCCGAAAGAAATCGTCAGCAAGCCTATAAATCGAATAACAATCGGTTCGAAAACACCACGGCAGCTGCAAATGCGAGCGGCCCGGCTCAATTAGTTGAAGCTGGTATTCCTGCAGAGTTGGTTGGCTTGCGCGTTGTAGAGGCACTTGATGCCGGAGAATTTTATATTTTTACACACCCGAGTCATCGCAAACACATGAAGAAGCGCTTTGAAGCAATAGATAAAGCCTTCGTAAAGGCCGCATCCAGCCCAATATTACAAGGTATAGATGACCCTGAGATTACTAATTTTGTATAATAAAAATTACCTACAAATCGCATAATACTTATTCCACTATTTTTGTAGTGGAACAGTAAAGGGCTTATGTGGAATCGATTTATATTTTTTCTCAACCGCGTAGGCGAGCGGCTTTGGGTGCGCCCACTCATTGCATGCATTCTGTCGGTTGCCGCGGCTTTCGTTGCCAAGGGCGCCGATAGCTTATCCGCCTTTAAGTATATTCCCGCTATCAACTCCGAATCGATTGAAACTTTGCTATCGATAACCGCTTCGAGCATGCTGGTAATTGCAACGTTAGCTGTTGCTTCAATGGTTTCAGCGTATGCTTCTGCAAGCAGTGGTGCAACACCCCGCTCGTTCACAGTGTTAGTCTCGGATAATATTTCCCAGAACGCTTTATCCACATTCCTGGGAACCTTTATATTTACGTTTGTTGCATTGATTGCATTAAAAAATGGATTCTATGGCAAGAATGGTCTGTTAGCGCTGGCATCAATGACCGCTGTCATTCTCGCCTTGGTAATCATTACCTTTTTACGCTGGGTAGACTGGATCGCTAGATTGGGACGAATAGGCACGACGATAAAACAAGTTGAAGCGGTTGGTATGGATACATTTTTAAAGCGACGCCGATGCCCGCGATTGGGCGGCGCGCTTACAGAGTCTGCGTCTGGCCCTGGACAAGCAGTCTATGCCGATACGATCGGCTATGTTCAGCACATCAATGTCGAAACGTTACAGTCCCTGGCCGAAGAACATATGTTACAGATTAGTATTTGCGCAATACCGGGTGTATTCGCGACGACAGATCGACCTATTGCGCAAGTGTGGCCAGACGATTCGAGCAAATCTCTACCCGAGTTATCTTGCGTTGCCGAAGCTTACGAGATTGGCAGCGATCGAACCTATGATGATGATCCCCGCTTTGCTTTAATAGCGCTATCAGAAATAGCCAGTAAAGCATTGTCTCCCGCAGTGAATGATCCGGGCACAGCTATTGGTATTTTTGGCTCGTTTATTAGATTGTTTTCTGCGTGGTCGAAACCATTACAGGAAGATGAGAAAGTTGAAGTGCAGTTCGACCGCGTGCATGTCCCGGCACTTTGTGCGGAAGATATGCTTGACGACGCGTTTAGCGCTACCGCCCGTGATGGTGCGAGCATTGTTGAGGTTCAAATTCGACTGCAGAAAGCCCTGAAGTCTATTGCTGCAATGCCGGATCGCGAACTAACAGAAGCCGCCAAAGAGCAATCGCGGCTCGCAGTAAAGCGCGCAAAAATGGCAATCAACTTCGAGGAAGATTTGGCATTGGTTACCGCTGCAGCAGAATGGTCTCTACAAAACTGACCAAGACTAATCATTGCCAGCACCGATGGTATAGATCAATCTAAATTAACAGCGCTATCCATATCTATTGACGGCTTCGCCAATGAAGACAGGTTGGCAGCACGCTGCTTGGCCATCATCGCCGTCATTTCCGGGTGAGTTGACACCCAAAATTGGCCGCTAGCCAATTGCTCGAAGATAGTTCTCGCCGCTGCTTGGGGAGTTATGCCATTCGATTCCAATAACTCCACCATCGCCTGGTGATGCCCCGCCACTATTGGGTCGTCGTATTGTTTTAGCGTTGCAAAAATATTTGTTTTTACTGGCCCTGGCAGCACTGCCGACACCTGGACCGCCGCCGATTTCATTGCCATTTCCAAGTACAGGCACTCGGTGAAGGCAAGTACCGCGTGCTTGCTCATTACATATGACGCCTGGATCGGCGCAATACTAATGCCCGCAATGGAAGACATATTTGCAATTACACAGCGTTTGCCGGTGTCGACCATAGCGCCCGCAAAAGCTTTAACGCCATTAACTACGCCGTGTATATTAACGCTTAAAATTTTATCCCACTGTGCGGCGGGGATTTCCCAGCTAAAGCCCAATACTTCGATGCCTGCATTGTTAACCAGCAACGTCACATCGCCAAAGTGACTGCGAGTTGTTTCAGCGAGGGCAGTCATCGATGCTGCATTAGCTACATCTGTAGGCACCGCCAGTACCTCGCAGCCCTGCTTGCCAAGCGCCGCTGCCAATTTCTGCAGCGGCTGCTCGGCAATATCTGCCAGCACCACTTTCATTCCTAGTTCGCAGGCAGCGTGGCGAGCCAGGGCCTCACCTATACCCGAGGCTGCGCCAGTGATAACAGCTACACCGTCTTGCCAACTTAAATTGCTTGCAGATACAGACATAAAGCACCTATAAATTTTTATAAGCGAGAAAATGTAAATCGGAATAGCCCGCTAGCATTAGGAAGAGTCCTTTATTAGGGAGCTAACTAAAAACACCCGCAGAAATTTTCGCAGGGCATCTTCATCAGTAAGAAATCCTTCAGGATAAGTAATTAGCGACAAAATAACTCGCGTCACCCATTGGCTGGCAAGCTCCTGTGTAACGCCGTCACGAATTTCACCTTTCGCGATTGCCTGCTCAAACTGTGGCGCGATTATCTGCTCTGCCATGCTGTAAAAATTTGCTGGCGAAAGATTGATTCGATCGATTACTGCATCATCACTACCGCCAAACAACAGTGCATTAATTGGCCTATTCCTGCGCCCGCGCATGATATGAAGAATACTGTCGACCAGGATATCGCCCAAATTGTCGTGGTAACGCGTTACAACTCTCATCTCCTCTTGCTGTTGCTGCGCGTCACGCAGCACAACCTTGCTGAGCAAGTCATCCCGATTGCTAACGTATCGGTACAACGTGGTACGGCCTATACCTGCAAGCTTGGCCACCTCCTCGAGGGTAGTTTTACCAATACCTTTGTCGGTATAGCAGGCAACGGCCGCATCCAGAATGCGATCGTAGGTCAGTTGCGTTTTAGTTTGCGAAGCCGGCATACGGCGCACTCTTCTATTAATGACTAGAAATGGCAAGCAATAGCGGGTCGCGTAAAAAGCCAAGTCAGCGCTCAGTTCCCGGCGCTGGGCAGTCGAAACCCCGACTATTTTAGCTCATTATATGATTTATGTGTTATTTTTTAAGATAAAATGCACTTATATTATAATATGTTCTTTTTTATATTTATAGTGGGACATATTAATTTTTTTGTTTCAATATAGTGAAGTAAAACCATGCACAGTCACAAATTCTTCCATTACCCAATCCTGCTGTGCTGTATGGCAATCAGCAGCAGCGCAATTGCAACCAAGAATGAAGTCAAACTGGATACTAGCGATGTCCGCGCTGGCGGCACGCCAGTGGGAGACTTGATAAGGGTCCCCATCGAACGGCAGGAATATGCCGCGCTCTACAGCTGGCCTGACGACCTACTGAAATTGCAGAAAGAACCAAAGAAAAAAGGCCGGCGCTCTGCCTATCAACCCATCACGCCAGATATCCTGGTGGAAGATAAAATTGGCTACAAATTCTAATTAGGCGGTACCAAGTTCGAGATAATCGCCCTGCCTGGTGCGGAGGGAATTAACTCTGCCAGCTTGTAGATGCCCAAAGAAAAAATCCTGTTTGCCGGCGGCGGATCAGTGGGCCCCGAAATTCCAATGTGGCCTAATCTGGGCACTGTACGCGCAGACCGTAACAGGATTCTTACCGAGTACATCGATACGATTAATACAATGATCGAGCTCGAACCGCAATTTTTGTTACCTGGCCAGGATGAGCCAATAACTGATAAAGACCAGATCATGAAAAACCTGGTTTTATTGCGCGATGCCCCACAGTACGTGCATGACGAAATATGGAAAGGCTTGAGTGCTGGTAAAGATGTTTACGAGCTAATGCGTGAAATAAAATTACCGAAGCATTTATCGTATTTAAGTCAACAACACGGACGCGTGGAGTGGACAGTGCGTGAAACCGTGAGCCAGGCTGGCGCTTGGTCCGCCTATCGCTATATTAGAGCGAACTCTATCCTTATCGACCACATGAAATTTATCCTGGGCTGGTAAAGCTGGCAGGCGAAAAAAAGTGCTCTCGGCATTCAGAAAGCTGCTTAAAGCTGGCGAGCTGGAACAGGCTATGATGATGGCCGAAGTGGCCGTTGAAGCAAACCCTAGCAGCAAGAAAGCGCTGACGGCACAACTAGATGTGTTAAATGCGCTGCTGGCTAGGGCCAACCACCCACCATACTTTTAGCGAAATTGCCTGGCTGCAACTTCAGGTGAAAACAGTCGGTAAAAAGCTTAACGAGTAAGAGATGCCAGGAGCAAGCCATTGAGTGGGCGCCGCTACGCAGCGCCCACCCAACTTTCGCTTAAATAGCAACCAATAAAAAAGTTCCCTTCCAAGACAATCCAATTTTCCCGAAGCTGCGTATAGTTCACTGTAATACAAGCACTCAGGGGTCTTACAGCGCATGAAAGCGAAACTGTTAACCGTGTTTTTAACGGTCTATACCGTGATTGTGCTAGCTAGCACAACGCTCTTGAGCACCCAAGTCCTAACTGTTTTTTAATGAAGCCGCATGTCACACGATTTTTGGAGGGTACTTATGTTCCGAAATTTTTTTAACAAAAGAAGCCTAGCAAAGTTGCAAAAAAAGTATAACAAATTACTGTTCGAAGCCATGCAAGCACAGCGTAACGGCAATATAAAGGAATATTCATTTATAACTGCGGAAGCCGAGACCATTGCAAAGCAAATCGAGCAAGACAGGAGTCGCTTGTAGTGGCTTGGCCTGGAAAGCATTACCAATTTAGTAATAGCTGGATTGTTCCTTGTTAAAATACGCGTTGCGCTACACAGGCATATTGCTAGCAGCACCTTTTTTCATGTGGTTGCCGATTGGCTTGCTTGAAGCCGTGCCTTCTATTATCGATGTTTTCGGTGTGCACAATTTGCGTATTCCCTCGGGGATAGCGATAGCGGGCTTACTTATGTCTGCAGTAGGCTTTGAAATGCGCTGAAAAAACGCATTACTTTTTATTCATAGCAGCAGCTGGGGTTCACTCAATGTTTAAAACTTCCGATTTATTTATTTTACTGGCCGTCGCCGTTTCATTCATGGTGTCTGGCTTTTCGTATTTTAATGGGCTTGAAATGCAGGCTCTTTTCACGGCCATTTGGGTTCCATCTATTTTAGCATTTGGCATTTACTTCAAACTCTCGGCGCTTGCTGCAGGAAAGGGGTAGTAGAAATGGAGATTAATATTTTTTACATAGCAGTGGGTGTCTTTGTCTTAATGGTAATTGGCCTTGCATTAACCGTGCTGGAATTCCGACATGGTGCACCGAGCCAGCAAGTGAAGCATGGCCTGGAGCCGAAGCATCCCGGACGCTAGGTCCTGCTTGTGAGGATTATGACTTGGTAATGGATAAAAGTTTCTCCAGGAACATCGTTAGTTCCTTCATATTGGCGTAGTCGACATCGAATTTATTATGAAAATAAATGGTTAAGGTTACATAATCGGCTTTTAGATAAATAGTATAACCATCAAAGTCCGTGTCCGCGGTAATACCTTTATAAACGTACCCTGTACTTGTTTTTTCACCTTTTTCCCGAATAACGTGAAAGGCATTGAGTGCGGTTTTTATATTTACAACGTCTATCATAGTTTGTCATTGACGGCTTGCTGCAAATGTTAGCACCAGAGTGATAAAGGCGGATCAGCTACAAGGCATTTCAACAAATCGGTGCGCGAGACGATGCCGGTTAGCTTACCACCTTCAGCAGTTATTGGTACGGCATCAAGGCGGTTTTCAACTAAAACGGAAGCAATACGCCTTACATCGGTAACGGGTTCCGCCGAGAACACGAACGATTGAGGAGTCAGGAACATGTCGGCAATACCGCCTTGCGCTTCCGAAGCATCGCTGCCGAGCTCAATCCGGTACTCGTAGATCTCTCGCCTTGATAGGCTCCCCATCAATATCCCGGCATGAGATACAATCGGTAATAACTGGTATGGATAGCGCTGAAATGTTGCGAAAGCCTGGGTAAATGAACAGTCTGAAAGTAACACACTAACGTTTTTGCTCATTATTTGATAAGCGTGATATGCGGGCTCTCTTTCGCCCGTTTTTTCAAGCAAACTTTTGTATTCGTTTATAGCCCGCTGGGGTATCTCAAAATCTTGCTGGTCCCTAGCTTCGATACGATCATTTTTTTTATCCACATCTGCCGATATCTTTTGATATGCCGGTGATTTTCTTACACGTCGAAGCTCTTCTAGCGATCCAAGAAAAGCCCGTCCGCTTGGTGTATAAATTGAAAACATTTCTACGATATCCGCTCTAGTTTTTACTGCTATTAAATAACCAAACGCTGCCAGAGTCTGAAATCTTTGTACAACTTATCCGGAATCTATCTATGACTGCCTTGGTAATTTATCTTACCCTCGCCCTCGGTGTCTCGTTTATTTGCTCTATAGCAGAGGCCGTTTTGCTCAGCGTCAGCCAACCATATGTGGCAATGCTCGAACAGAGAAAGACTCGCGGCGGTAAATTACTCGCTGAACTGAAAGCTGATATTGAGTCGCCACTATCTGCCATTCTGTCGCTAAACACTATTGCGCATACAGTAGGCGCAGTTGGCGTGGGCGCCCAGGCGGCAAAGCTGTTTGGTGACCAATATGTCGCATTGATATCGGCCGTACTAACACTTTTAGTTTTGATTTTATCTGAAATCATACCAAAGACTGTGGGCACTTATTATTGGAAGCATCTCGCCGTCTATGTTGCTTTTTTTGTTAAATACCTTGTGATTACACTCTCGCCTTTGGTCTGGTTTTCAAAAAAATTAACTCAAGCTATCGCTAATAAGCCGGAAGCTGACAATTTCAGCAGGGAAGAACTCTCTGCCATGGCCAATATTGGTGAACAAGAAGGTCATCTTTCAGAAAAAGAATCAAAAATACTAACCAATCTATTTAAGCTTAAAGATACCCAGGTAATAGATGCCATGACGCCTCATAGTGTTGTTTTCTCTGTACCGGAATCTATGACTGTGGATGAATATTTCTCGCTTTATCGTGATAAGCGATTTTCTCGCATACCTGTGTATGCTGACAATGCTGATAACATATCCGGCTTTGTGCTCCGAAGCGACGTACTTATGGCGAAGGCCGGCGGCAATGGCGACCAAGCTCTCGCTAACTACAAGCGAAAGATTTATGCGTTATTGGATAAAACATCGTTACTCTCGGCTTTTGAACTGTTCCTTGAAAAGCATGCAAATATTACTTACGTCGTAAACGAATACGGGACTATTAGAGGCGTAATTACAATAGAGGATATTCTGGAGACCTTAACCGGACTAGAAATTGTTGATGAAGGTGATTTTGCTGAAGATATGCAAAAAGTGGCTCGCCAGCTTTGGCGTGATCGCGCGGCCGCTATGGGTATCGACATCACAGATTTTTAGTTGTTAGCTGCGTACTCCCGCAGGCCGGATTTTAAAGCAAAGACTCTATTGCCTTAATCAGCTCGGCATCATTCGGCGCCACGCGGCTCTCATAATGCTCTATTTTCTTACCCTCCCTGCCCACTAAATATTTATTAAAATTCCACCCCGGCTCCTGGCTCGCTGCGCGAAGCGATACGAATACAGGATTAGCCGACGGGCCTTTTACGTGGGAGGGCGCTAGCATGGTAAACGTTACGCCGTAGTTAACGTAGCATACTGTTGCTGCTTTAGCCTCTTTACTGGCTTCCTGGTTAAAATCGTTGCTTGAGAAACCAATTACCACCAAACCCCGGTCCTTATATCGCAAGTGCAATTTTTCTAGCCCGCGAAATTGCGGGGTAAATCCGCAATGGCTGGCTGTGTTTACGATTAAAACCGGCTTTTTTTGCGTTAGATCGCACAGGTCTATCTGCCGCTGGGAATGCAATTTACGCATACTTACTTCAAACATTTCAGCGCAAGCGGCATGGCTACTTGCAGCCCAGAAAATGGAGAAATTCAGTAAGCACAGCGCGCTTGCAATTCCTGGCAGGTATCGCAACTTGATTTGATTCAGAGCCAATATAATCTATTCCTGTAATCTTCTTCAGTTAGACTTCATACGTTGCAAATAACCCAAAGGGATCATTAGTTTGTTGCAATTTGAGCATCTTTGGTTGCCAGCTAAATAGCGTAAAAACCGGCTAGATGGTAAACAAGTTCATGGAAATATTGAACTAACTGGTCGTGTGCATCGTAACAAAAGGCAAAAACCGGCTCAATGAGGTTCGCCATGCGCAATTATTTGATCAGCAGCTACCGCTCGGTAATGGATCACCGATTCAATCCATTCCAATACCTTGATACCGCATCCCAGTTCTATTTTATGACTTTGCTCGCGTGGATGTGGAGCATGGTCTTTTCGCTAGCATTTCTCTCCATATTTTATTTCCATTGGATGTGGCTGGGCCATCTGCTAGTTCTTGGCGCCACGTTTGCGACCATAGAAGTATTCAAGCGAGCGGAGGCGTCCAGCAAACCAGCGCCTTTACCTGCTGATGCAAAACGCCGCTGCGTATGGCAGCTTGAGAGCGAGGCGTGATTGCGTAGGCATGTCACTTGCGCTATATCTGTTAGGCAATGACCTGCGGTTACACGACAATCGAGCGCTTGCCCACGCGTCGAAATACGATAGCCTGCTTATCGTTTATTGTGTAGACCCCCGATGGTTTGTTCCCAATCGTTTCGGACTTCCCTCAATAGGACCCCATCGCTGGCGTTTTATTAAAGAATCTCTCGCAGACCTGGCGAGCAGCTTGCAGAAGAAGAGCCAGCATTTATTTGTCGAGTACGGCACAGTTGCGGGGGTCGCGGAAACCCTTATCCCTGATCTGCTGCCCGATGTACTGCTCACCAGTGACACGCACGGTTGGTACGAACGCAAAGGCCTCGAAGAAATTCAACAGCGCTTCCCAACGCTGCCCCTGATCTTTTCGAGCAATGCCACGCTATTTTCCTGTGATGGAACATCGTGGCTATCTAACGACCTACCAAACCAGTTTACGCCGTTTCGAAAACGCGCAGAAACACAAGATGTACCGCATCCGCTGTCAGGGTCTAATAGCTTGCCACCGATGCCAAGCAAAAATCTGCGATCCAACCGTTGGAGCATTCCAGATGCCAACGTACTACCACACTGGGCTGCCACATCCGGAGAATTCCAGACCCCTTTCACCGGTGGTGAAACATCAGCTGAAAACTACTTGAGAAGCTATTTTTCGAGTGAGCTTCCTCACTCATACAAAAGCACGCGTAACAAGCTAGATGGCTGGCATAACTCTAGCAAATGGTCGAGTTGGTTAGCGCAAGGCTGCCTCTCTCCGAGGCGAGTACACGGTGCGATACAGAACTACGAACATAAGCATGGCCCCAGCGACTCAACATATTGGTTGAAGTTCGAGTTGCTTTGGCGCGAATATTTTCACTGGCTAGCCATAAAACTAGGCAAGGCACTTTTCAGTTTTCAGGGCACTGCCAAACACGCACCATTAACCAGCTTTTATCCGGAGCGTTATAAGCGCTGGTGCGTTGGTAATACGCCCTCGCCTTTGGTAAACGCGTGTATGCGTGAACTTTCCACGACAGGCTATATCAGCAACCGTGGCCGTCAGATCACCGCAAGTTACCTGGTTAATGAACTTGAAGTTGATTGGCGCTATGGCGCAGCCTGGTTTGAACATCAATTGATCGACTATGATGTGGGTTCAAACTGGGGTAACTGGCAGTATATTGCCGGTGTCGGCGCGGACCCGCGCGGCGGTCGACACTTTAATCCAGACAAACAGCAGCGACAATTCGATCCCGATTATCGCTATGTAAAGCGTTGGCTTATACACGACTATGAATCGACTACACCAGCCCGTATCGATAGTATCGATGCTGCGGGCTGGCCGATCGACTGAAGCCCTCGCACAATCGCCAAACCTTTACGCTTATATTTTTGAGCCGCCGCTGTTCTAAACTAATTAGACCGTTAGCAATAAAATCATTAAGGAGTAAAGCGCAAACAAAGAGGACCATAGCTTGAAGCGCGCCGGAAAACTAATCACTAAAAGCATTAGCACAATGCCTACAGAGGGTACTAAGATTGAAGGGATTATTGGATTTTTATACATGAATATATTGACATAGGGGCCTACTAAAAAATACAAAAGCATTGATAACGCCGACAATCGACCGAGACTCTGGCTTTCCTCCAACATGTCGAGGTTATTCTCTTCGGGTGACGGCAACGCCATCTCCGCAGCACCATAGACAAACGACGACCCGAAAACTAAAACAATAAAATCCAGAAACCGCCAATCATTTATTTCGCGCAAGCCCCATCCAACCCACCACAGTTGTAGTATGTATAGCAGTATACTGAATGCCCATATCGCCGAAGACCAGTGAAACACGACACGATCATGGGCGCGCGTTAGCATCGCAACTGCATGCAAAAGACGCGTTATCGCCAAGCCCAGAATTATTGACACTGCTATGAAAATATATTCATGTTGGGTCATTTTTTACTCCTGGCAAAGCCAGTGCGGTACGCACTACTATGTGAAACTTATATACCAGCACCACGTAAGTAAAAGCGTCTGCGGTTCTTATCCAGAGACCAGCTACTCCAAGGGCTATATCAACCGGGAATCACTCAATTTGTAACTGTTTTACTTGCCAGCCCAGCTTAGACTGTTTAGATTGCCGGCTTCTCACGGCCAGTGCTGGAAGAGTGGCTGAATTGGGAGATGCATCAGCTTCACTGGCAAACAGCGAGCGCCAACAAGCGGCACTCCAGGTATTCTACCCTCCTTTCAAACGGGCGCCACTAATTTCAATGGCGCCACTTGTTTAAGCAATTTAACAGAGACAAACATTGATAACTTCTGCAAACATTACGATGCAATTTGGCGCCAAACCATTATTTGAGAACATTTCCGTCAAATTTGGAAACGGCAATCGCTATGGATTAATCGGCGCCAATGGCTGTGGAAAATCGACATTCCTGAAAATTCTGGATGGCAGCCTGAAACCTTCATCCGGCAACATTTCGATTACACCGAATGAACGCATCGGTAAATTGAGCCAGGATCAATATGCCTTCGAGTCAATGACCGTTGTCGATACGGTAATTAACGGGCACGAAGCATTATGGAGTATCAAGCAGGAGCGAGACCGGATATATAGTCTGCCTGAAATGTCCGAAGCCGAGGGCATGAAAGTCGCTGAACTGGAAATCCAGTTTGCTGAATTGGATGGCTATAGCGCAGAAAGCCGCGCGGAAGAAATACTATTGGGCGCCGGCATTGAACAGGGATTGCATTACCGGCCGATGAGTGAGGTGGCTCCCGGACGAAAGCTTCGCGTGTTGCTGGCGCAAGCTCTGTTCTCCGACCCGGATATCTTGCTGCTAGACGAACCCACGAATAACCTGGATATCGATACCATTCGATGGTTGGAAGACACGCTCAACCAACGCAGCAGTACTATGATAATCGTGTCGCATGATCGCCATTTTTTGAATGCTGTGTGCACCCATATGGCAGATATCGATTACGGAGATATACGCATTTATCCGGGCAACTACGATGACTTTATGTTGGCATCTACCGCGGTTCAGGAGCGTTTGCAATCCGAAAATTCGAAAAAGAAAACCCAAATTGCAGAGCTACAGCAATTCGTAAGCCGATTCTCTGCAAATGCGTCCAAAGCCAAACAAGCTACGTCTCGCGCGAGGAAAATCGAAAAAATACAACTCGATGATATAAAGCCCTCTAGCCGCAAAACACCTTTCATCCGCTTCCAGCAAGGTAGCAAATTGCATCGCCAGGCCATCACTGTGGAAAAGCTAGGCCATGCATTTGATGGCGATGAATTGTTTAGCGGTGGTAACTTTATATTGGAAGCCGGCACACGATTGGCTATTATTGGTGACAACGGCGTAGGAAAAACTACCCTGCTGCGCTGTTTGGTTGGCGAAATTGAGCCTACCCAAGGTAAATTTCAATGGGCAGAAAATGCCAGCTTGGCTTATTGCCCGCAGGATAGCGCGCATGAATTTGCCAGCGACTTGAATCTATTCGACTGGATGAGCCAATGGCGAAAACCCAAGCACGACGATCAAATTGTTAGAGCGACACTGGGCCGATTATTATTTTCCTCCGAAGATTTTTCGAAGAAAGTAAATGTTTGTTCCGGCGGTGAGAAGAATCGGCTGCTTTTTGGCAAGATTATGATGAGCGATGCCAACGTAATTATTCTTGACGAACCTACTAATCATTTAGACATGGAATGTATTGAAGCGCTCAATTTGGCGCTGGAACATTTCCCAGGCACGCTAATATTTGTTAGTCACGACCGTGAATTTGTTTCTTCGCTAGCAACACGAATAGTAGAAATAAAAAACCATCGGCTTATTGACTTTCAAGGCAACTACGATGAGTTTCTGGCTCAACAGTTGCTGGAAGAAAAACAACGCGCATAAATGCCAGCCACCCGGAAAAAAATCGGATGGGCTAACTGGTCTGGCAACGAATCGGCACCCAGCGCTCGCGTTCTGCAGCCTCAAAACGAAGATGAACTGAGGCTAGCTCTGTTAACTGCCGTCCAACCAATCCGCGTTGTGGGCTCGGGCCATTCTTTCACGCCCATTGTTTCAACTTCGGGTACCATCATTAACCTCGACCAAATGGGCGGTGTCGTCTCAACAAACCCCGCCGCCAATGCTGCGACGCTACGCGCAGGCGGGCGACTGAAAGACCTCTCTGTTGAGCTTGATTCAATCAATCTGGCGTTTCGAAACCTGGGTGATATCAATGTCCAGTCCTTTGCGGGTGCAGCCGCAACAGCCACCCACGGTACGGGGCAATCATTGGGCTGCCTTGCGAGTGAAATCACTGCGGTTCGGCTCATGCTAGCCAACGGTAACATTGTAGAGGGCACACTAGAAGACAACCCCGATTTGGTAAAGGCCGCGCAGGTCTCACTGGGCGCGCTGGGCGTTATGCTGGAGGCAACCGTTCGCGTATGCCCTGCGTTCAATCTTCATCGCCGTACCTGGGCAGAACCGATCGATGCGATTCTTGACGCGGCACTTGTGAGGTGGAATACACACAGAAATTTTGAGTTTTTCTATATCCCTTTTTCAGGCTACGGCATCAACATTGCACACGACCAGACCGATGCATCAGCCACCGAGCGACCACCGAGCGAAGACGAGGCTGGTCTTGCAATGATCCGCTCAGTACGCAACAAGTTTAAGTGGAGTACATTATTACGGCGCAAGTTGCTCGCCACCGGCCTGAAGCGCATGACGGCAGAAAATGTTGTAGGCCCAAGTGCCAAGCTGCTGGCTTCAACGCGCAGCACTCGCTTCAACGAAATGGAATACCATTTGCCAGTAGAGTCTGGACTAGACGTTTTTCGCGAGGTCGTGTCTTATATTGAAGCTAAACGTCGCGATGTCTTTTTCCCTATTGAAGTACGCAAGACAGCAGCTGACGAAGGCTGGCTAAGTCCGTTCCAAAACGCACCACGCATTTCGATTGCCGTGCATACCGCCGCGGAAGATTCTTACGACTGGCTCTTTGACGGTATTGAGCCCATTTTCAAAGCGGCTGGCGGACGCCCGCACTGGGGCAAGCTACATTCACTGGGGCATAACGATTTTCTGGCGCTTTATCCTGATTTTCAAAAGTTTATTGGCCTGCGCAAGCAGCTTGACCCGGATGGCGTGTTCATGACGCCCGCGATCGCGCGTTACTGGGAAGAAGGCCAATGACATCGCAGGCAGCTTACTTCGAAGGACTGGATAGCGCATTGAAATCTGCCGGTATTTATCAGCCCGTATTGCTGCTTGATGTCGACCGGCTCAACCAAAACATTCAAACACTGCTCAGCCACCTGCCCACCGGCATGGCTTATCGCATCGTAACCAAGTCACTGCCCGTTCCAAATCTACTTGCACATATTCGCAAAAAAACAGGCACCGAACGGCTAATGACTTTCAATTTGCCCATGCTGCTGGGCCTTGCGCAGGAAATGCCTGGCGCCAAGCAATTACTTGGCAAACCGCTGCCAGCCAAGGCCTGCCATGATTTTCTTAAGCAAGCACCTGTTGATGCAGCCAAAAACGTGTCTTGGCTTATCGACACGCCAGAACGACTGCATGCCTACGACAACGTCGCGAAAGACGCGGGAGTACCGGTTAATATTGTAATAGAGCTCGATGTGGGCCTGCACCGCGGTGGCTTTGCGCCTGGTAGCGAATTACATAACGCGTTTAGCCAGCTTCGCGAAAACAATAGGCTAACTTTCCAGGGCTTTATGGGCTATGAGCCGCACCTGGCTTCCGTTCCAAAAGCGCTCGGATGGAGGGCCCGTGCCACAAAAAGGGCCTGGGGGACTTACCAGCAAGCGATTGCATTGGCGCACAATTTTTTTAGCGAATCGCATATGGCATCAATAATTCGCAATACGGCGGGCAGCCCGACTTATCGCTTATACAAAAACACGGACATTGCTAATGAAGTATCGGTAGGGTCAGCCTTGGTTAAACCCACCGGCTTTGACACCGAGCTGCTCAAGCCCTACGTGCCAGCGAGCTTTATAGCCACACCAGTTTTGAAATCGGTTGGCGCAATGAGACTGCCCGAATTAACAATGGCCAGCTGTGCAGGCCGGCTACTCTCGCCGGGCTCCGCACAATCATTTTTTATTCATGGTGGAAAGTGGATGGCAGATCCGGTGCATCCGCCGGGTCTTCGCTACAACAAAATTGTTGGGCGCTCGTCGAACCAGGAAATGCTAAACGGCCCAAAATGCGTTAATTTAGTTCCAGACGATTTCGTATTCCTGCGGCCACAACAAAGCGAAGCGGTATTCCTGCAATTCGGTGACCTTGCTGTTATACAGCACGGCGAAGTCATTGGCCGCTGGCCAACTTTCCCCGTGAGTACCTGAATAGCCACGACGCCATGTTCGAATTTATGCGCACCACGCGTAAAATAAACCATCCACGAGTGCTATAAAATACTTAAAAGCGCCTTATCGAGTGACTTGTATTGAAACTGGTACCCCGCACCAACAACTTTTTCAGGCAACACTCTCTTACCCGACAACAGCAACTCTTCACCCATTTGGCCCATCAATAATTTAATGATAAAACCTGGCATAGGTAATAACGTTGGTCTATTTAAAACAGCTCCCAACGTTTTGGTAAATTCTTTATTTTTAACCGGGTTTGGCGCGGTGCCATTAACAGGCCCTTTCAGTTGTTTATTCTCTATGCAGTAAACAATAATATTTATCAAATCTGCTAGATGTATCCACGGCATCCATTGCTCGCCATTGCCAATCTTTCCACCTAATCCAAACCGAAAGGGAAGCAGCATTCTCTGTAACGCGCCTCCGCTCTTGCCTAGAACAATGCCGGTGCGCAATAAACAGGTTCTAATCCCCATCGACTCAGCCTGCAACGCCTGCTCTTCCCACTGTTTGCAAAGTCGACTAGAAAAACTATCATCACCTGCCGCGCCTTCACTTATCGGCTCATCGCTGGCAGCCACTCCGTAGTAGCCAATCGCTGAACCACTTATCAGTAGCTCGGGCTTTGTCTCAGCCCTTCCGATATGCTCAAGCAGTGACTTAGTAATTTCAACCCTACTGTTTATGATGCGTTCTTTTTGACGTTGCGTCCAACGCTTGTTCGCAATTGGCTCACCCGCAAGATTAACAACGACATCGTAGTAAGCATTTTGCCCCGGCTGCTCCAGCCTTGTAATGGTTTTAACCCGTCCATTGCCAGGATCTTCAAACCTGCTAAGCACTACAACATCGTGCTCAAGATCTAACAAATAAGAGCACAGCGCAGAGCCAATGAACCCGGTACCTCCAGTAATAAGTATATTCATTCTTTAACCCATATTCGCTTGCGCCAATGCTGCCAGCTCACGTATCGCCACAGCATACAGGGCGAGGTCCTGCTCACCACCACGTTGCAATTCTTTTTGCAGTGAGCGCCAGCGGCGTAATGCAACCTCGTTGCTTACCAGCCACTGATCCATAGCCGACTCTATATTGCTCGTTTTATTAGCCTTGCTCTCAACCAAACACCGACACAAAGATCGTGTTTGAGCGTCAAGCTCATCGAGGAAAGACTCACGCGCCATTTGGTGCCACTGGCTATGCGCATCAATAAGACTTATCTGCTCGCGAAAGGCACCCAGATCAAGCGCTTCGGCAAAAAGGATAAATGCATGAAACGCTTTTTCGAAAGTGACTTTTGCAGCGTGGGTAATTTCTACAAGATCCAGCGCAAAGTAGCTGATGCCTAGCGTAGTAGTGCGCTTGACTAACTTTTCTGGCACAGTATGTTCAGATAATTCGCTCTCTATTGATTGCATTCCACTAGGCACGCCATCGGGAAAATACTTTGGTAGTAATTTCTCGAGATTACCTATTCCCTTTTTATAGCGAGCTATACTTGCATCAAAGTCCTGCTTTTTAATTTGAAGCTTAAGCAGCCAGCGTACAGCGTGCTGCGCCAGACGTATAAGTTCCTGAAGCATAGTAAGTTGTAGCGCAGTAGGCGCTGTGTTGTCTAGCTGTTCAATTGCCTGCCATACCTGGCGTAGCTCGAAAATATCTCGCGCCATTACAAAAGCTGCAATAACCTCTTCCATACTCGCGCCAGTAAAATCCTGGGTGCGCCACACAAAGGTAATGCCTAAAGTATTCACAACTTCGTTCGCAAGTTGGGTTGCTATTATTTCGCGGCGCAGTTGGTGCCCATAAATTTCTTTACCAAACCGCTTGTGCAAATAAGGCGGGAACGCCGTCTCTATAATCTGCACCATAAACGGATCGCTAGTAACCCAGGTATCTACGAGCCGCTCTTTCAGGTCTGCCTTGGCGTAGGACATTAGCACCGACAACTCGGGACGCGTTAAGCCAAGACCTTTTTTGCTGCGCTTGCTTAGCGCTTCCTCACTCGGCAAAAATTCAAGCTTCCGATTCAGTTTTCCCTGCTTTACATAGTCATTTATTAATCGCCGATACTCGCCCATAGTTTTGACAGAAGAGGCTTCAGCAATACTTATAGCCTGGGTTTGTCGGTAGCTGTTGGTAAGCACCAGTTCCGCGACCTCCTCTGTCATAGAAGACATAATGCGGTTACGCTGTTTAACAGTTAGCCGCTCCTCAGCTACCAAGCTGTTCAACAGTATTTTGATATTCACTTCATGGTCTGAGCAGTCAACGCCGGCGGCATTGTCGATAAAATCGGTATTAATCGCACCGCCATTGTTCGCAAACTCAATACGTCCGAGCTGTGTCACGCCAAGATTGCCGCCCTCACCAACTACCTTCGCGCGGACTTCTTTACCGTTCACCCTTACCGAATCATTGGCGCGGTCGCCTACATCCTCGTCAGACTCAGAAGTTGCTTTGATGTAAGTGCCAATACCACCATTCCAGATAAGGTCAACAGGAGCTTTTAATATCGCCTGCAATAATTCGTTGGGCGTTAAGCGACCAGCATCGATGTCGAAGACTTTTTTCATCTCAGCAGTTATTGTGATTGACTTGGCCGTACGCAGAAACACACCTCCACCCCTGGATATAAGACGCTTATCGTATTCCGACCAACCCGAATCAGGAGCCAGAAATAGTCTTTGGCGCTCTTTAAAACTAACTTCGGGATTGGGGTTCGGATCAATGAAAATATGCATGTGATTAAAAGCAGCTAATAATTTGATATGCTCCGAAAGTAACATGCCATTGCCGAACACATCGCCGCCCATATCCCCAATACCAGCGACGGTAAAATCTTCTTGCTGTATGTTAAGGCTGCGCTCGCGAAAGTGGCGTTGCACGGAAACCCAGGCGCCACGTGCCGTTATTCCCATACCTTTATGGTCATAACCCTGGCTGCCCCCGGAAGCAAAAGCGTCTCCCAGCCAAAAACCATAATCTGCAGCAAGGCCATTCGATATATCAGAGAATGTCGCAGTGCCCTTGTCAGCAGCCACCACCAGGTAGACATCATCGTCATCATGCCTTACCAATTGCTTGGGAGAGACCACCTTTTCAGATTGTAGATTGTCAGTGATGTCTAGCAGCCCGCGGATAAATACCTTATAGCTACTAATTCCTTCTTTGATAAATGCGCTGCGATCGGCAATTGCGCTAGCGCGCCGCGATATAAACCCGCCTTTCGCACCTACCGGTACGATTACCGCATTTTTTACCTGCTGCGCCTTAACCAGGCCAAGAATTTCGGTGCGGTAATCTTCAACCCGGTCTGACCATCGCAAGCCTCCGCGCGCCACTTTACCACCACGCAAGTGCACGCCTTCTACTTGCTCGGAGTAAACAAATATTTCGAACATTGGAACCGGTAGTGGAACCGCCGGAATAAGCCCAGGCCTAAACTTGAAAGACATATACGGCTTGGTCTCACCCTGCGAGCTAATTTGGAAATAGTTGGTTCGTAACATCGCTTTGCACAACTCCAGATAACGCCTTAAAACCAGGTCTTCAGAAAGGCTTTCAACTTGTTCGAGCAGACTCATGCATTGCTTTTCTATTTTTTCAAGTTGGATCTCTCGCTGGGTAATAGAAATTTTTAGATCAGGGTTAAACTTGATGCTGAAATATTCAAGAATGAGCAACAAATAAGGAATGTTGTTAAGGAAAGTATCGGTAATAAAATCACGACTTAGTAAAAGCCTGAGCTGCTTCAAATAGCGTGCGCAAGCGCGAACCAGCATAACTTGTCGCCAGTCCATAGCAGCAGCCAAAACAAGGCGATTAAAACAATCATTGCCGGCGGTGCCGTTCCATACCTGGTCAAACGCCGCGGTAAAACGCTCGTTGGCGTCGATTGCCTTTAAGGTATTCTTCTGGTGGTATGTCAGGAAAAAGTCATGCTTCCAGAAAACAACATCATCACGGCTAGTAATCTTGTATGGATGCTCTCCAATAACCTCAAGACCCATGTTCTCGAGGATCGGAATCACATCAGATAGCGGAAGCGGCGCCCCGGGATGGTAAAGCGATAGATGCGCAACGTCATTTTCTTCTCCCGCAGTTTGATAGAGCTGCATAGACAGCCGCTTTGCATCACCTATCGAAAGAACGTGTGCAATATCTTCTGTTGCAGTGGCCGCAGAAAAGTTATCGCGATAACTTGATGGAAATGCATCGCGAAACGTACTTGCTAGTGCCAAACCTTTCTGCTCACCATGCGTTTCAATTAGCGCGTCAACCAGGCCATCTTGCCAGGAGCGAGTAACCTGGGAAATCTCACGCTCAAGCAACTCCAGGTTATAGTCAAGGTCTTCGTCGGATTCAGTACGCAAAGTAAACTGCGTACGTACAAGAACAGATTCGCCGAAATAGGTATTAAACTTTGCGTTAAGGGCATTAAACTCCCGACACAGTATGCGCTGGATCTTTTTACGCAATTCGGTGTTATAGGATTCTCGCGGCATGTAAACGATGCAGGTTACGAACTTCCCATAATGGTCACGGCGGACAAACAACTTGGTTTGATGGCGCTCCTTAATCTGCGAAATGCGTATCGCCGTGGCATACAAGTCGTTGGTATCAGTTTGGAATAGCTCATCGCGAGGATACGTTTCCAATACTCGTGCCAACTCCTTGCCTTCATGCGAATAGGGATGTAAGCCCGACTTGCGCATAACCGCTTCAACCTTCAAGCGCAGCACGGGTATATCGCGCGTGCGCTCGGTATATACCGGTAGCGTATACAGACCGAGGAACCCGCGCTCGCCAATCACTTCACCTTTTTTATTAAAACGGCGAAATGCCACATAGTCGGGATACACCGGACGGTGGACCTTGGATAGGGTTCCGGATTTAGCAAAGCTGATTAATCGTGGCTCACTAACAAACTCCTGCGCTTGTGGAGATAATTGATCGAGATACCTGCGCTGCTCGCCTTCGTGCCTGCGTTTGACAATTCCCAGCGCACGATCCGGTAACGCATCGATACAAGGCCTTTTGCGCTTTCTAAGCAGGTCGTATTCTTTATAGCCAATGAATGTGAAGTTGTGGTTCAGCAACCACTGCAAAAAAACTTTCCCCTCTTCAATTTCTTTGGCCGGCAATGGTGGTGGAGTGAGCTCAAGCTCCTGGATGATTTCCATAGCCCTGGCTTTCATACTCACAAAATCATCGACCACCAGATGCAAATCCTGGAGTGCATCGACCAAGCCCTGCTCCAATGGGTGCTGGTCATCTGTGCCCAATGCTTGTCGATCAATTTCAAAGTACAGGACAGCCTCTAGATTTTGCCTATCCTCTACTTCAGTGCCGCTATCATCAAGGTTGCGATTGCTTCGATTCTTTAATTTGCCCTTGGCGGTTCGATTTGCTACCTGGACGATGTTCTGGACTGCGTGCACGCCAATCTCATTACGACTAAATTCCATTCGTACGGAATCGGACAGAAACGGCATATCGTTTTGCAACACCATCACCACGGTATGCCCTGATTGCCAATGATCAGCATCGGGATCGGGATTAACAATGGCTATTTTGGGCGCGGCGTAATCAAAGCTTTGAATAAAATTCCAGGCGAGCAAGGTCTGGGTAGCAAGCTCGTCTAAAGAGCGCTGCCGGAGATCGTCGACCGGGACATTAAGGAAAAAATTATCAACGAAATCCTTAAGCGCACCCTGCTTGCTTTTTGCAACCTTACGTAGCACCTGGCCTGACAATTTTCCTAGGATTTCAGCCTTGTCGCCTGGGCCATTCACGCTCATAATCTACTCCACAATTTTTTTGCGATGTAAAAGGGCTTAATTAACAGGCAGTCGACCGGCTATGCGCCCCGGAGCGCGCCGGGCTGTTGTGTTTTGTCGTTTATCTTCGTCCTTGTCGCCAGCGTACAATGCCCGTTTTCTATTCACAACATTTATGGGTGTAGCTATCAGTACCAACAGCGCCAAAAATTTTTGATTCAAGGTGTATCGGTGCCTGCAGTGATCGAGGTATACTGGCGCAACGAAAGGTGCATGCTGCGGTGCCTTGTGGCGGCGCACCGTATCGATTTCCGGCTTTATTAAAACCCACGCTTGCGATCAGATAAATCTTTTCTTGTTTTGCGCAAAAAATATAAATTTCATCGCTTAAAAGTCGCAGTATCCCTGTGTGCTTTTTTGTTGCAGATTTTAGTTCCGGTGGGTTTCATGCCTGCCGCATTCGCTAGTGGCGCCCCGCTACAGTTATGCCATAGCGTATTCCCAATTAGCTTTTTGCAGTCGCTGGCCGAGTTAAACAGCGTTGGTAGCGCCAGCGCTACGATGGACCATTCGATGCATCATATGCACCACGCCCACCATGCAGCGGCCGCAATTAACGAGGGATCCGATGGCGCCAACGCGCCGGTGCAGGAGTTACCCACATCCAAAATGCAGCCTTTTTGTTCTTTCAGCGCATTGAGCATGGATGATACCCTAATCTCACAGCCGTCAAATAGTGCTGCGGGGCAGGCAAACTATATTCAATTTGTCCGCCTGGAAGGCCAGATACAACGTCAACGATTGAGGCTGTTCCAGTCTCGCGCTCCTCCGCTAAGCTCCCTCTCCCCTTAAAACCGAGACCTAAGCTAATGCGGCGCCACTCCTGTGGGCGCCCTGAATTTGCGTGGAGCAAACAATGCGAAAACCTTTCACTAAGGCGTGGATTGCGAGGCTGGTATCGAGTCTTTATCTGTTAGCGCCATTTACCGTAACTGCACACTCCGACAATCACTATGGACATCGATCTGATGGCCACGCGCCAATAGGTGTAATGGCTGACCATTTTCACAATCAGGGAGAATGGATGCTTACGTTGCGTACCATGAATATGTCGATGAAAAACGAAAAAACCGATTTTACTGTTCCTGTTACAGCGAGCACTCCATTGGAAATGGAAACGCAGATGACAATGCTGGGCGGTATGTATGGCTTGAGCGACAGCATCACATTAATGATGAACCTGCCCTATCTGGACAGGGAAATGGAGATGCTTATGCCGGGCATGATGGGGGGCGCAGCAAGCAAAGTTACAACGGAAGCCAGCGGTTTTGGCGACTTGAAGCTGGGCGGCGCGGTCCGCCTGCGCGAAACCGAAACGGATCGCCTGCACACAACCCTGATGCTGTCGGTACCAACGGGTAGCATCGACGAAACGGCAAACATGGCAATGCCCGGTGCAATGCAGAACGAAATGCTGCTGGCACCAATGATGCAGTTGGGCTCGGGCACTTATGATTTGATCAGCGCATTAACCTACGTAGCATTTCAGCTAAAAACCAGCGTTGGGGCGCAATGGAAAAACGTGGTTCGCCTGGACGAAAACGATCGGGACTATTCCTTACCCAACCAGAACCAGGCAACAGCATGGTTGGCCTACAACGTTGACGACAGTTTCAGCACCTCAATCAGGGGTCAGTACTTTACCCGTGCCGGTGTAGATAAGCGCTGGGACGTTGGAATTGGCGCAAACTACATTAGCGATGGCGGGCATCGTATCGCCGCTGAATACCTGGTGCCAGTGGATCACGACACCGATAGCGTAATGGAAGCACAGGATTATTGGGCTATTGGCTACCAGTATTCCTGGTAGGGATATCGATGGGCATGCTAATTGGGTCAATCTATTTTGATTGATCTACATTAGCTTGTGTTTGGAATATGCCATCTTTACCGGCAATCATTTTAGCGATCCAGACAAAGAAATTATTGTAGTGGTTGGGGAAAAAGCGCTGTATTCGGTCCATTAATTTTGCGTCCACCCCTATAAGCAAGCGCCGCTTGTTTTTTTCCACCGCCGTCAGGATTTGCCTGGCCGCTGATTCGGCCGTAGTTTTAGCAACCTTCTCGAAATCATCTCCGCGCGTCTCGATCGCTGCCTTTGCCGCGTCGTCAAGTAACTCACCCGGGCGCGTATTGCGGGCAATATTTGTTTTAACGCCCCCCGGATGCACACTGGTTGCACTAACAGTACTGTTAATAAGTTCAAATTCGTTGCGCAACGCTTCGGTTAATCCCCGAACTGCGAACTTACTACTATTGTAGGCGGATTGCTCCGCAACACCGATCAATCCAAACAAGCTGGAAAGATTGACGATATGCCCCCAGCTGGATTTTTCAAGCAGCGGCAGGAATGCTTTGCAGCCGTATAACACGCCGGAAAAGTTAACACTCATCAGCCACTCGAACTCGTCGAGTGTGGTGTCCCGGAAAAGCCCTGAGGCGAGACCAGCACCCGCATTATTGATAACAAGATTGATTTCATCGAAATGCTTTGCAACCGATTCGGCATAAGCGAACATTGCCTCGCGGTTCGAAACATCCAGCACCCGCGTATGCAAGTTAATGCCGCTCTGGGACAATTGTTTGGCCGTTCTTTCCAGCGCATCGGGATTAATGTCAGAAATAGCCAAGCCTGCATTGCGCTCGGCAAGCGCATACGCGAGCGCTTGTCCAATACCGCTTCCCGCACCGGTGATTACCGCGACACAATTTGAGAGATCCCGCATTATCTTACCTGCTTATTGTAAATAAATTTAAATACTGCTTACGATTGATCAATCATCGTCGCTTTTGCTTTGACTGGGCACGACGGTCATGGCGTTCAACACATCATCGCTTAAACCCATTACGATACTGGCCAACCATGCCCTGAAACTGTTGTGATCCTTGTTTTCACTGTCGTTGAAACCCAATGCATCGGTAATGCCGCTACCATAGACAACCTCACCCACCAGCGCCAGCGTTATCAGTACAACCAGGCGGTTGGTATTGATTGGATCCGCATTCGCATCCACTGTGCGTCGCAGCTCTTGCGCCATTGCCAGAATGCGCTGCATGTTCGCATCCATAGAATTCTCGACACCACTCATATGCAGCCAGGCGACTAGCCTGCCTTCATCGCCAAGAAAGGCCGTATCCAGCACCGCGGTCAAGGCCAGGTGTTTTTTATCGGCGCTCGCTTCAGCCGCTGTTTTGATAGCGGCGGTGATACGTTCAGTTGCGCGCAAGCCAACCCGCTCGGCCACCGCTGCAATCAAGCCCTCGCGCGAGCCAAAATGGTGAAGGACATTGGGGTGCGCCATACCGGCCTCTTTGGCAACCGCACTAATCCTGAGACCGGCGGGGCCAACACCGGTAATCACCTTTTCTGCCGCATCCAGAATTGCCGTTCGGGCAGCCTGTTGCGATTTGTGGGTCTTCCTGGCCATAGAAAAATGGGTCCGGAGTTGACAGTGTTGTTCACAGGGTATAGATTATGACTTGTTGTTTACAGTTTTGTAAACATAAATTTGAACAACATCGGCAACCATATAGAAATAGAACGCCTGGGCAGCCAGGCTGGAACCGCAATCATGAATCGCAACAACATCGCAGAAAATCCTATTAGCCAATCAAAACTGCCTATCGAGCGTCGTCGCGTAGAGTTCACGCTGGATGATGTCACCGAAAAGTACTACTACCGCGGCAACCCGCAGGTAAGCGCCTTTTTTGCTTCGCTGTCGGTTGGTTTTCCGCCAGGTGAGGCCGAGTTTATTAAATCGGTTAAGTTGTTTGAAGATCAAATCACCGACCCCAAGCTGCGCGAGGAAGTAAAAAACTTTGCCCATCAGGAAGCTCACCATTCTTTCCAGCACAAGCTTCTAAACCAGAAGTTGAACGAACTGGGTTATCAAACAGGCGGCATCGACAATGTATTCAAGGAAAAATTAGCCAGACGCGAAAAACAATGGTCGCCACAACGCCGCCTGGCGCGGACCGTATCAGCTGAGCATATCACTGCCACATGGGCACACTGGGCGCTGGGCAGTGAAGAAAAAATGCAGCATTTTCCAACCTCTATGCGCCACTTGTTGCAATGGCACGCTATTGAGGAAATTGAGCACAAGTCTGTAGCCTTCGACGTTTACCAGCAATGCGTTGGCGATCGTCGCCTTTTAAACTGGGTGTACAGGCACTTTCTGTACTTCGAATTTCCGCTTAGCCTGACCCTTACCACCCGCGCGTTGCTAAAACAGGACAATTACAAACCTACGGCTGAAGATCGCCGCGTATTCAAAGATTTCCTGTTTGCGAAAAAAGACGGCATGGTTTCCAGTTTATGGCCTCATTACCGGGCCTTTACCAAACAAGGATTCCACCCCTGGGCGCTGGATGACTCGGGCTTGGTGGATGACTGGAAAGGCACACTATCTCCCTACTTTGCCCACTAATAAAGCGTCGTGTAGCCATACGATTTAAGGTTTTTGCTCAATGTCTATTGTTCATCACGACGCATTAATCATTGGCGCGGGTATCTCCGGCATTAGCGCGGCCTACCACTTGCAGCGCTATGCAAAAAATAAAACTTACAAAATTCTGGAGCGCAGGCAGAATCTTGGCGGAACCTGGGACCTGTTTAATTATCCGGGCATTCGCTCGGATTCAGACATGTATACCTTTGGTTTTAATTTTCGCCATTGGGATGATGACTGTGCGATTGCCGAAAAATCGAAAATCCTGGAATACTTGAACAGTACCGTTCAGGAATTCGGCATCGACAAAAATATTGAATACGGCCAGCACATTACCAGCGCCGACTGGAACAGCGCTACATCTCGCTGGACCTTGCGTAACGCCGAGGGCGAGCATTTTACTTGCCAGTTCCTGTTTTTCTGTTCCGGCTACTACGACTACGATAAAGCGCATGATCCTATCTTCGAAGGTATCGAAAATTTTCAAGGCGACGTTGTACACCCCCAGTTCTGGCCAGAAAAAATTGATTACAGTGGTAAAAAGGTTGTCATCATTGGTAGTGGCGCAACTGCGGTAACGCTGCTGCCCGCAATGGCGCCAAACGCCGAACACATTACGATGCTGCAGCGCTCGCCCACTTACATGGGCTCGAAGCCGGCTGTAAGCCCCATTGCCAACAAGCTGGCTTCAATGTTTGGCCGCTGGGCCGCGCGCTGGTGGTTTATCCTTACGAGTATGCTGCTGTACGCTTTTTGCAGGGTTTTTCCGGCGCGGGCCAAGCAGCGCCTAGTCAATGGCGTTGAAGAGGAGCTTGGTGACAAGTTCTCTGCGAAACACTTCACACCAACTTATAAACCCTGGGACCAGCGCGTTTGCCTGTGCCCGGACGGCGACTTCTTCCAGGCAATCAAGTCGGGTAAAGCCAGCGTTGTAACTGACCACATCGAGTCTTTCACCGAAAATGGCATACAGTTGAAGTCGGGCGAAAAGCTGGATGCGGATTTGGTTGTTACCGCAACCGGCTTGAGAGTCTCGCTAATGGGCGGCATGACTTTAACCGTAGACGGCGAAGTGGTTCGCACCGGCGAGCGCTATGTTTACAAGGGCATGATGCTGAGCGGCGTGCCGAATGCCTTCGTGGCGGTTGGCTATACCAACGCGTCCTGGACATTGAAAGTTGACTTAACCCATCGCTATGCCATGCGCCTTATCAATGATTTGGACAAACACGGCTACACAAAAGCCGTGGCCAAGCCGCGCGGAAAACTCGATGAAGTACCTTTTTTAAATCTCACATCGGGTTACATCAATCGCGCCGTGGATACCCTGCCAAAGCAGGCAAAGACAAAACCGTGGAAGTTGAACCAGAATTTTATACTAGACAATCTTATGTTGCGGCTAACCCGGCTTAACGACGAAGAGATGCGATTAAGTTAGAGCACCTAAAATTAAACAACCTTAGCTGGGTGCATGTTTACATTGACCTACTGCCAAGCCGCTTTTCGCGATTGCGTCACCGCTATTTTCATAAACTGTGTATTTTAAGTGCGTTTTTGGCGAACAATCTGGTAGTTACGCCCCAGGTACCATACTGGCGCACTGATCATGTGAACCAGGCGGGTAAAAGGAAACACCAGAATAATACTTATGCCAAAGAACACATGTAGCTTGTAAAGAATATGCACATTAGCAATGGAAGCGGCGGCCTGCATAGGCTGGAAAGTCACGATGCTTTGCGCCCAGTTTGCCAATAACAGCATTACCGATCCATCAAGGTGCTCGGCCGATATAAATATCGTCATCAGTCCAAGAAGCAGCTGGATTAATAAAAGTACGAGCACAGCTATATCACTAAAACTGCTCGAAGCCCTGACCCGTGGGTCGGTCAAGCGCCGATGCAGCAGCATGATCAAACCCACAAGACACAGCAGCCCAAAAAAGCCGCCGGAAATCATCGCCAGCAATTGTTTGTTTGGCGTGCTAATCACATAGTGATAAAGCGATTCTGGCGTAAGCAAGCCAACGATGTGGCCAAACAAGATAAAAATAATCCCGATATGAAATAGATTGCTCGCAAGCACCATATTTTTGGTTCTTAACAATTGTGAGGAGCCTGCTTTCCAGGTGTACTGCTCCCTGTCGAATCGAATAAAGCAAGCCACTACGCATACTACAAGCGCGATATAAGGGTACAGCCCGAACAAAAATGTGTTCAATGAAAAATTCATGGTCGTTGCTCTCCCGTGATGCTGGCTTTATTGCTGGCCGGCTCCGCCCAGCGCAGCGGCTGCGCCTCGTTTGGATTAGCCGGTGGCGGCGTAGCGCAGGACTGATCCTCTGTACCAAAAGTCACTGCTACTTCTTCCCACTCCTTGTCTAACGCTTCGGGTGTATTGTCGGGCTCTTCGCTGGCTACCTGCTCGCGCTTTTGCTCTAGCTCCTCGCTACGACCTGCAATTAACAATAGCGATTCAAACAAGTGTGCGTAAGGGCTTTCGCGCTCCACTAATCGCGCACCTAGCACGGCCAGGATATGACTTACATCGGCTAGCCATTCGCGCGCTTCAAGATCAGGACGATAAGAAAGATATTCCAGGAAAAGCGGCAGGTAATCGGGCAGCTCTGGTGAATCAATTTCAAAGCCATTGCCGGAATATTCAGCCATTAAATCAACCATGGCTTGCCCCCTATCCCTGGATTCACCATGCACGTGCTCAAAAAGGTGCAAAGATAGCGATCGACCCTGGTCGAACAGGCCGGTGTAGGCCTCCTCTGCTTCCATTAGTTCGCCGTCATAAATAGCCTGCAGAGTTTGCTTCAGTCGGGCGCGATGCGCCGGAGAAATATGCCTGGATTGAGCAATCGCTTCCGCGATTTCAGATTTGGATTCCGCCACTTCCGCTTTGGGGTAGTCCATTAGCCGGGCAATTACTTTTAGAATTTGCACAATCAATCTTCCCAAATTTGTACGCTGGAAATAACATCTTTGCGGTTAGCCTTTTTGCCGCCAAACATATTGACATCACTGTTGCCGTCGCTGCAGCCGTTGCCAAAGGTGAAACCACAACCATTTGCCTCGTCTTGTGCATATTTCAGCGCTTGTTCGCGGTGCGCAGTTGGAATGACAAAGCGATCTTCGTAGTTGGCAATGGCCAGGTAGCGATACATTTCTTCCACTTGTTCCCTTGAAAGGCCAACCTCTTCCAACACCGCATATTCATCAACACCTTCGACAAGCTCCGATCTTTTATATGCGCGCATCGCTAGCAGTCGCTTCAACGCCAGGCGAACAGGTACTTCATCACCAGCGGTTAGCATATTGGCCAGGTATTGAATCGGTATGCGCAGCGAATCCACATCGGGAATCACGCCGCTCATGCCAATGGCACCAGAATCTGCCGCACCCTGGATCGGCGACAGCGGCGGCACGTACCAGACCATAGGCAGCGTGCGGTACTCAGGGTGCAATGGCAACGCAAGCTTCCAATCTACCGCCAGCTTATAAACCGGTGATTGTTGCGCAGACTCGATCACCGAATCCGGAACGCCGTCTTTGCGCGCCTGGGCAATCACTTTAGGGTCGTTCGGATCCAGGAAAACCGACAACTGGTTTTCGTATAGATCGGTTTCCTTCGGGCTAGACGCTACTTCTTCAATGCGATCGGCATCATAGAGCAACACGCCCAGGTAGCGGATACGACCGACGCAAGTCTCTGAACAAACTGTCGGTTGGCCGGCTTCAATGCGCGGGTAGCAGAATATACACTTCTCGGACTTGCCGCTCTTCCAGTTGAAATAGATTTTCTTGTAAGGGCAGCCGCTAACACACATGCGCCAGCCACGACACTTGTCCTGGTCTATTAGAACAATGCCATCTTCTTCGCGTTTGTAAATAGCACCGCTTGGACAGGAGGCGACACAGGTCGGATTAAGACAGTGCTCACACAGACGAGGCAAATACATCATAAAGGTATTTTCGTACTCGCCGTACATCTGTTTTTCTACTGCTTCGAACTTGTTCTGCAGGTTTTTGTCTGCACTGCGCTTTTCATACTCCCCGCCAAGAATTTCTTCCCAGTTGGGGCCAGTTTCGATTTTCTTCATGCGCTTGCCGCTTACCAGCGAGCGGGGGCGTGCGGTTGGCTGGTGCTTACCTTCAGGCGCTGTGTGCAGGTGCTGGTAATCGAAATCGAAGGGTTCGTAGTAATCGTCGATTTGCGGCATATCCGGATTCGCAAAAATCTTGGATAGCACTTTTAGTTTGCCGCCTATTTTCGGCTTGATCGAACCGTTTTTCTTAAGCTCCCAGCCACCTTTCCATTTATCCTGGTCTTCCCAGTTATTCGGGTAGCCAACGCCCGGCTTTGATTCAACGTTGTTGAACCATGCGTACTCCATACCTTCACGAGAACTCCAAACGTTCTTGCAGGTTATCGAGCACGTGTGACAGCCAATGCACTTGTCGAGATTGAGCACCATGCCAACTTGAGATCTTATCTTCATTGATACTGTTCCTTAAACGTCTTCAGGCAAGGGTTGCGGCAAATCATCAGAGTCGGAGCCATCGAGCCACTCAACATCAGCCATTTTTCGAATCACTACCATTTCATCACGATTACAACCAACCGTACCGTAGTAATTAAACCCCCAGGACTGTTGCGCGTAACCGCCAATCATATGCGTAGGTTTCATTACCACCCGTGTAACAGAGTTGTGGTGTCCGCCACGGGTTCCCGTTAACGCAGACCCCGGCGTGTTGATAATTCTTTCCTGCGCGTGATACATCATTACCATGCCGGGCTTGACCCTTTGGCTAACAACCGCACGGCAGGCAATAGCACCATTGGCATTGAATACATCGATCCAGTCGTTATCAATAATGCCGGCATCGCTGGCATCTTCCTGGCTAATCCAGACGATCGGCCCGCCGCGAGACAGGGTTAACATCAGCAAGTTGTCGGAGTAGGTGCTATGTATGCCCCACTTCTGGTGCGGCGTAAGGAAGTTGAGCGTAATTTCCTTGTTGCCATTGGGCCGGTGATCTTTCATCGCCTTGATGGCACCGGTTTTTATGGGCGGACGATAGCCGATAAGCTGCTCGCCGAAAGCCTGCATCCACTGGTGGTCCTGGTAAAACTGCTGGCGGCCGGTAATGGTTCGCCAGGGAATGTACTCGTGCACATTGGTGTAGCCCGCGTTATAGCTAACGTGCTCATCTTCCAGGCCCGACCAGGTTGGCGATGAAATGATCTTTCGTGGCTGTGCCTGGATATCGCGGAAGCGAATCTTTTCTTCCTGCTTGGGCTTGGCCAAGTGGGTGTGATCGCGACCCGTCAATTTACCCAGTGCATCCCAGGCCTTCACCGCAACATTGCCGTTGGTCTCCGGCGCGAGGGTAAGAATAACTTCAGCCGCGTCGATCGCCGACTCGATCTTCGGCCGGTTTTTGCTGATACCCTCTTCGGTAACGGTGTAATTTAGCTTACCAAGAAAGCCAACTTCTTCATCGGTATTCCAGCTAATGCCCTTGCCGCCGTTACCGAGTTTTTCAAGGGCCGGACCCAGTGACGTAAACTTTTTGTAGGTTGCCGGGTAGTCGCGCTCCACCACCGCAATGTTTGGCGCGGTTTTGCCTGGCACCAAGTCACACTCGCCCTTGCGCCAATCTTTCACGTCGAAGGGCTGGGCCATTTCGGCCGGCGTGTCGTGCAAGATAGGCACCGTCACTACATCTTTTTCAACACCCAGGTGGCCTTCGGTAAGCTCGGAGAATTTTTTCGCAATACCTTTATAGATATCCCAGTCTGAACGCGCTTCCCAGGCCGGGTCGGTCGCCTTGGATAAGGGATGGATGAACGGGTGCATATCCGAGGTATTAAGATCGTCTTTCTCGTACCAGCAAGCGGTGGGCAGCACGATGTCGGAATACAGGCAAGTGGACGACATCCTGAAGTCCAGCGTCGTAACCAGGTCGAGTTTTCCTTCTGGCCCCTGCTCAACCCAATCGGCTTCCTTGGGAATTAAACCATCCCGCGCGCCATTATCATCGTTCATTACACCGTTGCGGGTACCGAGCAGGTACTTGAGCATATACTCGTGGCCTTTACCGGAAGACCCGAGCAGGTTCGAGCGCCAAATAAAAAGGTTGCGCGGAAAATTAACCGGGTCATCCGGTGATTCGCAGGCAAAGCGCAGACCTCCTTTCTTCAACTGGTCGACCACGTAATCTTTCGGGTCAACGCCTGCCGCTTCCGCATCGCGGGCAATTTGCAGTGGATTGCGATTCAACTGGGGCGCACTAGGTAACCAGCCCATGCGCTCTGCCTTAATGTTGTAATCCAGCATGTGCTCTGGATAACTCTCTTTATCTGCCAATGGAGACAACACGTCGTGTACATTTACTTTTTCGTGGCGCCACTGCGAACTGTGATTATAGAAAAACGACGTTGAGTTCATTTGTCGCGGCGGGCGACTCCAGTCAAGGCCAAAGGCCAACGGCAACCAACCGGTTTGTGGTCGAAGTTTTTCCTGGCCAACATAGTGAGCCCAGCCACCACCTGTTTGGCCAATACAGCCGCACATCATCAGCATATTGATCAAGCCGCGGTAATTCATATCCATGTGATACCAGTGGTTCATTGCCGCGCCAACAATGATCATGGATTTACCGCGGGTTTTATCGGCGGTGTCGGCAAATTCACGCGCAATCTTGATAACCTGGTCGCGCGATACGCCGGTAATTTTTTCCTGCCAGGCCGGGGTGTTGGGCACGCTTTCATCATCGTAGCTGCTAGCGACGTTGTCGCCGCCGAGGCCGCGATCGATGCCGTAACTGGCCATCATTAAATCGTAGACTGTGGCGACTTTGGCTTCGCTGCCATCGGCCATTTTTACTGCGCGGCTGGGCACATGGCGGAACTGCACGCTTTCGCCTTCCTGGTGCTGCCAGTGCTCGTGCTCTTCGTTGGCAAAGTTGGGAAACGCTACCGGCTCAGCATTTTGCTCGCCATCGATTAACGACAGTTGCAGCCGGGTTTCGCGCCCATCGCCGCCTTCACGATTCTCGATATTCCATTTGCCACTGCCACCCCAGCGATAGCCAATAGAACCCTGCGGAGAAACCAGCCCATTCGAAAGCTCGTCGTAGGCGATGGTTTTCCACTCGGCGTTATCATCCTGACCAAGGTTATTGTCGAGGTCGCTGGCGCGCAGGAATCGCGTGGGTCGGTAACCATCCTGGAAAGCTTCCAGCCTAACCAACATCGGCATGTCGGAATACTGGCGCACGTAGTCGGTAAAGTATTCGCTGGGCTTTTCCAGGTGAAATTCTTTCAGGATAACGTGGCCAAATGCCATGGCCAGTGCCGCATCGGTACCCTGCTTGGGATTGAGCCAGAGGTCGGTGAGCTTCGCGACTTCGGAATAGTCGGGCGTAATGGCAACCGTCTTGGCGCCCTTGTAGCGCACCTCGGTAAGAAAGTGTGCGTCGGGCGTACGCGTTTGCGGCACGTTAGAACCCCAGGCAATGATGTAGTGCGAGTTGTACCAGTCGGCCGATTCCGGCACGTCGGTCTGTTCGCCCCATACCATGGGTGACGCAGGTGGCAAATCACAATACCAGTCGTAAAAACTCATGCTCACGCCGCCAATCAACGACAGGTAGCGCGAACCGGCGGCGTAAGAGACCATCGACATGGCGGGAATTGGCGAGAAGCCAAGAATACGATCCGGGCCGTGTTTTTTAGCGGTGTACACATTGGCAGCAGCGATGATTTCATGCACCTCATCCCAGCCGGAGCGAATAAAACCGCCCATGCCGCGAGCCGATTTATAAGTCTGAGTGTGGCTGGCATCTTCAACAATAGCCGCCCAGGCATCTACCGGGTCTGCATGTGTTTTGCGCATATCGCGCCACAGCTTCAGCAGCGGCTTGCGTACCTTGGGGTACTTGAGCCGGTTGGCGCTGTATAGGTACCAGGAGTAACTGGCGCCGCGCGGGCAGCCACGCGGCTCGTGGTTGGGCAGGTCGGGGCGGGTGCGCGGGTAATCGGTTTGCTGCGTTTCCCAGGTAACCAGGCCGTTCTTTACATAGATCTTCCAGCTACAAGAGCCGGTGCAGTTTACGCCATGGGTGGATCTAACGATTTTGTCGTGCTGCCAACGCTGGCGGTAGCTGTCTTCCCAAGCGCGAGACTCATTAACTACTTCGCCGTGGCCGTTAGCAAATTCGCCCGTTTTCTTTTTGAAAAACTGCAAGCGATCTAGGAAGTGACTCATGGTCTTTTCTCTTTAATCTGGGATAAAAAAATTATACACGGCGTCGTTAAAAAACCGCTACAAATTATTGGCTGCTTATTGCAGCTCACGCGTCCATCAAGGGTTATAGAAAACTTTCTCATCTTCAAGCTCGAATTCTTCGCCGCATTTAGGACAGGTAACTTCCTGGGTTTTTCCTTTGCGCAGGTAGAACCACCAGTTAAGGCCAATACAAACGGCATAGAAGGCAGCAAAGCCATACAGCGCCACTTCGGGTGTGGTTGCCTTAATCTGTTCGCCAATAACTTGCGGTATATAAAAGGCGCCATAGGCCGCTACCGCTGATGTCCAGCCCAGCACTGGCCCCGCCTGTTCTTTATTAAAAATCTGCGAAATAGTCCGAAACGTAGAGCCGTTACCTATTCCCGTCGCAGCAAACAAAACCAGGAATAACAGAAAAAACGGCATGAAAAACTCTTCCGGTGTCGCCGACTGGTACGCAGCTTTCATGTAGTGCGCAACGCCGATAGCGCTGAGCATCATAACCACTGAACAGACCTGGGTTACCAGCGCGCCGCCGAGTTTATCGGCCAACCAGCCACCAACGGGGCGAATCAGGGCGCCAATAAATGCGCCCATCCATGCATACATCAGCGCGCTGGGGCCGTTAGGATTAATGGTATCGTGGGTCATAACACCATCAGCGCCCATTATGTGTGAGTAACCAAAAATGACCTTGATTGCTAACGGAAAGGCCGCAGAAAACCCTATAAAAGAGCCGAAGGTCATGGTGTAAATTGCGCTCATCACCCAGGTGTGATGATTGTTAAATATCTTGTACTGCCGCGTAAGGCTAGTGCCGATGGCACCGGGCAGCATTTTTAAACAAAGCACCGTAGCGCCAATAACCATCACGATAATGATTTCTTTGGAGATGCCCAAGCCAGAGCCATTCGCGCTTTCAGGCAGCATCAACCACAAGCCTAATGCTGCAGCAACGAGGCCAACCAGCAGCATGCCCGAAATAATGGCGAAACTGGCAATGGGGTTGGGTATATCGGGCGAAACATCCGGCGTGCGAATATTGTTAAGGCCAAACCAGCCAGCAAACGCCAGTGGAATAAGCAGCAACAACCATACAAAACCCGCATTCTGTATCCAGGTTTCACTACCGGCAGGAATTTTTCCGATCAGGGTGCCAGAAGTGTTCTGCAGCACCATCGAGTCACCGCCCATGGCACCAAACATGCCGAAGGTCATTACCAGTGGCACCAAAATCTGCATCGTGGTAACACCGAAATTTCCCAGGCCAGCATTTAGACCCAGCGCTAAACCCTGCATTTTTTTGGGGAAGAAAAAGTTTATGTTCGACATGGAAGAAGCGAAATTACCGCCACCAAATCCGCTCAGCAAGGCCAGCATCTGGAAAACCCACAGCGGTGTATCCTTATCGCTTAACGCCATTCCGGTACCCAGCGCAGGAATCATTAGCAAGGCGGTGGTAAAAAACAGCGTGTTGCGGCCGCCACACAAACGGATAAAGAAGCTGCTGGGAATACGTAGCGTCGCGCCAGTTAATCCCGCAATGGCGGTAAGCGTAAACAGCTCGGATTTATCGAAGTCATAGCCGAGGTTGAGCATCTGTACGGTAATGATTCCCCAGTAGAGCCATACCGCAAAACCACATAGCAGGCTGGGAATAGAAATCCACAGGTTGCGATTCGCAATCTTCTTGCCGGTTTCATTCCAGAAGACCTCGTCTTCTACGTCCCAATGCTTGATGTCCGACATACCCAATTTTTCCTCGAATGTTTAAATAACCATGCTTGGATGCGCGGTAAATAGCGCACCCAGTGCTAGGCGATATTGCCTTTCAGCTCCAGGCCCTCTGCGCGACGCAGGTTCCTGATCGAAAT
>JABDNS010000064.1 GCA_013043705.1 Pseudomonadales bacterium
GATCAAGCGACGCTCGAGTTTGTCCATCACCTCGGGCTTGGAGTCAATTTCCATACGAATACGGCTGGCTGCTTCATCAATCAGGTCAATTGCCTTATCGGGAAGCTGGCGGTCGGTGATGTAGCGCTGCGAAAGCTTGGCCGCCGCAATAATCGCTGCATCGGTAATATCCACGCCATGGTGAACCTCGTAGCGCTCTTTCAAGCCACGCAGTATGGCAATGGTATCTTCCTCGGAAGGTTCGCCGACCAGCACTTTCTGGAAGCGTCGCTCCAGCGCGGCATCTTTTTCAATAAATTGCCGGTATTCATCCAGCGTTGTAGCGCCCACGCAGTGCAACTCGCCGCGCGCCAGCGCCGGCTTAAGCATATTACCTGCATCCATTGAGCCCTCGGCCTTGCCAGCGCCAACCATGGTGTGCAATTCGTCGACAAATAAAATGATCCGGCCTTCCTGCTGCGAAAGTTCTTTCAATACCGACTTAAGCCGCTCTTCAAAGTCGCCACGGAATTTGGCGCCCGCCAACAATGAACCCAGGTCTAGCGACAATAGCCGCTTGTCTTTCAAGCCCTCGGGAACTTCGCCATTAACAATGCGCTGCGCCAGTCCTTCCACGATGGCGGTTTTACCCACGCCGGGCTCACCAATCAATACCGGGTTGTTTTTGGTACGGCGCTGCAAAACCTGTATGGTGCGACGGATTTCATCGTCGCGGCCAATCACCGGGTCGAGCTTACCCTGCTCGGCGCGCTCGGTTAGGTCGATCGTGTATTTTTCCAGTGCCTGGCGGTTTTCCTCGGCATCCTGTGATGACACGTTTTCACCTCCTCTTACGGTGGCAACAGCCGTGTCCACCGCCTGTTGTTGAAAGCCGGCGGCTTCGAATATTGGCTTGAGTTCCGAACCACTCAACATAGCCGCGCCGAGCACCGCTTCGGTTGCAATAAACTCGTCGCCATTGTCCTGGGCATATTTGTCGGCCAGGTTTAATAGACGCGCCATGCCGGGTGCCATCGCCACTTCGCCAGTGGCCTGTTGCAGCACCGCCAGGCCGTCGAGCTTTTCTTGCAGCACGCTGCGCAATTGCGCAACATTGCCACCGGCGCGTTGCAGGATTGGCTGGATAGATCCGCCTTGCTGGTCGAGCAGCGCCATCATTAAGTGCGCGGGCTCTATTGCCGCATGGTTTTTACCCACAGCCAGGGACTGCGCATCGTCGAGCGCCTGCTGCAAGCTGTTGGTGAATTTATCGATTCGCATGAAGCGCCTCTTCCAGTTGTTTAAATCCTGCGTCTAAACAATAGTTGGGGCCATTTCGCGCTATTTCAAGGGTGGGAATAAAGCTTTTTCGTTTGTAGCAAGGCACCCGTAGCACTGCTTAGCGCCTTGAGTCGAATCGCGGTGAGCGCGGCGCATCCAGCAAGCCATAACTGAGCCGGTTCAAAATGGAGCGTTTGTCGGGGTCGAATGATTTGTCGAAAACAAACGCACCATTTTCATCAAGCATGGCGTGTTCGGGGTAGTTAAGCTTTAGCAATGCAATATTATTTTGCGCCTGCTGGTCCAGGCCCAGGCGTTGGAACGCGTAGGCCAGCAGCGCCAGTGCATCCGCGGTAGCTTCGGTTTGCGGGTATTGTTCAAGCACCGTTTGCGCGCGTTTGATCGCGGCGACGTAGGCGTGGCGCTTGATGTAATAATTAGCAACCAGCAATTCGTGGCGCGCCAGCACATGCTTGATATGCACCATACGCGCACGTGCATCTGCTGCGTAGGGACTCTCCGGGTAGCGATACAAAAATTGCGCAAAGTCGGAAAAAGAACGGCGTGCTGGCTCTACATCTTTTGCCGCCGCATCGCTGCGATAAAATCGCGATAGCAGGCCTGGCTGCAAACTATAGTTTGACAGGCCCTTCATGTACCAAGCGTAATCGGCATCCGGGTGCGTCGGGTGCAAGCGTAAAAAACGCTCCGCCGACGCCACCGCGGCATCGTCATCACCACTTTGGTGATAGGCATAAATAATTTCCAGCTGGGCCTGTTCTGCATAGGAGCCGAAAGGAAAGCGCGACTCCAGCAACTGCAAGTTGCGCACGGCGAGCTCGTAGTTTTCTTGGTCGAGCATTTTTTGCACGCGCTCATACAGCTCAGTTTCGGTGAGCCTGTCGGTCTTACTTCGCTCTTCGTCCTTCTTGTCGCCACCAAAAATGCCGCAACCTGGCAGCAGCTGCAGTAAACAAAGCAACAGCAGTAGTGCACCGCCGCGACCTAATGCGCCACGCTGCTGCCAACCCGGATGAGCCTGGCTGTGTGAAGATGCTAGTGCTGCCAAAAATCGCATAATGCTATTTGCGCCGTAAAGTTAAGCTTGCGGGAGTATCGGTTACAATCGATATTTTAACGCGCATGATGACCCGCAATGAAGTACGCGCCAAGCGACAAACAAGCTGAAGAATTACGCTCTGGCGGCGACCATGAGCAGATTAGCCGCTGCGCCAGCGTGGCGCCAGAAGATGCTGGTCTGCGCCTCGACCAGGCCGCGGCGCGACTGTTCCCGGAGTTCTCGCGGGCGCGACTGCAGGAATGGATCAAGGACGGCAGCCTGAGCGTGGATGGCCGCGCCGCCAAAGTTCGCGACAAGGCACTCGCCGGCACTGAGCTGCGGCTCGAGGCAAGCCTGCAGAACCAGGTGGAATGGCAAGCCGAAGCCATTCCATTGAACATTTGCCACGAAGACGCCGACCTGATGGTGATTGATAAGCCCGCCGGGCTCACTGTGCACCCGGCGGCGGGCCTACCAGGCGGCACACTTGCCAATGCGGTGCTCGC
>JABDNS010000065.1 GCA_013043705.1 Pseudomonadales bacterium
GGTGTGCTGCGTCACCCAATAGTGCAACTCTTTGGTTGGTCCATCCTGTAAGTGGGGCGCGATCAAACAGGCCCCAGCGATGAAGTTGCGGTGCATTTTCCAATATGCTGGTTACGCAAGAATGCCAGCCGCGAAAATCCTCCAGCGCTTCACTGCGTTCACCTTGCGTGCTCCAGGACTCGGTTTGCCGGGTATTGCGCTCTACCACGCCAACGAAGTTTGCCAGCTCGCCGCATCGTAAACGATAAGTTACCGCATGGCGGCCCTTACCCATCCACACGCAGGCGTTATTTTCGGGTACATTTGCGCCGAGCATTTCTACAGGCGCCACCGCTCGCCAGGCAATGTTGCCACTGAAGTGCGGATTGCTTCTGCCGTGCATTTGCTTACGAATATTCGAGTGAATGCCATCGGCTGCTACAAGTACATCCGCATCATATTTGCGCGCGTTAGTGCAGCTTACGCTCACCCCGTTTGCAAGGTTTTTGTAGCTTGAAACGCAGGTGGCCAACTCGAGTTTCGCATCGGTATGCTGGGTTACGGCATTGAACAATACCTGGATGTAATCGGCGCGATGAATGTGCAGGTAAGGAGCATGCCAGCGAGGTGCGTTACCTTGTTCAAGCGGAATACGGAATAGCCTACGCCCGGAAATTCCCATCCTGGCCGTCAGTGCAGCAGGCTTGGCGCTGTATTGTTGTAGTTTTCCGGCAAGGCCCAGCTTGTCAAACACACGCATGGCATTCGGAGGTAGTTGTATGCCCGCACCAATTTCACTCAAGCGCGGAGACTGCTCAAGAATTGTTACCTGGTGCCCGAGTGCAAGGCAACACAGGGCGGTGCTCAAGCCACCGATGCCGGCGCCTGCAATTAAAATTCGCATATTTTTCAAACTTTTCTGGACACTGTTGCGCCACTATAACGATTTTTTTACGCTAACAGGCAAGCAATCAGCGCGGAAATTGTAGCGCTGTTTGCGGTACAATTAGCGAAATGCGTTTATATGATAGTAGCGTTATGCTTCTGGCACATATCTACCGATACATGCTCAGGGTAACAATGCGCAGCTTTTGGCGGGTTTTATGGTGTTAAACATGAATAGTAATCAATTTGCTTCGGCAAAAACTTTTAATAGTTTTTTTGTTTTGCTTTTAATTGTCTGCCTGCAAGGTTGTGGGGATGCAATGAGTAAAAAAGAAAGCTTCACTTTGCCCGAGGGTGACCCGGCAGCCGGCAAGCAGGTTTTTGTCGCCTTGCAGTGCAACAGTTGCCATAGCTTGCCCGATGTGGCGCAAATGACTGATTCCAAAAGCGGGGTGTCAATTGCACTGGGAGGTGAGGTGCGGAATATAAAAACTTACCCGGAACTCGTCACTTCGGTAATTAACCCCTCGCACAAAATTTTGCAGGGCTTCTCACCGCGGCATAAAACAACGGGAGGCGAGTCGGCTATGCGTAGTTACAACGACGTTATGACCGTCACCCAGTTGATTGATTTAGTGAGTTTCCTGCAAACGCAATATCGCTTGAAAGAATTTGACCGAAGCCAATACCGGGCACACTTTCCCAGCTAGTGGCGCAAATGCCCCGCACGTGGCTTTCAAGCCGCTGCAGATTGTACTGCGTTGTATCTTAAGCTGTTTCTTCCTGCTTAATATCAGCTTTGCTTTCCGGGCTCTTTTCGTCACTTTCTTCTTGCTTTGCTTCCAGTTCTTTTAATTTCTGGCGCAATTCGTCGTTGTCTTTTTTTAGCTTGTTATTGGATTTTTGCAATAAATCGTTAGCACTAATTTTTTCAGCTAACTTCTTCTTGCTGGCGTCCAGGTTCTTCTTCATTTTCTGCGGGTCGAACTGCTTGAAGGTTTTTAATTCTTCACGTTCGGTAGAGAGCTCACGTTGCAGCATTTTGATGCGTTTCTTCTGCGTGGCAACTTCTTCTTGTAATCGCGTAGAGCGGCTTTCCAGTTCGCGATTGAGTTGCTCCATGCGGCTGGTGTCCTCCGCTACGGAAGACATTTTCGCAAGTTTCTGCTGTTGCTCTGCTAGTGCATTGCGCTGCTTTTCCAGCTTGGCTTCCAGCTGTTTTTTCTCTGCCTGGTACTTTGCGACTTCGGTTTCCTTGTCGGCCAATTTGGCTTCCCATTGAGATTTCAGGTCGGCTTCAATCTCCATTAATCGTTCAAGATTTTTTACAGCTAGCATAGGCATTGGTTTCCTGGTGTGCAGATACCGGGCCTTACATGGCGCCGATAGTCGGTTAAAACTTGTTTGCTGGCCACTCACAACACAGGCGCCCACGGCGCATTGGCCAGGGGCAGAACTGAAGTAGGGGTGGACGTCCAATTGAGCAGCGCCTGAGCAAGAACTAAGCGGTCAGGCAGCAGCGAGCGGAGGATTTTACTGAATTTGCCAGTTCTGGCAAGAAGATAAAAGTCGCTTTTTTGTTGGTGAGTTGTGCTGTCCAGCTGCACTGCCAATCTGGTTATTCCGGCAAGCTACTGATATCCATAAATTTTTGATTGGCAGCGTCGCGATCGGTTGCGCCTGTGCAAACAGTGCGCGAGGGTTACTCATCCATCTGCAATGCTTGTTAGCTATAACTGCGATCGTGACGGCTAACGGGTAGCTCACGGATTCGCTTGCCTGTTGCGGCGAATATGGCATTGGTTAGTGCCGGGCTTACCGGGGGCGTGCCGGGTTCACCGCCGCCGCCTAAGCGACCACCGCCATTAATAATGGCGACTTCAATATCTGGTGCTTCATCCATGCGCAGCATTTTGTAATCATGAAAATTGGATTGTTTCACCGCGCCCTGGCGAATCTGGATGTCTCCATATAGCGCTGCTGTAAGCCCATAAATGATGCCGCTTTCCATTTGTGCTATGAAGCCGTCGGGATGCATGGCGAAGCCGGGGTCCGCGGCGCAATAAACTTTTTTAACCTTCGGTGTCCCGGTGCTCACGTCTACCTCCACCACCTCAGCGGCAGTAGTGCCAAACGCGGTATGGATAGCAATACCCTGGCCCCAGCCCGGAGGCATAGGCCTTCCCCAGTTGGCCATTTTTGCAACGGTTTCGAGTACGGTTTGCATGCGCGGATTTTTCGCGAGCAGATTGCGCCGAAACTCGAAAGGGTCGAGTTTGGCGTTGTGTGCAAGCTCATCGATGAACGATTCAATAAAAAATGCGTGCTGTGTGTGGTCGACACTGCGCCACGGCCCGAATGGCACGTGGGTTGGCGTATCTGTGTAATGTACAAATTGATGCGGAATATCGTAATGCACCAGGGTTGCATCGGCGGGATCGTTTTTATCTACGTATTGCATATCCCATGCGACCGGCATTTGCTTACTGTTAAGGCCTGCCTTGAGCCGGGCCACTGTGGCGGTTCTATACACATCGTGTTGGATGTCTTCTTCACGCGACCAGATCATTTTTACCGGCACGCCTGGCAGGGCTGCAGCCAGCTTGGCTGCCTGTTCGGGATAGTCGGTTGTTGACCTGCGGCCAAAGCCGCCGCCTAAATAAGTTGTGTGAACTTCGACGTTTTCTGC
>JABDNS010000069.1 GCA_013043705.1 Pseudomonadales bacterium
TGTGTCGCGCGTGGTTTACGATATATCGAGCAAGCCGCCGGCCACGATTGAGTGGGAATGATTTTACGTCGGCAGTAAAGGAATTTCAGCTTGGTTCCACCGAATCGGCTGTGCCTGGCGCATTGCCAGCCATTGGCTGGTCGGGTTGTTCGGGTGTAAGGGCCTGCACGGTGGTGCAGGTAACGACATCGCCCAGTACGTTGACTGAGGTTCTGCACATATCGAGTATGCGGTCAACACCAAGTATCAGCGCGACACCGGCGGCCGGGATGCCAACACCTTCAAGCACCATGCTCAAAATGATAATGCCCGCACCCGGTGTTGCCGGCGAGCCCACCGATGCCGCCACGGCCATCGTCACGACGAAAATATAGTTGGTCAAACTAAGCTCTACCTGGAATACCTGCGCGAGAAATACCGTGGCCACGCCTTGGTACAGGGCGGTTCCGGTCATATTGATGGTGGCGCCAAGTGGCACCAGGAAACGTGCGATATCCGGGCGAATACCAAGCTTGTTTTCAACCACCTGTAGCGTTACCGGCATGACCGCGGCCGAACTGCTGGTAGAGAAAGCGAGCAGCAGTAATTCACGCATCTGCCCGGCAAAATAGCGAATCCCGGCATCAAGTGTAAAGTAGGCTACGGCAAAATATGCCGCCGCTACGATTAACAGGCCTGCCATTACGGTCAGCATATAAATGGCCATGCCTGCCAGTACCTCGATACCCAGGTTTGCTACGAGCCGGGTAATCAGGCCAAAAACTGCGTAAGGTGCTAGCAACATCGCCCATGAAACAATTCTCAGGCTGACTTCCTGCAGTGCAGCGAGCAAGTCAAATAGCGGCTTTGCCTGTTGTGCCGGTATTGACAGTAATGCCACGCCAAGCACGCCTGCAAACAGGATGACTTGCAGCATTTCACCTGACGCCATTGAGGCCAGCGGGTTTTTCGGAATCAGGCCCGATACCTTGCCGGGTAGTTCGGCAGCTGCTGGAAAGCCCTTCGCCGACTGTGTTGCAAGCTGCCCCGAGCTCTCGCTGGCCAGGAAGCCGGCGTCCACGAAGCTGCCAGGCTGTATTTGTATTGCCAGAAAAATACCAATCGCTGCGGCCAACGCGGTCGATGCGGCGATAAAAATGATGGCGATCAGCCCATTGCGTTTCATCGCTTCGGGATTGCTGTTGGCGGCAAGCCCCCTGACGATAGAAGCAAGCACCAGCGGAACCACAATCATCTGGATAATCGCCAGGAAAACCTGGCCGGGCAGTGCCAACCAGGCTGTGACTGTTTTGACGGTTGTGGCATCGAATAAGGCAAGGTCAGGGCCTAGTGCGATGCCGGTCAGCACCCCAAGCATCAGCGCGATAAGTACTTTTAGCCACAACCTGCCCTGTATCAGGCGGTCGAACTGTTCCGCAATGCTTTTCAGGGGTTTAAACATCAAAGCTTGTGGCATATCTTCGCTCGCAATGAATTTGTTGATTTCTATGTTGGGTCGATTTGATAATGCACGCTTGGCGCGCTGATGCTGCTAAAAACGCCCGCTAAGTGCAAGCGACGGTTCCTTTTTTAAAAATCAAACAGCGATTACATTCTATGGATATTAAAAGTCTGGTCGCCCACGCTACAGAAACAGACGCCGTCTTCGCTGCTTTTGTCACATCTGAAGAGGGGCTTAATGATAGCGAAGCGCTGTCAAGAAAGCAGCGCTTCGGCGCAAACCAGTTGCCGCTCGCACCGCCGAAGCCTGCATGGCGACGTTTTATGGCCCAGTTCGATAATGTACTGATATATGTGCTGATCGGCAGTGCAGTTGCCAGTCTGTTACTGGCGCATTATGTCGACGCGGCAGTTATTTTCGCCGTTGTCATCATCAATGCAATCGTTGGCTTTGTGCAGGAAGGTAAGGCCGAAGATGCGCTCCGGGCCATTATGTCGATGACGCGCACGCAATGTATGGTGGTTCGTGGTGGTGCGCTCGAGTCCGTCGACAGTGCCGATCTGGTGCCTGGTGATGTCGTTATGTTGCAGGCGGGTGACCGTGTGCCTGCTGACCTGCGGCTGTTCTATAGCAAGGATCTTCGCTGTGACGAATCTGCGCTTACCGGTGAGGCGCAGCCAGTTGGCAAGCACTCGGCAAAACTCTCGCAAGACACCATCCTGGCTGAGCGCAAAAACATGGCCTACATGGGCACGATGGTTACCTATGGTGTGGCTCGTGGCGTAGTCGTTAGTACCGCGCTTCACACCGAGCTTGGTGAAATCAGTGCCTTGGTCAAGCAGATAGAGCTAGAGCAGACTCCACTACAGCAGCAACTTTCGCGATTTGCCAGACAGCTTACGGCCGGCATTATCGTTTTCGCGGCCCTGACCTTGCTGATGGGCGTCACGTTGCATGGCTATAGTGTAAGCGAGATGTTCCAGGCCGCCATTGGTATTGCCGTTTCTTCGATACCGGAGGGCCTCCCGGCAATTGTCACAGTTGCGCTGGCGATTGGTGTCAGGCGCATGGCAAAAAATAACGCACTTGTGCGTCGACTGCCCGCCGTCGAGGTGCTGGGTTCGGTGGACGTTGTTTGTTCGGACAAAACCGGGACATTGACTGCAAATAAGATGACCGTTCGCGAGGCCTTTACTGCGAGCGGCAACTACAAAATTTCTGGTGAGGGTTACAGGCCGGAAGGTGGTGTGACCATGGCTGATTCGGGACAGATCGTGGCGCCGGGTGCGGATAGTGTTTTTACAGCGGCTTGCGAAATTGCGTTGCTTTGCAATGACGCCAATCTGGAGTCGGTTGACGGTAGCTGGACTTTACATGGCGACCCTACTGAAGGTGCGCTGTTGGTTATGGCGATGAAGCATGGCATAGCGACACCCCAGTTGCGGGACGAGTGGCCTCGCGTTGACTTGTTGCCCTTCGACAGTGATCGTCGCTATATGGCAACACTGCACCATAATACCGGCGGGCAGCTGCAGTTACTTGTGAAAGGCGCGCCCGAGCGCTTGTTTAATTTTGCAAGCGAGCAGCTGTCTAGTTCGGGTGTGGAGCCTTTGCGGCGCAGCGATTGGGAGGTGGCCGTTGCCTCGCTCGCGGCGCGAGGCATGCGCGTGATGGCGTTGGCGCAAAAAAATATTTCAACGCTGCCCGACCCGTTTTCCTGCGACGATGCGGAGTCGGGATTGGTGATGGTCGGGCTTGCCGGTATCAGTGACCCACCGCGTGCCGAGGCAATAGCAAGCATCAAAATGTGCCACGATGCGGGTATCCGGGTGAAAATGATTACCGGTGACAATCCTGTCACGGCGGCGGCCATTGGCGCCGAGCTTGGCCTTGAAACTCGCAAGGTCCTTACCGGTTCCGATATCGATTGTCTTGCCGGCCCGGAGCTTGTACTAGCGATAGAAGGTGTAGACATTTTCGCGCGCACGAGTCCGGCCAACAAACTTCAGCTTGTTGCGGCGCTGCAGGAAAACCGGCACGTTGTGGCGATGACCGGCGATGGGGTCAACGATGCGCCCGCGCTGAAAAAGGCCAATATCGGTGTGGCCATGGGCATGAAAGGCACTGATGCTGCCAAGGAAGCTGCAGATTTTATTCTGACTGATGACAACTTCAGTACGATTGCGCATGCGGTAAGGGAGGGGCGCAATGTTTATGACAATATCGTCAAGTCGATTATCTTTATTTTGCCCACCAACCTTGCCGAGGCGCTGGTCATATTTGCCGCTATTGTGTTCGGCCGCATGATGCCAATTACGCCGGCACAAATATTGTGGGTGAACATGATTACCGCAGTGACGCTGGCGCTGGCGCTTGCTTTTGAGCGCGCCGAGGACAATATCATGCAGAGGCCACCCAGGCCCTTTGGAAGGGGGCTGTTTACAGGTGTGCTGGTTTTCAGGACATTTCTTGTTGGTGTTTTGGCTGCCGTCATAGTGTTCTCATTGTTTTTCTACCTTAGAGCAGGTGGTGCATCGATTGAGCTGGCAAGGTCTGTTGCAATCAACACGCTGGTTATGATTGAAGTATTCTACCTGTTCAACTGCCGCTTCTTGAATCAGTCCATTTTCAGCATGGATTTCCTGCAGGGTATGAAGCCGATGGCCTACGCAACGGCATCGGTAGTTCTAATCCAGCTTGTCTTCACCTATAGCCCGGTTATGCAGGGAGTTTTCGGCATTGCCGCTGTTGAGCCTGTTCACTGGTTGTATATTATCGGCTTTGCACTACCCATACTTTTTATCGTGGAGCTAGAGAAAGCCTTGCAGCGCCTGTGGCTGCGTAGTCGCTCACGACTACGCAGCCATCTGCTGCAATAAGCCATTGCGAAATCAAATGTGAGCAAGTTGCTGGAAGCGATGCGTGCGATGAAAGCAAGCGATTCGACCGATGAAGAAGTGAATGAGGTCAGTTACAATGAGTTGCATCCAGTCTATTATCAGATTAAAAACAAACTGGTTTATAGCGCAACTCGCTCGAAAGTGAGTGTCAGGCAAATGTCCGAAGCCGTTGCATACCTGGCCGAAGTCATGCACTGTGTTAAACAGTGGAAAAAACCATGGTTCGATTGCACGTTCTTTCACGTAAGCTGCATAATGGTGGTGAGCAAAATCCAACAACAGAAAGTGTGGCTGGGCAACAGGTCGCCAGCTGACAAACAAGCTGCACAGCATTAGGGAGCTTGCCATATGGCTACGCTGACATTTTACGGGGCCGTGGAGGGCGTTACCGGCTCGCTTTACTTACTGGAAACCGACAGTAGCAGGGTGCTGCTTGAGTGTGGCCTGTTCCAGGGCAGGAAAGAAGAGGAGAGTGCCAACGAGCGGCCCTTTCCCTTTGAGCCATCTTCTATTGATACTGTCGTATTGTCGCACGCGCATCTTGACCATTCCGGCCGCTTGCCGTTACTGGTTAAACAGGGTTATAGCGGCGATATCCACATGACCTGGCCCACCTGTGACCTTATTGATGTGTTGCTGAAAGATGCAGCGGGATTACAGGAGCGCGACGCACAGTGGGAAAACAGGCGCAGGCGAAGAGCGGGGAAGCAAGAAGTGGAGCCACTTTACGCGCTTGAAGACGTAGAGGAAACGCTCGATCTTTGCAAAGGTAGCGATTATCACATCCGTAAAAATGTCGCGCCCGGAGTGGACATACGCTTTTGCGACGCGGGACATATTCTTGGTTCGGCTATTGTTGAAGTTTTCGTTACGGATGAAGGCAGCGACAAAAAGCTTGTATTTTCCGGTGACCTTGGAAATTGCCAGGCTGCACTGCTACGCGATCCGGAGGTTGTTGATACAGCGGATGTTTTACTGCTCGAGTCAACCTATGGTGATCGCGAGCATCGTTCGATGGAAGATACGCTGCAGGAATTGGAGGACGTTATTGAAGCGGCCTCCGAAAATGGCGGCAATATCCTGATTCCCTCTTTTGCTGTTGGTCGCACGCAGGAAATTATTTTTCGCCTGGGCCAGCTTTACCAGCGTGGGCTGTTAAGGCACCAGGTGGTCTACCTGGACAGCCCCATGGCAATAGCCGCAACCGAAATTTATCATCGCCATCAAAATACCTACAACAGCGAAGATCGGGCAGCCTTGGAAAAGCATGGGAAACTGTCGCAGGGTACCCGCAAAAGCCTGCATACGTTCCTGCCCACGCTTCGGTATTCAACTACAACGGCTGAGTCGATGGCGCTGAATCAAATTGATAGTGGCGCAATCATCATTGCCGGTAGTGGCATGTGCAATGGCGGTCGTATCCGGCATCACCTGAAACACAATCTCTGGCGTAAACAGTCGCACGTGATATTTGTTGGCTTCCAGGCAATGGGTACGCCTGGCCGTATGCTCGTTGATGGCGCAAAAAATATTCGTATCGCCGGTGAAGAAATTGTTGTAAAAGCCCGCATTCATACGCTGGGTGGTTTTTCTGCACATGCCGGCCAGTCGCAGTTACTGGGCTGGCTGGAGCACTTCGAGCAGTCCCGGCCGAGGCTCTACCTCGTGCACGGCGAAGAAGAGGCCAAGCAGGTGCTTCGCAGAGAGGCTAAGCAGCGTGGCTGGAGTGCCGGGATTCCGGAATTTGGCGAACAGCTTTCTTTTTAGCATAACTTATGAAAGACGAAAATAGTGATGAACAGGGTGCTGAACGCGGCCTATCGAGTGCAGCTGAAGACGCTGAAGTTGCGCGTTATTGTCCCGATGACAATCCGGCGTACCGGCTTGCCTATGCTGACGAAGACTTTTTGCTGCGCGATGATATGCGCGCTGTTCGCCTTCAGCTTGAGTGGCTGAAACCTGAATTGACGCAGGCTGAAAACAATATTGAGTCTACGATTGTTATTTTCGGTGCTGCACGTTTTCCGGAGCCGGATATTGCCAGGGCGCGTTACGAGGCGGCAAAAGCAGTCCAGGCGGCCGACCCTGCATCACGCTTGCACCAGCGTAAATTGAAAGTCGCCAAAAGTCGCTTGTCCAACAGTCGCTACTACGAAGAAGCCAGACAGTTGTCGCGGGCAATAACCCTGCAATCACTTGCGCTGGGCGGTGGTCGGCTAGTGGTTGTTACCGGTGGCGGCCCCGGTATCATGGAGGCCGCAAATCGCGGAGCATCTGAAGCCGGTGGCAAGACAATCGGCTTGAATATTGTCTTGCCTTTCGAGCAGGAGCCCAATGCTTACATCACGCCCGAATTATGTTTTCAGTTTCACTACTTCGCATTGCGTAAAATGCACTTTTTGAAGCGCGCTCGCGCACTGGTAGCGTTCCCCGGTGGTTTCGGTACGCTGGATGAATTGTTCGAAACTTTGACGCTGGTTCAGACCAAAAAAATCCTCCGCGTACCGATCGTGCTGGTGGGTCGTGAGTACTGGCAGCGCGTAATTGATTTTGACTTTATGGTGGAGCAGGGTGCGATTTCAGAGCAAGACCTCGAGCTTTTTGTCATTGTCGACAGCGCTGAACAGGCGCTGGCACAGCTATCCGGCTGTTGGAACGGAGTCAGCCGTTGAGCTGCAGCAGTAAATGAGTCTATCGGGTGTCGAATAAAATGGTAGAGGTGCAAACTCCGAAGCGCCAACTGCAGTGAATGCCTTGGCGTTTTAAAGAAGATAAAAAACTATGTCAAAATCCGCCGATATTGCCGCTCTGGATGGCCGCCATGCGCGCAGTGAACGCAGCAAGCTGGCCATTATTGATGCGGCGCTTGCGCTAATAGCTGAGGGTAACCTTATCCCCACTGCGCAACAGATTTCCAGCAAGGCCGGGGTCGGTATCCGTTCCTTTTTTCGCCACTTCGAGGATATGGAAACCCTGTTCGCTACCATCGATGATCATGTCCGGGAAAACACCGAGAATATGTTTCTTGGCGGTGACCGCAGCGGCACGCTCGACGAGCGTATTCTTCATGCGGTAGAGCGCCACGCCGATGGCTACGAAGATGAGCGCAACCTGGCGCTGTCTACCTCGGTTCAACTATGGCACTCGGAAACCCTGCGCAAGAATTACGCCCGCTACCAGCGCGGGCTGCGCAAAGACCTGGACAATTGGCTGCCTGAGCTAAAGCGGTTAACACGCAGCGAGCGCGAGGCGCTGGATGCGGTTGCCTCGTTCGAAATGTGGCATCGCTTACGCTATCATCAGGGCCTTGGCAAGCGCGCCGCAATTAATGTTGTGGTTGCAATTATGAAATCGATTCTTGGCGCCTGAACAAAACTGTTGAATGCGTAACCTCCCACAACACGGGCATTATCCCGCGTTCATATTTTCAAAGCACGATGGAAACTGTTTATGAAACTCTATACTTTTCCTCCCGCACCAAGCCCGCAGCGCGTACACATTTTTATTCAAGAAAAGGGTATTGAGATCGATACCGAATTTGTCGATATGATGAAGGCAGAGCAGCTTGCGGCGGAGTACAAAGCGATCAATCCGCGCGCAACAGTGCCCGCGCTGGTTCTCGACGACGGCACCGTCATTGCTGAAGTGGTTGCGATCTGCCGCTACCTGGAGGTAACTTATCCGGACACACCGCTGCTGGGGTCAAGTGCCAGGGAGCAGGCGCTGGTTTGTGAGTGGGACCATCGTCTGGAAATGGAGTGCATGTCGGCCATTGCAGAAGCGTTGCGCAACAAGGGCGAAGCGTTCAAGCATCGCGCGCTGCCAGGTGCGTTGGACCTGGAGCAGATTCCGGAATTGGTGCCGCGCGGTAAGAAGCGTATCGCGGCGTTCTTTGAAGTGCTAGATACACAACTTAGTGCAAACCAATATATCGCTGGCGATCATTTTAGTTTTGCCGATATTACCGCCTTCGTCGCGGTTAATTTTTCGGCCTGGGTGAAGATGAAAGTGCCGGAAGAGCTGGTACATTTGAATCGCTGGCACGCAGAAATTGCCAAGCGGCCGGGCGTGGCAATTCAATAAACTGCTTACTAGTCGCAAGCTTTAAGCACGTTTTGTAAAGCTCGGCCATTAGTTTGCTTATTTCAGCGCCCGGATAACTTAACGATTTAATAGCTTCGGATACAGCCGTATGCAGTTAAAAAATAAAATTGCTGTGGTAACCGGTGGCGGTAGCGGCATTGGCGCAGCGCTGGCAGCGCGTTTCATGGCAGAGGGCGCACGCCAGGTTGTAGTGGTCGATCTACATGCCGATAACGCCGCAGCAGTAGCCAAATCACTGGGCTGCATAGCCATGGCCGCCGATGTTGCACGCGAGCAAGATGTGCTTCGCGTTATAGAGGATACCGAAGCTCAAATCGGGCCGATTGATTTGTTTTGCTCCAATGCAGGCGTCGGGCTTGGCGCAAGCCCGGCATCCCCCAACGAGGAGTGGCAGGCGAGTTGGGATATCAACGTTATGGCGCACGTTTACGCGGCGCGGCACCTGGTGCCACGCATGGTGGCGCGTGGCGGCGGGTATTTTTTGAATACTGCGTCCGCCGCAGGGCTGCTCAACCAGATAGGCGGTGCAGCCTACGGCGTTACCAAGCACGCGGCGGTTGGTTTTGCTGAATGGTTAGCGATGCATCATGCCCACGAAGGTATTAAAGTTTCGCTACTTTGTCCGCAGGCGGTGCGCACACCCATGACGGCGGGTGATGATGATGGCATAGCTGCTGCCAGTGTTGACGGCATGATGGAGCCTGAGGAGCTAGCGGATATAGTTGTGGCTGCCTTGGACGAAGAAAAGTTCTTGATACTTACCCACAGCGAAGTGCAGGAGTACATGCGGCGTAAAACCCTGGACTACGATCGTTGGATAGCTGGCATGAATCGGCTAATGAAAAAAATAGTCGGTATCGATTAGCTGCGGACGCGATGAACATCTGCGCATTAATCCCACGCGTGAAATTATTCTTGGGTATCTAGCAAGCATTGTATTTCGCGCGCGACTAGCCACAGGCGGTCCTGCCCCCAAACCGCCAGCGCTTGTTTGCCCTGTTTATCCAGCAGGCGAAAGCTGGGTACACCCCAAAGCCCCGCCTCATACATGGCGAGCCGGTTTTGCTCGAGTAACGCTTCCCAGTCGCTATTGCCTAATTGTTGCTGCGCCGCTGGCCAATTAAGCCCGGCGCCTTCTACAACTTTTTGCAGGCCGCTATCGTTATTCGTATTGGTGCCATCAACAAAGGCGGCGCGCAGAAAAGACGATAATAATTCAATGCCCCGGTTTTGCTCGCAAGCCCAGGGGTATAGCGCGTAGCAGCGCTTTGCAGGCTCACCAATTGGGTCATAAAAATTGCCAAATGGCACGCCTGCTGCCTGCGCCTCGCGCGCTGCATCCCTGAAGATATACAATCCCTTTTGGCGGGTTACCGGAACGCCGCGCATCACCATGGGCAGCACTGGCCTAACCACCAGGCTTACCCCAGTGTCGCGAGCCAGGCTTACTGTGCGGTCGAAAGCAATGGCAGTATAGGGCGAGCGTAGCGAGGGATAGATTTCCAGTGTCAGGCTTGCGTTGTCTTTAAGCCTGCCGGGCTCAAGCGCGGGGCGCGGTGCTAGCAGTGTTGTTGGCGAAGCGCTGTTCGGGGCCTCATTGGTAGTTATTCGCGTAGCGCCGAGTTCAATCAAGCGCTGTTCCAGGTGGTAGAGCCTGTCGACCCCCCAATACCATTCGCGGCCGTAGTAAAACATCGCGCCCGAGTAATGGTTTAACGCCTCGCGGCGCGCGTTGCCGGATGCCACGCTAGCCGCTAATTGCTCGCCTGTAGCGCTGCCATAAGTGTTGGCCATTTTTTGCAGCGCCGCGTCATCTCCCAACCACAAAGCGCTTCCGACAAGTGCCGCGCGCTCAATAAAATTGGAATTGTCCTGTGCGGCCAATATCCCGCTGGCTGTTTCAATTTGGCAGCTTGTGGGTTGGACATTAGTGCCCGGAAATTCCAGCCCGTAGTGTGGCGCAATTTTTTCGGCATCGTAATAAGACAGGCGGGCTAGAAGGTCGGGCTCGACAACGTTGCCGCCCTTTGGGCCACTTACCAGATGGCAGCGCAGATCTACGTCGTACCGCAACAGCAACGGTTTTAATAGCTGCGCTGCTAAGTGGCTATAGCCATCGTCGACCTGGTGGAAATATTCGAGCACGTGCGGGGCGCGGTTGCGTGTGCGCTGGCGTTCAACTTTGGCGCGTTGCGCTAACAGTCGTTTATCGCTAACAATCCAGCTTATTAGTTGGGAGGTGAGCCAGCGACGGATCGCGGACGGGTCCGCGGTTGCTACGCCGCCTTGTGCCTCGAATTGCTGCGCTGTCATCTCTTTCGTTTCGCTTGAACTTCCGCAAGCCGAGGGTCTCGACTTACTGCGTGGCTTGAGCGCACTGCTTATGTTCGCGGTGGTAAGCCGTGCACCAGAGTTAAGAATTCCAGTTTGGTGCCGGCCCTGCGGTGTTCCGACAGCGCCTGGTAGTCGGCGTCAGCATACCAGTCCTTTGCGGCTTGCTCCGATGGAAAGCTGAAAATAATCATGCGGTCTTCGCGCGGTTCAAGGCCTTCGAGGTGAACAGGGTTGTCGTCATAGGTTATAAACGAACCACCGTGTTTTTTTAATAAACCGAAAAAGCCTTTTTCGTAAACGCGGTATTTCTCTGCGTCGGTGATCGCGAGGTTAACTACGATATAGACAGGGATGTCAGCCATTATTTTTTATACCTTGGTCGGCGGCGAAGCGATGTCGCTTTGCGATTGTTGGCGCTACTTGCGCCTGCTGTCCAGAAATTCTGCAAGCCGATCTATGGCATTTTCGAGCACGTCAACTGGCGGTAAGAAAACCAACCGCAAATGCTGGCGGCTTGGCAAATTAAATGCGGAGCCCTGAACCAGCAGCAGTTTTTGCTCAAGCAACAACTCCAGCATCAGGCGTTCGTCGTGCTCGATTGGGTACATTTCTTCATCGAGCTTGGGAAACAGGTAAATTGCCCCCTTTGGTTTAACGCAGCTTACGCCCGGAATGGCAGTGAGCTTGTCATAAGCCAGGTCGCGCTGCGCGCCGAGCCTGCCGGTGGGCAACACCAGGTCGTTTATACTCTGGTAGCCACCAAGCGCTGTTTGAATCGCGTATTGCGCTGGCACATTCGCGCATAGGCGCATGGAACTGAGAATATCCAGTCCTTCCAGAAAATCCTGCGCTTGCAATTTCCTGCCGGTAACAATCATCCAGCCCGAGCGAAAGCCTGCCAGTCGGTAGGATTTTGACAAGCCACTGAATGTCAGGCAAAGAATATCCTCGGCGATTGATGCAAAAGGAATGTGCTCGGCGCCGTCATACAAGATGCGATCGTAGATTTCATCGGCGCATACAATTAGCTGGTGCTTGCGTGCGAGCTCTGCGATTTCTTTAAGCGTATCTTTGCTGTATACCGCGCCGGTGGGATTGTTCGGGTTTATCAGCACTATCGCCCGCGTGTTTTCATTAATCTTGCTTTCAATATCGGCAATATCCGGTTGCCAGCGGTTGTTTTCGTCGCATAAATAATGCACCGGCTTTCCGCTGCACAATGATACGGCTGCCGTCCACAGCGGGTAATCGGGCGCAGGTATCAATACTTCGTCACCACTGTTTAACAATCCTTGCATGGCCATAACGATTAGCTCACTAACGCCATTGCCCAAGTAAATATCGTCAATTTCTACATCGGGAATGCCGCGTATCTGGCAGTCCTGCATGATGGCCTTACGCGCCGAGTACAGGCCTTTTGAGGCGCAGTAGCCCTGCGCATCTGGCAGGTTGTGAATCACATCCTGCAGAATTTCATCGGGGGTAAGCAGGCCAAAAGCGGCGGGGTTACCGATGTTAAGCTTAAGGATGCGCTGGCCTTCGTCTTCCAGGCGAGTCGCCTCACGCAGCACGGGCCCGCGAATGTCATAGCAGACATCACGTAATTTCTGGGATTTGTTGATCGATTTCATAGCGGCTTGCCGGAGCTTTTCGCGTTTGTACAGTGCAAGTGATGTGTCACTGCAAAGATTATAGTCTTACGCGGGATTTTCCCGCGAGGTAAAATCACTCGATAAGCGGCAGATATGGCATTATCACCGCGATGCCAGCGGTAAACCTGATCGCCACAGATACAATGGAGCAATTGTGATGAGCAAGAAAATTACCCGCGCTGACGAAGAGTGGCGCGAAATGCTCGATCCGGAGACCTATCGCATTACCCGGCAGCAGGGTACTGAGCGCGCGTTTACCGGCAAATACAACGAGCACAAAGCTGAGGGGATATATCGCTGTAGCTGCTGCGCCGCGCCGCTGTTCAGCTCGGCCGAAAAGTATGATTCGGGTTCGGGCTGGCCGAGCTTCTACCAGGCAGCGGAACCTGCCAATGTGCAACAGCGCAGCGACGGCTCGCATGGCATGCAGCGCGTGGAGGTTATATGCGCGCAATGCGATGCACATTTGGGGCATGTATTTAATGATGGCCCTGCCCCCACCGGTATGCGCTATTGCATCAATTCAGCGTCGCTGGATTTTGCTGACCAAAACGCAGAGCAAGACGCAGCAAAAAAAGGCAAATAGCAATAGATTGTGTTGATGCTGCGGCTTGCTATTGTTCGGGGTAACCCCGCACAGGCACCAATGGGTGTAACGCTAGCCGGACACCCTCGTCGACATTGCCTGCACTGCTAAAAAGTTTATCGCGCCGCACGAAGCGGCCATTATTTTTGCTGGTGTCGACATGCCGGGTAACTTCCAATCCGCCGAGGCTTTTAAACAGTAATTCCCCTTTTACTGAGTAGACAATTACACGCAGCGATACCGCCGGCGCGGTTTGCGACCAGTCGAACTCTGCCGGTAGGCTAGCGCGGCCTTTAATGCGGGGCTTGCGCGACACGCCATGCCACTTGGCCAGGCGATTGTTCGCGCCCTGAAACACCACCGGATTTTCCAGCAGGTCGGTAAACACCACAGCATCGGCTTCGCCGCTTTGCGCGAGCTGTGCCAATGTTTGGCCCACTACCTTTTTGAACGCCTCGGTATTCAGCTGCGCCATTGATTCATTGTAAACGTCGCCATGCTTGCGCACGGCAGCCCGCCAAAAACTACGGAAGTTGCCGTTGTCGGCAATTTCAAAGCCGCCTTGTTCGAGCACGCTTTGCACTTTTTGATCGAGCTTTAAACTATATCCTTGCAGGTAGCTTTTTGACGGTACGCCAAAATTAACATGCGCGATGACTAATTTTTGCGGGGTATTCGTGCTAATTAATTCGCTGCGGTAAACGTAGGGGTATACGCTGTCGTTGAAAGTGGAGAGTTGGCAAGCCAGCAGCAGATTGGCTAGCCCTAGTTGCAGCGTAATTCTGCGTATTTTCTTGAGGCGCCTGTGTGGTTTGCGGGGGTTTGCTGTGCAATGGCCTTGCTGGCATTCACGCTTGCCAGGCTGGCGGCTGTTCCAGGCGCAATCTACGATGCATAATGGCAGGTTCATAAAAGTAATCCGGGTGCATCGTGCCAGCTTGTTTAATTTGCAAGTGTAAAAAAAGCGCTGCATTGATGCCAAGGCGTTTTACGGGTTCAAGAGCTTTACAATTCAAAGAGTATTACAGGTGCCGGAGAAATGACAGAGCAGGGCGCGTTGTCTGTGATGCAAAGCGGATCGGGTGAAACGACCGTGGTGTTGTTACATGGTTTGTTCGGAAACGCAAGGAACCTGGGCATGCTTGGCCGTGCGCTGGGTGGCAAGCGGCAAATATTGAGTGTCGATTTACCAGGGCACGGCAACTCCCCACACGAAGCGCGCTACAGCATAGAAATAATGGCGAAGCGGGTTTGGCAAACCTTAAGGGCGCGGGGGGTCGAGCGCTATGGATTATTGGGCCACTCGCTTGGCGGCAAAGTCGCGATGGCAATGGCGCTGGCACAACCGCGCGAAGTACAACGCCTTTTGGTTGCCGACATCGCGCCGGTGCGATACCCGCCGCGGCACGAAAAAGTATTTGCTGCATTGGATGCGCTGGATCTAACCGCAATTGGCTCTCGCGCCGATGCCGACGCCGTGTTGGCCAGGGAATTGGATGATTTGGTACTGCGGCAATTTTTGCTGCAGAACCTGCGCCGCGATGGCCAACAGTATGCCTGGCGCTTCGATTTGGCCGGCCTGAAGCGCGATTATGCAGCGCTGTCTGAAGCGCCATCGGCGAGCAGGCCAGCGGGCGAGGCTTTGGCGGGCCCCGTGTTGTTCGTGGCGGGTGAGCGCTCGAATTATCTGCTGCCCGGGTATGAAAAGGCCTGCACGGCATTGTTTGCCGGCGCCAAATTCGAGCGGATTGCCGACGCAGGTCATTGGTTGCACGCCGAGCAGCCGGAGATCTTTGCGCAGATCGCAGAAAAATTCTTTACGATAGAGTAACTTGCATCCAACCGGTCGTAATTTTCACATAAGCGCTGGGCTTCGAATTCAATTCGGGATGTTGTCCACTAGTTGGCAAAAAAATATAATTAAATCATAGTGTTACTGGTACATTGCATTGTCAAAGTGGCATATCTAAATATTAGGTTAAAAAATATACGATTGACTTTTAAACGACCCTCGGTAACATAGGAGGTCCCCTTGGCCTCTGGTTCAAACACAGTGATACCGCGTGTACTACTGGGTCTGGAGCAGGGCGATTCACCCCGCGGCATTGCGCCTAGCAACGCCGTACGCTTCATTCACGCCAGTTTTATATCGCAGCAGTATCACAACCCAGAGGGTGTGGTGATGGCGATGCCAGGTTTATTGTTTTCATGTCGAAGCGAGTGTCAGCGGGTTGGGGCCGGAAAATTCTTTCGCGTGCTTTGCGCTGCTTTTTTCTTCGGCGCGTGCCATGTGAATGCCGCGCTGGTGAGCCTCGTTACGCCATCCGGCGACGGCTCTTCCTACCTTTATGCTGGGCAGACCTACAGTATTTTCCAGGACATTGTTGATAGCACCGCCCCCTTTGGTAGTAACGATGGTGGTGAGGAGCTTGTTTGGCTGGGCGCCCACCAGACCTGGGCAGATGTCAGCGGTGAAGCGCCTGCTGCCACTGAAGCGCCAAGTGCCATTAATGTAAATGTGAGCGGCGATGCCGGCAGTGTTGTATCTTTGGTATTGTCCAGCGCACAAGTAAACAGTTGGAATATCAACGTTGCCACGGGTATTCAACTAAACAATATTTTTGTTATTGCGGATCGAGACGCTGCGCAAAACATTTATGTTGGCGGTAGTACACCCGTTGTTTTAGGGCCTGGAAAAAGTGACTCGATAGGCGACATTAACTTGCAGCGTAGCAATACAACGGCCAACTGCGGTTACGCGTACCCGGACCAGGGAAATGATTGCAATACATTCCAAACACTGGGCTTAAGCGAAAATGAAAGCTTTGCGTTCGTCAACGAGCTAGCGCTTATGCAAACGCCGGCTGGAAATTCGGAACCCTTAACGCTGACAAGTTTCAACGGCAGTTACTATGTAAACCAGTTTGATGTGCAGCTTGCCATCCAGCCAATACCGTTACCGGCGGCTGCATGGTTGTTCGGTTTTGCGCTGGTATCACTCGCAAGCGTGCGATCGAATCACAACACCGGGCGCCGCCGAGCCCGGCGTTACAGGCATTAACAGGAAAGAGTAATACGTGCATAACCATGTCATTGTCCATCATCCACAGCCCTTTTTGCATGCTGTAAACCAGTATCCGGAATCCCTCCGGTGGCGCGCTGGTTGCCGTTGTTTTTTCTACGTACGTCGCTGCTTTTTCTGCTGCGGCCGCTGCTCGCCTGGAGGCACACTATCAGCGCTGCTTTTTTTGCTGGCTTCTACAATTTTTTCCTCTGCCATAGCGCAGGTGCCGGTCGACCCGGGTGCTATAGAGCCGGCCAGGCCCGCGCCCGCGGTTCCCGACCAAACCGATGATCCCATCCAGGTGCCGGCAACCCCGGAGCGTGCCGGTGGCAATACACTTGGGCCTAAAATATCTGTTACCGCTTTCGAGCTGGCTTGGGAAGAGCCCGAAGCCATTGGCGCCGCTAGCCAGGCGGCAGCCACCGAGATGATGCGCAAGTTTTTGCAAGAGCGCGACCAGCGGCTGACTATTGCAGAGCTCGATGTCGCCGCTAACGCACTGACAGATTTTTTACGTGGCGAAGGATACCTGTTGGCGAAGGCTATTTTGCCACCCCAGCAGGTACAAGATGGTAGCGTGAGATTGCGCATATTTTCCGCCATCGTTGGTGATGTGGCGGCCAAATCAAACCAGCTGTATAGCAAACAGCACATTACGCATGCGTTCCGTTCGCTTAAGGGCGCGCCGGTGCAACGGCAAACCCTGGAGCCACGTTTGCTGCTGTTGAACGAGTTGCCAGGCCAAAGCGCGGTTGCGGTTTTCGAGCCGGGCGCAGAAACGGGCACCACTACGCTTGGGCTGCAGACTACCCGCGAAGAGCCGGTTCGTTATTCGGCAAGGGTCGACAACCATGGCATTGATAGCACCGGTGACTGGCGCGTGGGACTTGGTGCCAGGGTAAACAACTTTAGCGGCAATCGCGACGCGCTTTACGTTGACGCGATCAAAACATTTAGCCCTGGTGATTTACGCAACGCCCGGCTGCGCTACGAAATAACCCTGCCAAGCCTGGTGCACACCCTCGGCATTGGTTTTAGCGAAACGCGCTACGACGTGGAAGCCCCGGCGATTAAAGCGCAAAACTTTGAGGGCGACACCGAGATTGCCAATCTAACGTTGCTTTCTCGCTGGTTTAATTCGCGCGAACTCAGTGTGCGCAGCGAAGTAGGTGTGGCGACCAAGCGCGCCGAAGTGCTGCAAGCAAACAACAGTCTGGGCGTCGACAGGCTCAGTGTGCTCAGCGCGCGCGTCATCGCTGAAGGCGTTGACCAGCGCCTGCGAGGCGTCTACCGCGCGTCGCTGGGGCTGAGCCGTGGCTTTAATGACGTGCTGGGCTCACTGGATGGCGCCGACAGCTCATTAACCAAGGCGCCGGGTTCGCAAAACCTTGCGGGCCAGTTTCGCAGTATTAGCGCCAGCTATAACCGTTTGCAAAACCTTGTTGCCAATCATCAATTACTGCTGCTCTTTTCGGGCCAGTACAGTAATGACCAACTTGCCTCGTTGGAAAAAATGAGTCTTGGTGGGCCGTATAACGTGCGCGCCTATCCTACCGGGGAATTTACCGCCGACCGCGCGATCTACAGTAGCCTGGCCTGGGTTATCAGTGGCGGAGCGTTTTCCGAAGGCATTGCGTTTGGCGAGTACGCATGGAGCCAGGTGCTGGAACTGAAACTGTTCGCCGATTACGGCTGGGCCAAAAACCGTAATGGTGCAGGTGGTATTACGCGCCGTGAGTTGAGCGGCTTTGGCCTGGGTGCAAGGCTTAATCTTCCAGGCCAGCGTGCATTCTTCGATGTGTCGGCAGCCAAGCCGTTCGCAGGTAAGCAAGCCGATAACGGTGATGATCAGCAGTTCTGGTTCCAGGCAGGAATCGATTTTTAATGGTTGCGCGAACAGGGTCTCGCGCGGTGCTTTATTGAGTTGTTAGAGCAGGTGAATGTTATGAAAATAAATAAAATGATACAGATTAGTTCCGCGCTGCTTTCAATTGCAAGTGCGCCGGTCGTGCTCGCATTGTTACCTACAGACGAAGCCAGCATGACCGAGGTGGTCGGCACGGCGGATTACTCTTTTACAAACGATACCGGCACGTTGGTGTTCGATGCTGACAATTCCATGGTCGCGTTCGGTGATAATGTCAGTATTGGGCAGGGCCAAACGCTGGTGGTGAAAAGTGTTACTGGCGATGCGAGTTGGACCGGTGTCATTGACGACCGTTCCGGGGTGCGTTCTGTACATGAAGGCATTTTTGCGCCAGAGATGCGTGTATTTTTCCTTAATAGTGCGGGCGTGCTTACCGGCAGCGGCTTTACGGTAAATTTCAACGCCTTGAGCGGAGGCGGCGATAGCGTATTATTTTCCACACACAACATTAACCCAGAGCTGTTACGCCCGGCCACGGGCGATGTCCAGTACCAGTTCAGCAGCCCGCTAAATGGCAACGCCATCGATATTGGTGGTTTGCAAGTGAACGGCGACGGCGCCAATGTGCTGCTGCTGGCCGATAGTATAAATATTGATGGCGCGGTAAATGTGCCGGACGGTCGATTCGAAGCGCTAAGTGCGGGCGAGGCCGACGTTGTGTTTAGCGTTAACGACATGATGATGGTAAGGGCGCCCTTGGCCACCGCGGGCATTGCTGCTGAGGGTATCCGTGTTGCCAGTACTGGCGTGGTAGAGGCGAATCAAATTTATCTTGCCGCTTCGGTAGATGACCCGCTAAGCCTGGCGTTAAACAATAGCGGTGTGCTGCGCGCCACCGGCGTAACAGTTAATCAACAGGGTCAGGTCACGTTAGTCTCGCAAGGTGCCAGGTTACTCAATACCGGCACTATCGATAGCCGCGATACGATCAACGGTGATGGCAATGTTTCGCTAGCCGCTAACCTCGTCGCGCTCGGTGGTGAAGTGCAGGCCGGTGCTGCCAAGTTGCAGATTGAAGTTGGCGATGCGCAAAGCGGTACTGGTGGTGAGTTTCGCTTGTTAAGTAATGCCAACGTGACAGCTGCCTCGGCCGAGCTGGCAGGCGTAGGCGATATCAACACACTAAGCGGGCTGGCCAATTACCAGGTTAACGGCAGCAATAGCGGCACAGCCGGCTGGCAAGGTGTTGGCGGCAACGACTGGTCAAACAATGACGCGCTTACATTCAGTGGTTTTTCGCGACTATTAGCGCGTGAAGGCTTGCAGCATGTGCTGCGCATTGATGTCGGTGGCACTCTTGAAAATGCCAGCAATACCGCACTATTGCGTGGTAGCCGGCAAGATGACCAATTTGATATTGCAGGCAGCGTGCAGCAGGTTGAGGGCGCTGGCGGTGATGACCTGTTTGTTATGCAAGGCGGCGTTGTAACCGGCCTGCTCGATGGCGGCGGCGGTATTGATCGACTGGAAAACGTTTTTAATGCAACGCGCTCAGGCCCGCTGGCGCCGGACGGTGAAGGCATTAATGGCCAGAGTGATTTTGTCGACTGGGTGAATATACAAAGTATTTCAATACGGCAGGTACCGCCACCGGTCGGTTTGCCCGATCTTACTGCGCTGCAGGCGCAACAACTTTCATTCGTAAATGTCAGTAACGTAACCGCGGCATCGCTAGGTGCAATTGGCGGTGCTGCAGAGCCGAGCTTACCTTGTGGTTCGAGCGGCGGTGCGGCGGCGAGTATTGCCGGTGATTTTAGCGCCAGCGATGATCCTTGTTTCGATGAGCAGCGGCTCAAGCAGTTCCAGCATTTGATCAGTAGCCTGATACATTTTGATAACGACAGTGCGGTCGTCAAGCCGGAGTTCGCCACCCGACTCAGCGAAGTGTCAAGTTTCTTCCTTGGTTCTCGCGAATTCAGGCGCATACAAATTGCGGCACATACTGATGACAATGCCTCCGAGCCTTACAATTTGGCGCTCTCGCAGCGCCGCGCTCGTTCTACTGCAATGTATATGGAATCGTTGGGGGTGCGCAGCGATGCCATTGAAACTTTTCATTTCGGTGAAGCGTTGCCGGCCAAGCCAAATAATTCGGCTGCAAACCGTGCCTACAATCGCCGCGCCCGCGTTGAGCTGAAGCGCTAAGCGCACGCTAAACCACCCTTAGCCAAAAACCCGCCGCCGATTTCGGTGCGCGGGTTTTTTTGTGCGTGCGGCTTTTCGTCTGCACGCACGCTTTGGTCCGCCAGCAAGCTTCGGGCAGGACTTCGCAGCCCAAACATCGAACAGCGCACAAACTGCCACTTTCTGATTAAAAACCCCGCAAACCGGTTGTTTAGCGACCAGCACGTTCTAGATTAAATAATGTGCAGGCCAATAAATAAGCAGGTAGACGGGGAAGCAGGTGGATCAGTGCTCGGGCACATCATTGCAATTATGCCAGCGTGCATGGCAGGCGCTTGCCGTTTGCGTGCGCGCAGTGGCTTGCCGTATTGGCCCCAGGCAGTCTCGTAGCTACCCGCCCGCATTGCGTTGCCGATTTACCGGTGCATTGCTGGTCATTGTTCTTGGCGCATCAGCCTTAATGAGCGCGCCGCCATCGTTTGCCGGCAAAACAGAACATGCCAACAGCACGGGTATAGCCGAACAGCGCGCCTTGCTTATATTGCGAGCCCTGTGGTTGCCAACCCGCGACGACGCAAAAACCCTGCAACAGGATTTGCAGGTGCTGGCCGGGTACATAGCCGAACGCCCGCAAGCGCTGGCGTTGTTAGAGAGTGTTGCTGGCAAGGCATTAAAAATACGCTATCGAAAAGGCGAGTTTCGCACCAAAGTGAGCGCGACGAATTTTAGGGTGCACGCCGCTACCATTTACTTTGACCCGCGCAGCGCAGCGCATTTTTCGCAGCAAGGCTGCCTTGAAAATTCGGCCACTTGCCAGGCGAGCCCGGCGGATACATTTCTACACGAGTTGCTTCACGCCAGCGCAGCGCTGCTGGATTCCGCTGATTTTTTGCGCACTGTAACGCCTGCAAGCGCAATCTATCCGCACCGGCATGAAAGCGAAATAATCGCCAGGGAAAGGCAGCTTTTTACTGCCATGACGGCGGCCGATTCAAGGCCGCGGCCACTTCGATCGTCGCATGCCGGCAAGCTGGTTCCTGCCCGATGTGTGACCTGTATTTGAGTAAAGGGCTGAAGCTAAGGGCTGAAGCTAATAAATAAGGCTGCTTAAAAAAACCGCGATTCAACTTTGGCGCAATAACCTTAGGCTACACTTGAGCAATAGTCGATAAACTTTGTTGAATTGAGGTGCATGCCTTGCGCTCCACCAACGCCGTACCGCTATCTACCGACAGCCTTGATGACCTGCTTCGAAAATGTATCGAATCCGGCGACGTAGACCTGCCTGTTTTACCGGCCGTTGGTGCGCGCGTGTTGGAGTTGGTCAACAGCGAGGATTCCAGCGCACAGGAACTGGCTACGCTAATCCAGAATGATCCGGCACTAGCCGGCCACGTTATGCGCATGGCCAATTCTGCCGCGTTTAGTGGCTACGGAAAAATCCAGACCCTGCAACAGGGTATCGCGAAACTTGGCATGCGCTTGCTTGGCCAAATGGCATTAACAATTAGCGTAAGCGAATCCGTTTTCGATGCGCAGGGCCGCACCAAAGACAGGGTGCACGCAATGTGGCGGCACGCGTTGGCCTCGGCAGCGTGGTCACGCGAAATTGCGCGCATTGCTCGCTGTAACACCGAGCTTGCCTACCTTAGCGGCCTGCTGCATCAAATAGGTAAAGCCGTTGCACTGCGCAACTTGTTAAAGATCGAGAGCGAGACCGGCCGCCAAATTAGCGATGATGAGTGGGACGAACTACTGGCGCGTTATCACCAGGTGCTGGGCGTTAATCTAGCCATGCGTTGGCAGCTGCCGGATACCGTTGCTGAGGCCATCAATTATATCGACGACTACTACGGTGCGCCGGGTTCTCGTGAGGTAGTGATGGTGGTTCACGCTGGTCGTGAGCTTGCCAACGTTAGCGTTGAGGGCTTTAACGAGAAAGATATCGAATCAGTGCTTTCCAGCAATGGCATTTTCCGGGACCTGAATTTTTATCAAGAGGATCTCTTGCGGTTACAGGGCCAGGTTGAAGGAGTGCAGTCGTTGCTGGATACCATGACAATTTAGCGTAGCCAGCAGTAGAGACGATATCACTTCGATTATCGGGAAAACGTATTGAAAACAGTATTCACAAGCTTTGTCGCGAAATACAGCAACGGACAGAATGACCATGCAACAGTATGACTACGATATTGCCGTAATCGGCAGTGGGCCTGCAGGGCAAAAGGCAGCGATACAGGGTGCCAAGGC
>JABDNS010000075.1 GCA_013043705.1 Pseudomonadales bacterium
GATATCGATACTGGCGCGCAACGGTTAAATACTTATCTCTCCAGCACTGTGGAACTTATGCAGGTGCTGGCAAGGGCCTGTGGGCACAACGATCTGGGTCAAATTGGCCTCGATGATATCGCCACATACCACAAAGATCTGGCCGAGCTGACCGGGATCAACTTCAGCGGTAGTACTGCCAAGTCAACTCGCTAAATTGAGTTTTGCCATTTAAATCTCCCTGCTGGGTAGAGTACCCCCATGAATGCCTATAAGCGCCATCGATTCTCGCCGGACATCGCCTCATAGAACGTCCGACTATCCGAATTCCGCTCTCACCCAAATGGGTCTCCAGAATCGGACGCTCCAATAGCTATAAGCCTATGAAATAATTGTGAGCTACCCGAGACATAGGTTACACAATATACCGGAGACATAGGTGACACAATTCGGCATTTGGGAGGGTTCCCGGATGCCCTGGAATGAGTGTCAACCGATGGATGAACGTCTTCGATTTGTTGCCAGGCTCCTCGATGGGGAGAAGATGGCAGGGCTTTGCCGCGAGTTCGGTATCTCGCGCAAAACCGGTTACAAGATCTACAACCGCTACAAAGATTATGGCTTACATGGCCTGGAAGACAGGCCGCGTAAGCCCTATCGGCATGCGAACCAACTGCCGTTTCAGCTGGAGCGCTCGATTCTTGCTATCAAGCGTGAGTACCCGACCTGGGGCGCGCCCAAGATACGCGACAAGCTCATCAAGCAATACCCCACCATTAAGCCACCCGCCAAAAGTACGATCCATGCTGTGCTTGATCGCAACGGTTTGGTGAAGCGCCGCAAGCGCCGTCGTTACAAAGCCAAAGGCACATCACTGCGTGATACGAAGGTGCCTAACGGCTTGTGGTGTGCGGATTACAAAGGCGAGTTTCGTTTGGGTAACCGGCAGTATTGTTATCCGCTCACGATTACCGACTATCGTTCGCGGTATTTATTAGCCTGCGAGAGCCTGCCGTCGACCAAGGAAAAAGGCGCTTTTCCCGTGTTTGAGCGGACTTTCAAGGAGTTTGGGTTACCCATCGCCATACGCACTGATAACGGCGTGCCGTTCGCATCACCCAATGCGTATTATGGGTTGAGCAAGTTGGCGGTGTGGTGGTTGCGGCTGGGCATTCGCATTGAGCGCATCAAGCCCGGCAACCCGCAACAAAATGGCCGACACGAACGCATGCACCTGACCCTAAAAAAAGAGACCACACAACCACCGAAGTACAACTTGCTACAACAGCAGGAGCACTTCGAATCGTTTATTGAGGGTTACAATAATGACCGCCCGCATCAGGCGCTAAGTGGCAAGTACCCAGGCGAAGTGTATACACCGTCACCGCGAGAATACCATCCACCCGCCGTGCCGGAGTACCCCTATCACGACCGGACCATCATGGTCACCGAGTGTGGCAGGATCTGTCTCGATGGGCGTAAGATTAACTTCAGTACCGTCTTTGGGGGCCAGCACGTCGGCATCCGCGAGGTCGCTGACAGTATCTGGCTTGTCAGCTTCATGGATTATGACTTAGGATTCTTCGACGATACCGTGAACAAGGTGGAGCCAGTGGGCAACAGTCCGTTTGCTTCGAAACTGTTACCCATGTCTCCGGTATAAAGTGTTACCTATGTATGCGGTAAGCACCTCGGAAATATGGTGGGCCCACCTGGACTCGAACCAGGGACCGGCCGATTATGAGTCGGACGCTCTAACCAACTGAGCTATGGGCCCTTAACTTGTCTTTTCGTTCATTGGCTGCGTTGTCTCCTCCCGATCCTCGGTCAGATACGTGCTGTATGCTCCCTAAGCTAACTGCGGGACGCTTTGCCATCAAACTAAAATCCTGCGTTAAGAATTTTCTCTCTGCGCCGGCGTTTAGTCATGTGCCTAAATTGCTCGGCTTTGCGTTCTGGCGCAAATTTCTGCGTCATGCAGAATTAGAATATTATTATTCGAAACAAACAAAAACGCGGCGATTATACCGCCGCGCTTTCAAAATCAAACCTTAATATTTGCGGCTTACTCGTCGAGGAAGCTGCGCAAATGATCCGACCTGCTCGGATGGCGCAATTTGCGCAGCGCCTTGGCTTCTATCTGCCGTATCCGCTCGCGGGTTACATCAAACTGCTTACCTACTTCTTCCAACGTGTGGTCGGTATTCATCTCAATGCCAAATCGCATACGTAGTACTTTGGCTTCGCGTGCGGTTAGGCTCCCAAGCACGTCGGTAGTGGCATCGCGCAGACTTTGGTCGGTAGCGGAATCCACTGGTGAATCCACGGTGCCGTCTTCAATAAAATCACCCAGGTGCGAGTCTTCGTCGTCGCCAATTGGGGTTTCCATTGAAATGGGCTCTTTGGCAATCTTCAGCACCTTGCGCACTTTGTCTTCGGGCATCTCCATACGCTCAGCCAGTTCTTCCGGCGTAGGCTCGCGACCAATTTCCTGCAGCATTTGCCGCGATATGCGATTAAGCTTGTTGATCGTTTCAATCATATGCACCGGAATACGAATGGTGCGCGCCTGGTCGGCAATCGAACGCGTAATCGCTTGGCGAATCCACCAGGTGGCATAAGTCGAAAATTTGTAGCCCCGGCGGTACTCAAACTTGTCTACCGCTTTCATTAAACCAATGTTGCCTTCCTGGATAAGATCCAGGAACTGCAGGCCACGGTTGGTATATTTTTTCGCAATAGAAATAACCAAGCGCAGGTTGGCTTCCACCATTTCTTTCTTGGCACGGCGCGCACGCGCTTCGCCCAGCGAAATGCGGCGGTTGATATCTTTAATTTCTGCAATGCTAAGGCCAATAACTTCTTCAATCGTTATCAGCTTACTCAGCGCGCGGGCAATGTCGGGGCGCAATGGTTCAAGACGCCTCGCATAGGGCTCCTTGCCGGCCTTGATTATTTTATCCAGCCACTTAATGTCGGTTTCGGTGCCCGAAAAATTCTTCAGGAAATCCTTGCGCGGCATCTTTGCTGTACGCACACACAAGCGCATAATTTCGCGCTCTTGCTCGCGAATAGCGTGCAGCGTTTCGCGCGGGCGTAACATAATCGGGTCGAGTAGCCTGGGTGTTACCTTGAAGTACTTGAACAATTCGCCAAGCTCGGTCAGGTTCTTCTGTGCCGATGAGGCATCGCGACCGTAGCGTTTAACCGAACGCTCGGTTTTGGCAAGTTGCGTGGCAAGCGCCTTGAACTTTTGCCTGGCTTCTTCAGGGTCGGGGCCTGTATCAACGGCTTCTTCGTTGTCTTCTTTGCCTGCGTTAGCCGCTTTCGCAGCTTGCGCTTCGGCAATTTCTTGCGCAGAAGGCACAGAATCAGCCGGGTTGAGATAACCCAGCATCACATCGGCCAGTTTTTTCTCGCCCTTGTCTACTAACTCGTACTCATTCAGTACCGATTGCACGGTGTTCGGGAAACAGGCCAGCGCGGCCATTTTTTCGCGGATGCCTTCCTCAATACGCTTGGCAATAGCGATTTCGCCTTCGCGAGTGAGCAGTTCTACAGTGCCCATTTCACGCATGTACATGCGCACCGGGTCGGTGGTGCGGCCTGCCTCGGTTTCAACCGCAGCCAACGCGGCGGCGGCTTCGGCGGCGGCAATATCGTCGGTGGAATCGTCGTCTACTAACAACAGCTCATCGGCATCCGGTGCTGTTTCGAACACCTTGATACCCATGTCGTTGATCATCTGGATGATATCTTCGACCTGGTCCGGATCCGAAATATCTTCAGGTAAGTGATCGTTCACTTCTGCGTAGGTCAAATAGCCTTGCTCTTTGCCCTTGGCAATCAGCGCTTTGATGCGGGACTGTTTTGCGTCTGCCATTTGATCTCTTACCTTATTGGATGCCGTTCTTACTAATTGTTCTTGCTAACATTCGTTGCCGAATGAAACTGTGCTCGTTGACATGCGTCGATGCAATTGCAGCAGGCGCGCAGTTACCACTGCAGCTGCACAGAGTGAAGCCACATGATTGTTTAAAAACTAGTCAAATTGGATGGATGATAACCCGTTCAAACGAGGTAGCCCGCCATTATAACTTAATCCTGCGGCTAAGTAAGCGCTTGCGCCAAAATGCTTGCCATTCAGGCCTTTTTTTAAGACAGTGATTTGCATGAAATTACGCCTTGCCGGGTGATTTTTTACCCAGGTTGAGCAGGAACGCTTTGTCTTCAGGCGACAATTCAGACGGATTGCGCGCCGCCAGCGCCAACGCTTTCTCCCGCTCGCCAGCTTGGTGTTGCTGTTCCACGAGCCTTTGCAGCGTGTCGCGAAATTCCTGCAGCGCAACGTTGCTATCTTGCGCGGGCGTGTGGTTGGCAGCGGCACGACCCAATTCGCGGCCAATGTCGGTGCCATGCCAATGCCCCAGAATCCTGTAGGTAGTGGGGGCGCTGCCCTCGTCATTCAATACGCCGCGGATAAAACGGTACAAGCTACCCAACAGTTGCGCCTCGGGTGCTTTACTCGCCAGCAACTGTTCATGTATTTCTACCTCGCCGGCAAATTGCGGGAAATGCAGCAACGTGGCCAGCGCCCAAACCAGCGGCGGTGATGCGTTATGCCCGCTTCCGCCGGTTTGCGCAGTGTTTACTGGCGAATTATTTTTCGCGTTGCGGCCGTCACCGTTCTGCTGATTTGAATGCGCTGCAACTGCGTTGCCGGTTTGACCAGGGCCTGAGATATTCATTTCCGGGTGTTGATTTTTTTCCTGGTTGGCGCGAGCGCTTGGCTGGCTAGCCTTATTGGCTTCGTTATGCCGTGCAGGGGGCTTATTAACCCGCTGTTGCTGCAATTGCTCTTCCAGCAATTGCTCGGTTACGCCAGCGCGTTCTGCAAGCTGCCGGATAATACGCGCCTTAAAAATGCCTTTCGGTAATTGGGCGATAAGTGGCAATGCATTGCTAACGAAGCGCGCAACGCCAGCATCGGAGTCCATCGCGATATCGCGACCGGCAATAGCGAATAATTCATCCTCTAATGGCGCGGCTTGTTCTACCTCGTAAAGAAATGCTTCCTTGCCTTTGTTTTTTATAAACGTATCCGGGTCTTCGCCCGCGGGCAAAAACATAAACAGAATTTCTCGGCCATCTTTCATCGCGGGCAACGCGTTCTCTAACAAACGCTCGGCGGCTTTGCGGCCAGCCGCATCACCATCAAAGCAAACCACCAGGCGATTGGTATGTCGGAAGATTTTTTCCAAATGGGCAATGCTGCTTGCGGTGCCCAGCGTGGCCAGCGCGCAGCTGATACCGTACTGGAACAATGCAATCACATCCATGTAGCCTTCTACAAGAATGAGCTGCTCGAGGTTGCTGTTTATTTTGCGCGCTTCG